>JBOHLC010000130.1:0-11836 GCA_050729395.1 Caulobacteraceae bacterium
GGCAGGCGGCGTGCGGCCGGTGCGCCAGCGCGATCGCCTCCATCTCTGGAGTCACCGCCATCTCGAGGTTCAGCGGCTTGCCCCGACGCCGCGCCAGCCCCGCCAGCGTGTCGATGTCGGCGTCGGAGATGTGGCGGCGATCCTCGCGCAGGTGGGCCGTGATGCCGTCGGCGCCGGCGGCCATGGCGATCTCCGCCGCCCGCGCCGGATCCGGATCGGCCTCGCCGCGCGCGTTGCGGATGGTGGCCACGTGATCGATGTTCACGCCCAGGCGCGGCCGGCCGCTCACGCCGACAGTCTCCGACTGCCCGGGTCCTCGGCCGGGATGGCGGCAAGTTCGGGCGGCAGCGCGTCGGCCGGCCACGCCGGCACGTCCAGCCGCGCCAGGGCGATCATCGGCGCGCCGCTGTCGGCCCGCCCGCCCGAACGGTCGACGATGCAGGCGGCGCACGCCACCTGACCACCGGCCGCGCGGATCGCCTCGACGCACTCGCGCGAGGACAGGCCGGTGGAGACGATGTCCTCGACCATGGCAACGCGCGCGCCGGGCTCGAGATGGAAGCCGCGGCGAAACTTCAGGGCCCCGCCCTCGCGCTCGAGATAGATCGAGGCGACGCCGAGGTGGCGGGCCGTCTCATAGCCAGGAATGATCCCGCCCACCGCCGGCGAGACGCAGATGTCGACCGGGCCCACCTCGACCGTGATCTTCCGCGCCAAGGCTCGGCACAGGCGCTCGCACCGCTCAGGGTGCATGAACACCAGGTTCTTCTGCAGGAAGACGCCCGAATGCAGGCCAGAGGAGAGCACGAAATGGCCTTCGCGCAGGGCCCCCGCCTGGCGGAATTCCTCGAGCACCTCGTCGTTGGTCATGCGCCGTCACATAGCCGAGATGGCTTGAGCGGCAAACAGCCCTCACCCCTGAGCGCGATCGACCGTCTCCACGCTCGGACAGGCGCGCAAGGCCGCGGCGATGTGCGTCAGGTGCCTGGCGTCCTTGACCTCGACATCGAAGTCGGCGTCGAAGAAATTGGAATGGCGGTGGCGCAGGTTGATGCCGATGATGTTGCCGCCCGCCTCGCCGATGATGGTGCAGATCTGGCCGAGCACGCCCGGCGCGTCACGCACCGTGGCCCGCAGGCGCGCGTCGGAGAGGGTGTTGCGCTCCGCCTCCGGCGTCCATTGAAGGTCACGCCACAGCTCTTCGCGATCCTCGAACGTGGCCAGCACCGGGCAATCGATGGTGTGTACCGCCAGGCCCTTGTCCTTTTCGACGATGCCGACGATGCGGTCGCCCGGCATGGGATCGCAGCACGGCATGAAATGCAGCACGACCCCCGGCGTCAGGCCGCCGCCCTGGACGTAGAAGTGCGCCCCCTGGCCGTCCTCGATGCGCCGACGCGCGGTGGCGGCTTTCCGTTCGGTGTCCTTCAGGCCCGGGAACACGGCCTCCAGCACCTGGGTGGGCGTGACCCGGCCGCGGCCGACCGCGTCCATCAGCTCGGCCTCGCCGGCGGCCGCGAACCGGTCCAGCGCCGGACGCAGCGAAACCTCGGCCAGGTTCTTGCCGGCGCGGCCAAACGTCTCTTCCAGAGTCGTGCGGCCGAGACGCTGGAACTCCTCCTTCTCCGTCTGGCGGATGAGCCGGCGGATCGCCGAGCGCGCGCGGCCGCTCACCGTCAGGCCGCGCCAGTCGGGCGGCGGCGCCGCCTTGGGCCCGCGGATGACCTCGATCACATCGCCGTTCTGCAGCGCGGTGCGCAGCGGCCGAAGCTCGCCATTGACCTTCACCCCGATGCAGCTGTCGCCAATGTCGCTGTGCACGGCGTAGGCGAAATCGAGCGGCATGGCGCCGGCCGGCAGGCTGATCAGCTTGCCCTTGGGCGTGAACACGAACACCTGGTCGAGGAACATCTCCATCTTGGCGTGTTCCAGGAGATCTTCCGCGTCGCCGCCCTGATCCAGGACCTGGACCAGCTGGCGCAGGTTCTCGAGCGGGTCGGAGCCGGCCTCGGCCGCGGCTTCCGGATCGAAGCCATAGGTCTCGTTCTTGTAGCGCCAGTGCGCGGCCACGCCCTGCTCGGCCACCAGGTCCATGATCTCGGTGCGGATCTGCATCTCGATGCGCGCCGCGCGCGGACCGACCACCGTCGTGTGGATCGAGCGATAGTTGTTGCGCTTGGGCGTCGAGATGAAGTCCTTGAACCGGTCAGGCACCACCGACCACGCCCGGTGGATGACGCCGAGCGCGCGGTAGCAGTCCTCCTCGGAATCGACGATCACGCGGAAGGCGTAGATGTCGGATAGCTGGGCGAAGCCCAGCGATTTGCGCTGCAGCTTGCGCCAGATCGAGAACGGATTTTTCTCGCGGCCGACGACGCGCGCGGCGATCCCGGCGTCATCGAGCTTCTTGACGATCTCCTCGCTGACCAGGGCCACCGACTTGCCCTGGCGCGCGCGCAGGGCGTCGAGCCGGCGGATGATGGCGTCGCGGGCCACGGGATTGAGATGGCTGAAGGCCAGCTCCTCCAGCTCCGAACAGATGCGGTGGCAGCCGATGGAGCGGGCGAGGGGGGCGTAGATATCGAGCGTCTCGCGGGCGATGCGCTCGCGCTTGGCCGCGCTGGCGATGAAGTGCAGAGTGCGCATGTTGTGCAGCCGGTCGGCCAGCTTGACCAGCAGCACGCGCACGTCCTTCGAGACGGCCAGGATGAACTTGCGCAGGTTCTCGGCCTGACGCTTGTGGTCGGCCGTCGCCTCCAGGCGGGAAAGCTTGGTGACACCCTCGACCAGTTCTCCGATCTCAAGGCCGAACAGACGGTCGACATCCGCCTTCTGCGCCTCGGTGTCCTCGATCACGTCATGCAGCAGGGCGGTGACGATCGTCGCCGTATCGAGCTTGTAGTCGGTGAGAATGCCGGCGACTTCGATCGGATGGGCGAAATAGGGATCGCCCGAGGCGCGAATCTGCGAGCCGTGCATGCGCATGGCGTAGACGTAGGCGCGATTGAGCAGCGCCTCGTCGGCGCTGGGATCATAGGCGCGGACGCGGTCGATCAGCTCATACTGGCGTAGGAACTTGCGCGGGTCCGGCTTGGCCGGCTTGGGCGGCGACAAGGTGGACGGGGCGACGGGAGGCGGCGTCGCCTTGGGCGTGAGAGTCTCTTGATGTTCGAGACTCAGTAGCGCTCCTCCTGACCGCCATCGCGGTCGCTTTGCAGGGCGCGCACCAGCTCCTGCTCGCTCATCCGCGAGTGGGTCGGATCGGCCAGCAGGGCCAGGGTCTCGGCCTCTTCCTCGGCCTCGGAGTGTTCGTCCACGCGCTGCAGGCTGGTGATCACCGTCTCGCGCAGCTCGTCCGGATCGACCAGGTCGTCGGCGATCTCGCGCAGGGCGACGACGGGGTTCTTGTCATTGTCGCGGTCAACGAGCAGCGGGCCGCCGGCGGCGATGGCGCGCGCCCGGTTGGCCGCCAGTAGGATGAGGTTGAAGCGGTTGGGGACGCGGGTAACGCAGTCTTCGACAGTGACGCGGGCCATGAAGTCTCACGGATTGTTGGGAAGTCGTGGGGTCCTAGATAGCGTTTCGGGCCCTTTTGTGCAACGCCGCATTACCCGTTGCCCTCGCGTCCGCGCCAACCGTCGCGCGCGCGGCCAGGGCGGAGGCGGTCTCGCCGCTGACCGGATGTCGCCAGCCGGGGGCGATCTCAGCCAGGGGCCCCATGACAAAGCGACGTTCCTGGGCGCGCGGATGGGGCAGGACGAGTCCGTCGGCGTCGATTCTCTGGCGACCGTGGGCGATGAGATCGAGATCGAGGGTGCGCGGCGCGTTGACGCCTCGGCGGCGGCCAAACTCGCGCTCGACCCGGTGCAGCAGATCCAACGCCGCGTGCGGCGGCAAGTCGGTGGCGGCGAGCGCCACGCCGTTCAGAAACGGCGGATCCGACGGATCGGGCCACGCCGACGAGCGCCACCAGGACGACCGGGCGCGGATCGCAAGGCCGAGGTCGGCCAGACGCTTCACGGCCGCTTCCAGCAACGCCGCGCTCGACCGATACTCGCCGGCGAGATTCGATCCCAGGCCGATGACCGCCGCGTCGTCGAGCCAGCTGGGATCGTCGGACCGCGTCAAGAGGCCCCGGTTTGCGCGCAAGGAATGATGAATCGAGGCGGACGGCCACATCGGGGGCCGAGCCGCCGCGCGATTGCCCGCTCTGCCCGAGGCTGGTCGCCTATCGCGCGGCCAACCGCGTGGAGCATCCGGAGTGGTTCAACGGCCCCGCGCCTTCGTTCGGCGATCTCGACGCGCGCCTCCTCGTGGTCGGTCTGGCGCCGGGCAAGTCGGGCGCCAACCGTACCGGCCGCCCCTTCACCGGCGATTTCGCCGGCGTGCTGCTCTACCAGACCCTGCTCAAGACCGGCTTCGCCGAAGGCCGTTATGGCGCCGACCCAGCCGACGGGCTGCGCCTGGTGGCCTGCATGATCACCAACGCCGTGCGCTGCGCTCCGCCGGGCAACAAGCCTCTGCCGGCGGAAGAGGCCACATGCAGGTCCTTCCTCGCCGCGCGCATCGCGGCGCTGCCGCGCCTGGAGGTGATCGTCGCCCTTGGCGGCGTCGCCCACCGCAATGTCCTGCGCGCCCTGGGCGTCAAGGGCGCCCGCCAAAGCGGGCACGGCGTGGAATCCGTGGTCGGACGATATCGCCTGATCGGCAGCTATCATTGCTCTCGCCTCAACACCAACACCGGGCGGCTGACGGCGCCGATGTTCGAGGCAGTGTTCGAGCGGGCTGGGGCCCTGCTCCGGCCTCAATAGGCCATGGGGTGGAAGGTCAGGACGAACGGGGTCCTCAGCAATATCTCCAGGTCCAGCCACGGCGACCAGCGGCGGATGTATTCCAGATCCTTGTCGACCCGCGCCGCCATGTCGCCCGGCTGGGGCGTCCGACCGCGGAAGCCGGCCACCTGGGCAAGACCGCTCAGGCCCGGCTTGGTCAGGAAGCGGCCATTGTAATCGGGGATCAGCGCCGAGTAGTGGGCGTCGTGGACCACGGCGTGGGGCCTGGGTCCGACGAGTGACATCTCGCCGCGCAACACGTTCCACAATTGCGGCAGCTCGTCGATGCTCGTGCGGCGCAGGAACCCTCCGATGGGGGTGACGCGGGCATCGTTCCGGATCGCCTGCACCACATCGCTGCGGTCCTCGCACACGCGCATCGTGCGGAACTTATAGATCACAAAGGTTTGACCCAGCAGCCCCGTGCGTTCTTGCCGAAATATCGGCCAGGCGCCGCTTTCGGCCCAAAGCAGCGCTCCGACCGCGAGCAATATCGGCGACAGGATCACCATGCCGATCGTCGCGCCGAGGACATCCAGGAGCCGCTTGGCGGGACTTCCGGCAAGACGCTTCGCGCCGGCCTCCAAGGTCTCATCGACCGCCGGAGACGGGTATTCGGACGCGTCTTCGAGGAATGTCAGGGGATTGTGCGAGGTCATGGCGAGGGCGCCCCCGCCAGGACATTCACGCCGAAGTCATCGCGAACGGTTTCGACCACAGCCCACCTTCCAGTCGCCCGCCCGTCACCGCTTTTCACCCCTGCAACCCCGCCACCTTTCGACCGGGCGCCGTGAAGTGTCAACCCGTTGCGCCACAACGAAAGCTTGAGACCTTTCGTCACGTCTCGCGCGATATGCGGCTGCCGCTCACCTTTTGGTCGCCCTTCGACGGCGCTGTCGGACCGAAGTAGGCCTCGTACCAGGCGCAGAAGGCCGCCACGCCCTCGCTCAGTGGCGTGGACGGCCGGTAGCCGGTCAGCGTCTCCAGCAGCGTTGCATCGGCGAAGGTGCGCTTCACGTCGCCCGGCTGCATGGCCTGGAAATTGACTATGGCCCGCCGCCCGAGCGCCCGCTCGGTCTCGGCGATGAAGTCCATGAGCTTGACGGGCGCGCCCCGGCCGATGTTGACCAAGCGCCACGGCGCGGCCGGACTGAGCGAATCGCCCGCAACGGGCTTGCCCTGTTCCGGCGGCCGGTCGACCAGACGCCGGACGGCCTCGACCAGGTCCGACACGTAGGTGAAGTCCCGCTCCATCTCGCCGTCGTTGTAGACGTCGATCGCCTGGCCGTTCAGTATTCCGTGTACGAACTTGAACAGCGCCATGTCCGGGCGACCCCAGGGACCATAGACCGTGAAAAAGCGGAACGCTGTCGTCGGCAAGCCCCACAGATGGCTGTAACTGTGTGAAAGCAACTCACCCGCGCCCTTGGTGGCGGCATAGAGAGACAGCGGAAAGGCGACCCGGTCGTTTTCGTGGAACGGAACGTCCGCGCGATCTCCGTATACGGAACTTGTCGAGGCGATGAGCAGGTGGCGGACATCCAGCGCGCGCGCGGCCTCCAGCACATTGAAGGTCCCGACCACATTGCTCTCGATGTAGGCGCGCGGATCTTCGACGCTGTGACGAACCCCAGCCTGGGCCGCCAGGTGGACGATGACTTCCGGACGATGGGCCTCGGCCACGCGCTGGAGAGCGGCCGCATCCTCCAGCATGAGGATCTCTTCCGAAAAGGCGGGGAAGTCTTTTAGAAGAGCGTGGCGCGCGCGCTTGAGGCCTACGTCGTAGTAGGGCGTGAATCCATCGAGGCCGGCGACCTCATGACCTTCCTCCAGCAGCCGTCGCGCCAGGTGGAAGCCGATGAAGCCGGCGCTGCCGGTGATCAGAAAGCGCATCGCGCGAGACTGACGACTGCGTGGCCAGGCTTCAAGTCCTGGCCGCCAGCCACGCCTGGAACATCAGCACCGACCAGATCGGCGGTCCAAGGCCGCTGTCCCCGGCTTCGAGACCGCGCCAGGCCGCTTCGAGCTTGGCCGCGTCGAGCACGCCCTGACGCCTGATGAGCGCCGGATCGATCAGATCGAGCGCCCATGGGCGCAGCTCTCCCGTCAGCCACTCGCTCAGCGGCACGGTGAAGCCGACCTTCGGCCGCTCTGTCAGGGCGGGCGGCACGTAGCGGGCCAGGACTTTGCGGACCAGGCTCTTGGTCTCGCTTCCGCGCACTTTCATCGCCGGCGGGGTTCGCCAGGCGAGCGCGACCACATCGGCGTCGAGCAGCGGGGCGCGAGTCTCCAGACCCACGGCCATGGCCGCCCGATCGACCTTGGCCAGGATGTCGCCCGGAAGATAGTCGACCGCGTCGCGCCACAGCATGGGTTCGAGGTCGTTGTCGAAGGCCGGCGCCGGAGGCCGCCACGACACCGGCCCGTCGTCGGAGCGCGCCAACTGGGGTCCAGGCGCCGGCCACACAGTCATGGTCGCCTCGAACAGGGCCTCGCGCGTGTCGGCGGTGAGCCAGCCGCCCGCGCGGCGCAGGCTTGGGCCGAGCGCGCCCCTGGACGCATAGCGCCGGGCCAAGGGTCCCAGCCAGCCCATGCCGCGCTCCAGGGCGGCCAGCGGCGCGGCCCGCAGCGCCCTTCCCGCCAGGCGTCGGCCCGGCGTTCGCCGCATCGCCCGCCACAGCCGCGCGACGCCAGGGTAGCGGACATAGCCGCCGAACATCTCATCGCCCCCATCGCCGGTCAGGCACACCTTCACATGCGCCCTGGCCATCTGGCTGATCATGCAGGCGGGGATCTGCGAGGAATCCGCGAACGGTTCGTCATAGAGACCGCCAAGGCGGGGGGCGATCGCCTGGGCGTCGGCGGCGGTGACGATGTGCTCCGTATGGTCGGCGCCGATGTGGCGGGCCACGGCGCGCGCGTGCTCGGCCTCGTTGAACTCGGGCGATTCGAAGCCGAGCGTGAAGGTGCGGATGGGCGTCGACGACAATGACTGCATGACCGCGGTGACCAGGGAGGAATCGATGCCGCCGGAAAGAAACGCGCCCAGCGGCACATCCGAGATCATCTGCCGGCTGACAGCCCGGCGCAGAACGCCGTCCAAGGCGTCGGCCGCCTCCGCCTCGTCGGCAAATCGGTCGCGCCGCCCAGCTTCGATCGCCTCCTCGAGCCGCCAGTAGCTGCCGACGACCGGTTCGCTGCCTTGTCGCCAGACCAGCAGGCCGCCCGGTTCGAGCTTCCTCGCCCCGGCGCGGATCGACAGTGGCGCGGGCACGTAGCCGTAGCGGAAATAGGCGCCGAGGGCGGCCGGCGAGAGTTCGGGGGAAAGGTCCGGCAAGGTTTCGAGCGCTGTCAGTTCCGAGGCGAAGGCCAGGCTGTCGCCATCGGCGGCGTAGCTGAGCGGCTTTTCGCCCATGCGGTCGCGCGCGAGCCATGCGGTGCGTGTCCGCCGGTCCCACAGACCGAAGGCGAACATCCCCTTGGCGCGGCTCAGGGCCTGTTCCACTCCATATCGGGCGATGGTTTCGAGGAATACCTCGGAGTCGGAATGGCCGCGCCAGCTGACGCTCGCCTCGGCCTCGAGATCGGCGCGCAGGTCGCGGTAGTTGTAGATCTCGCCATTGAGGGTGATCACATAGCGGCCGCAGGCCGATTGCATCGGCTGATGGCCGGCCGGCGAGACATCGATGATCGATAGCCTGCGCTGGCCGAGACAGGCCTCGCCCTCCCGCCACACACCCTCGTCGTCGGGGCCGCGATGGGCGAGCACGCGCAGCATGCGGCCAACCGCCTCGGTCGCCGAGTCCGGAGGATAGCCGAAGGCGCCCGCTATGCCGCACATGGCCGCCGACTTATGAGGCGCCCGCCGCCTACGGCGCTAGCGACAGCGGCTGGTCCAATGGCCGTGGATCATCACCTGTTGGCAGAGCTGGGCGTGCCGATGGATCCCCGAGTGGCGGCTCGAATGGCCGCGGGCTCGGCCACTGTGTTCGTGGCGAGCGTGCTCATGCACGGCCGTTCCGTGGTGGTGACGCGCGCGAGACTTCGAGGAGGCGCGGCTGGAATGACGATGATGGGAAACCGCGCCGTGGTGGTGGGTGATCGTCGTGTGGTGGTGGCGGATCGTCGTGTGATGGTGGCTGATCGCCGTGTGATGATGCGTCGTCGTATGGTGGTGCGTGACCGTCGTGTGATGGTGATGAACCCTGGCCAGGGCCGCCGGCGCGCTCAGGGCCAGAACGACGGCGGCAAGCAGGCTCAGGAACGGCGCGCGCGGGGCTTTGATCATCTCGATGCTCGTCAGTTTCACATCGCCCGTTAGCCAGCGACTCGGGCGTAAAGGCGATTCAATACCCCGGGCGAGAGATCGGGCAAATCCTCGCTGATCAAGCCTGGTCCGAAGGCTTGGGCGCATGCGGCGTGGATCCAGACGCCGGCGCACGCGGCCTCGAAACTGTCCATGCCCTGCGCCACCAGGCCGCCGATGAAGCCGGCCAGAACGTCGCCCGCGCCGGCGGTGGCGAGCCATGGCGCCCCGTTGAGATTGACCGCCGCGCGCCCGTCAGGCGCGGCGATGACAGTGTCCGGACCCTTCAGCAAGACCACGGCCTGGGCTTTGGCGGCGGCGGCGCGGACGGCCGAGATCCGTTCCGGCTCCGCGGCCAGCAGGCCGGGGAACAGGCGCCCGAACTCGCCCGTGTGTGGTGTGAGGACATCGTCGCGGTCGAGCACCGAGAAGAGCTCGCTCGGGTCATCGCGAAAGACGCTGATCGCATCGGCGTCCAGCACCAGCGCCGCGCCGGTCCGGGCCAGGGCGAGCACATTCGAAAGCGTCGCCTCGCTCACGCCGGCCGCCGGTCCGATGACCACTGCCTCCACATTGGAGGCCGCGCTTTCCAATTCGCCTTCGGTCTCGAACCCGCGCAACATCACCGCTTCGAGATGCGCGGCGTTGACGATCAGGGCCTCGGGGGGCGAGTAGAGCGTGACCAGGCCAGCGCCGATCCGCAAGCCCGCCCGCGCCGCCAGACGCGCGGCGCCCGTGCTCCACGCCTCGCCGCTGACCACGATCAGCCGCCCGCGGGCTTGTTTGTAGGCGTTGACGTTCGGCCAGGGGAATTTCACCGACCACAGTTCGGGGGCGTTTTCGAACAGGTTCGCCGTGACAGGCCCAAGGCCGATGTCCGCGACCACAACCTCGCCGCACAACCCCCGGCCAGGTTGCAGCGCGTGCGCCGGTTTTCTGCGATGGAAAGTGACCGTCAGGGCGGCGCGAAAACAGGCATCGCCCAGCGGCTTGGCGGTGTCGCCGGAGAGCCCGCTCGGCGTGTCCACCGCGACGACGCGCTGGAAGGATCGCTCGGCCTGCCGGGCCAGTCGGGAAAGCTCCTGGTTCAGCGGCCGGTCGAGACCGGCGCCGAACAGCGCGTCGACCACCAATTCATCGGGAGAAAGGCGCTGGCCGAGCGGCCGGACTTCACCATCCCAGCGCTCGCGGGCCGCGATGGCGTCGGCCGTCTTCGGCGGCGCAAGGGCTTCGATGCGCACCGGCCAGCCGAGTTCCTTGAGACGCGCGGCGACCACATAGCCGTCGCCGCCATTATTGCCCGGCCCGGCCAGAACCACCGTCGGCCGCTCTTGGAAGCGCTCCGCAATGGCTCGGGCCACGGCCCCGCCGGCGCGCTCCATGAGTTCAATGCCGGGAACGCCGGCCTCGATCGCGGCGCGGTCGGCGGCGGCCGTTTCGGCCACGGTCAGGATCTCCCTTGGCGGCGGGAGCTGTTCTGGCGCTTCCCGGCTCAAAGCACGCCCGTGGCGGCTTCGGATCCCCGGCTCACGAGCCGCAGATCGGCCCCCGCGATCTCCAGCGTGGTGATGGAGGCGTGACCAGGGCGAAACACGGTTACCGCCTCGTCCCCGCCGAGGAGCGAGACCACGGCGTTGATGGCCACGAAGTGACTGAAGATCGCCGCGCCTGGCCGGGCCATGACCGCCGCGGTGACGCCCCGTCGCCATGCCTCATAGTCGAGGTCGCCGCGGATGGCCGACCATTGGCCCTGAAGCGCGCTCCTCAGCCACGGGCCGCGCGCGGCCGGTTCGAGCGCGCCGGGGGTCGGAATCTCGCCGACCTCGGGAACGATCTCCACGGCCACGCCCAAGGCGTCGGCCAGCGGACGAGCCGTCTCCAGGCAACGCCGCAGGGGCGAACTCGCGACCCGCTTCGGCCGCTTCTCGTCTGGCAGCTCCAGCAAGGTTCGGGCGGCGAATTCGGCCTGCGCCTCGCCCTCGGTGTCGAGGCCTGGGTCGTGATCGTCGCCACCCCAGACGGCGGCGGGTCGGCCGTGACGGATGAGGAAGAGCTGGGTCACGGCCCGATCCTCAAGGAGTAGGACGACGACCGCAAGCGCCGACTTCGCGCGGAGGCGCGCGAAACCATTGACAGGGAGCGGTCGGTTCGGACTTTAGCGATGCGGCTGAGGCGCCTTGGGGTCGGAGCGGATGAAGAAGATCGAGGCCATCATAAAGCCGTTCAAGCTCGACGAGGTGAAGGAGGCGCTTCAGGATCTCGGCCTGCAGGGCATGACGGTCATCGAGGCCAAGGGCTTCGGCCGTCAGAAGGGCCAGACCGAACTCTACCGCGGGGCGGAATATGTGGTCGATTTCCTGCCCAAGATCAAAATCGAGGTCGTCGTCGAGGACGACCAGCTCGCCGCCGCCGTCGAGGCGGTGCAGACCGCCGCGCGCACGGGGCGCATCGGCGACGGCAAGATCTTTGTCACCGACATCATCGAAGTGATCCGCATCCGCACAGGCGAGACCGGCCGCGGCGCCATTTGACCTTTCATCCATCCACCGCAAGCGAGGGGATACAGCCCGCATGACCACGCCTAACGAGATACACGCGCTGATGAAGGAGAAGGAGGCGGGGTATGTGGACATGCGCTTCACCGACCTGCGCGGCAAGCTGCAGCATGTGACCTACGACAAGTCCCTGATCGACGATG
>JBOHLC010000131.1:0-6312 GCA_050729395.1 Caulobacteraceae bacterium
CGCCGGGGAGCGCCAGCGTCTATGGCCCGGACCGGGTGTTCGCCTTCCTCAATCTGTCTGGCGAAGCCTGGGATAACCCGCTCGCCGACGCCCTTGCGCGCGCCGGCCAGCCGGTGATCGTCATCACCCTCGCCGACCGGGAGAAGCTGGTTCAGGAATTCGTCCGCTGGGAGGTGGCCGTGGCCATCGCCGGGGCGGTGATCGGCATCGATCCCTTCGACCAGCCCGATGTGGAGGCGAGCAAGGTCAAGGCGCGCGAGCTGACCGACGCCTATGAAAAGGGCGAGGCGCCGGCCAAAGCCAAGCCGCTGTTCGCCGAGGACGGCGTCGCTGTCTACGCCGACGGGGCCGACCTGAAGCCGGCGGAGCAGGACCTGGAGGCCTTCCTGGAGGCCCACTTCGCCCGCGCGGGCGAGGGCGACTATGTCGGCCTGCTGGCCTGGATCGAGCGCAACGCGGCCCACACGGCCGCGCTCGAGGCCATGCGCGCGCGCATCCGCGACAAGCTGAAGACGGCGACGGTCCTGGGCTTTGGACCCCGCTTCCTGCATTCCACCGGCCAGGCCTACAAGGGCGGGCCGAACAGTGGTGTCTTCCTGGAGATCACCTCAAGCCCGGCCCACGACCTTTCCATTCCGGGGCGCAAGATCACCTTCGGCCAGGTCGAGCAGGCCCAGGCGCTGGGCGACATGGCGGTGCTCGGCGAGCGCGGGCGGCGCGTGTTGCGCGTGGACCTCGGCCAGGACGTCGATGGGGGATTGAAGCGCCTCGGCGAAGCCGTCGAGCGCGCGCTGTCATAGAACCCTGGACGGAGCGGACCATGCAGCTAGGTGTCATCGGACTTGGCCGGATGGGCGCGAACATCGCCCGCCGGCTGATCAGGGGCGGCCATGAGCCCGTGGTCTGGAACCGCACTCCCAAGCCGGTCCAGGATCTGGTTTCCGAGGGCGCCACCGGCGCGAGCGATCTGGCCGACCTCGTCCGCAAGCTGGACGCCCCGCGCGCGGCCTGGGTCATGGTTCCCGCCGGCGGCCCGACAGAGGACATGGTCGCCAAGCTGGGCGACCTCCTGCAAGCCGGCGACACTGTCCTCGATGGCGGCAACACCTTCTATCGCGACGACATCCGGCGGGCGAAAGCGCTGAAGGACAAGGGCCTCACCTATGTCGACGTCAGCACCTCCGGCGGCGTGTGGGGCCTCGAGCGCGGCTACTGCATGATGATCGGCGGCGACAAGGCCGTGGTCGATCGCTTGGATCCGATCTTCGCGACCCTCGCGCCGGGGCTGGGAAACATTCCCCGCACCCGGCGGCCCGCTGGCGCCGATCCCAGGGCCGAACGCGGCTATATCCACGCCGGGCCGGAGGGCGCGGGCCATTTCGTCAAGATGGTCCACAACGGCATCGAATACGGCCTGATGCAGGCCTACGCCGAAGGCATGGACATCCTCAAAGGCAAGGGTGGCGATGAGATTCCCGAGGGCGAGCGGTACGATCTCAACCTGACCGACATCGCCGAGGTCTGGCGGCGCGGTAGCGTGATCTCCTCCTGGCTGCTCGATCTGTCCGCCCAGGCCCTGGCCGACCACCCAACGCTCGACGAGTTTTCCGGCGTTGTGGCCGACAGCGGCGAAGGCCGCTGGACCATTGACGCCGCCGTGGAAGAGGCGGTCGCCGCCAATGTCCTCAGCGCCGCGCTCTTCGCCCGCTTCCGCTCGCGCGAGGGCCACGACTTCGGCGACAAGCTGCTGTCGGCGATGCGCTATGGTTTCGGTGGGCACGTCGAAGAGAAGGGCTCGTGAGCGCGGCGGCCAACGGCGACGGGGCCGCGCCGGCCTGCACCCTGGTCATCTTCGGCGCCCGGGGCGATTTGACCAAGCGCCTGCTCGTTCCCGCGCTCTACAACCTGGCCGTGGCGGGCCGCCTGGCCAAGGATTTCAAGATCCTGGGCGTCGACCACGGCCAAGGCGACGACGCGGGCCTGCGCGATGGACTGGGCTCGTTCCTGCACTCCCTGGCCGCCGACAAGAACAGCGAGTTCGGCGCGGCCAAGATCGACGCCAAGTCGTGGAATGGCCTGGCCGCTCAAATGTCCTACCAGATGGGCGATTTCGAGGATCCGGCCACCTTCAAGACGCTGGCGACGACGCTGGGGCCGGACCGCAGCGCCATCTTCTATCTAGCGACAGCCCCGCGCTTCTTCGGCGAAATCATCGACCAGCTTGGCAAAGCTGGGCTCATGCGCGAACCCAAGAGCGGTTTCCGCCGCGTAGTCATCGAAAAGCCGTTCGGCGACGACCTAGCCACGGCCAAGGCGCTCAACCGTCGCATCCTGAAATCCCTGACCGAGCAGCAGATCTTCCGCATCGACCACTTCCTCGGCAAGGAGACCGTGCGCAACATCATGGCCACGCGCTTCGCCAACGGCGTGTTCGAGCCGCTGTGGAACCGGCTACACATCGACTGGGTGGAGATCACCGCCGCCGAGACCGTGGGGGTGGAGAAGCGCGGCGGCTATTACGACAAGGCCGGGGCACTGCGCGACATGGTGCCCAACCACCTGTTCCAGGTCCTGGCCATGATCGCCATGGAGCCGCCCAACTCCTTCGACCCAGAGGCCGTGCGCGCGGAGAAGGGCCGGGTGATGGAGGCTGTGCGCCATGTCACGCCGTCGCAGGCGCTGAAGGACTCGGCGCGCGGGCAATATTCGGCCGGCGTCGTCGCCGGGCAGCGCATGCCGGGCTATCGCGACTCGCAGGGCGTCGATCCCAAGAGCCGGACTGAGACCTACGTCGCGCTGAAGCTGGAGATCGACAACTGGCGTTGGGCGGGCGTGCCTTTCTACCTGCGCACTGGCAAGGCGCTGAAAGCGCGCCAGACCCAGGCGGTGATCAGGACCAAGGCCGCGCCTCAGGCCCTTTTCCAGGTGGTCAAGACCCCGCGCGGGTCGACGCCCAACTCCCTGGTGCTGCGCATCCAGCCCGACGAGGGGCTTACCCTCCTGTTCGACGCCAAGCATCCCGGTCCGGAGGAGCTGAATCTGGCCGAGGTGAGCATGGACTTCCGCTACGCCGACTATTTCGGCCACGAGCCGGCCACCGGCTACGAGACCCTGCTCTACGACTGCATGATCGGCGACCAGACGCTGTTCAAGCGCGCCGCCGACATAGAATACGCCTGGGCCGCGGTGATGCCGTTCCTCAATGCGTGGAAGGAGGGCGCGCCGGAGCCCTATGCCGCGGGAAGCGACGGCCCGGCCAGCGCGGCAAAGCTGATGGCCCGGGACGGGCGCGCTTGGCGGCCCCTGCCCTCGTGAGCGCGCCGGTTCTGGTGATCATGGGTGTCGCCGGCTCGGGCAAGTCCACCATCGGCAAGGCGTTGGCGGCCAGGCTTGGTTGGGTATTCCTCGAAGGCGACAGCCTGCATCCGCCGGCCAATGTCGAGAAGATGCGCGCCGGCCATCCGCTTACGGATGAGGACCGCTGGCCCTGGCTCGCGGCCATCGCGGAGTGGATCGAAGCGCGGGCAGAGGCGGACGAGGCCGGCATCGTCGCCTGCTCGGCGCTCAAGCGCCGCTACCGCGACGTGCTGACCCGCGGCCGGCCGTTCGTGCGCATCGTCTATCTGGAAGGCTCGCCCGATCTCGTCGGCCACAGGATGGAGGGGCGCAAGGACCACTACTTCCCGCCCTCGCTCATCGCCAGCCAGTTCGAGGCCCTCGAGCCCCCGGCGCCCGACGAAGACGCCATCGTCATCCCCATGGGCCCGCCGGTCGAGGTCCAGGTGGAACGGATCGTGCAGGCACTGCGCTAGATCCCCGCGTACCAGGCGTAGCCGCGGTCTTCCCAGAAGCCCCCCTGGCCGCCGTGGATGTTGTCCAGCCGGTCGGTCGCCTCGATCCGCATCACATATTTGGCCTGCTTGTAGCCAAGCTGGCGCTCCACGCGCAGGCGCAGGGGCGCGCCGTTCGCCACCGGCAGATCCCGCCCGTTCAGGGCCCAGGCTAGGATGGTCTGCGGATGGAAGGCGTCGAAGAGATCGATGCTCTCATAGTAGAGCCCGGAATTGTCCGCCGTGCCGCCGAGGTTGTCGGCGCAGTGGAAGACGATGAACCGCGCCTCGCGCTTGAGGCCGACCCGCGCCAGCAGGTGGCTGAGCTGCACTCCCGTCCAGCCGCCGATGGCGCTCCATCCTTCGACGCAGTCGTGGCGGGTGATCTGGGTGCGCGATGGCATGGCCTTCAGCTCCGCCAGGCTGAAACTCGCCGGCGCGCCGACGAGGCCGTCGAACAGCAGTCGCCAGGTAGCGAAATTGTCGGCCATGAGCGCCTGATAGGCGGCCGTGCCCGGGAGCATGGTGCCATTCGGCTTGAACACGGGCGAGATGTCCGAGGGCTTGAACTCCCGCGCCAGGGGCTGGCCGGACAGCAGAAGCCGCTGGGCGCCGAATGTGAGGGCGCGGCCGCGGCCGACAAAATGCTCCACCGCCGCCGAGCCGGTGATTTGATCGCAGCCCGAGAGCAGCAGGCCGCCGACGCCCGCGCCGAGCAGTCCGCGGCGGGACGCCAGAGCCATCAATGTTTCTCCCTCGGCACGACATAGCGCCCGGTGATCATCGAGCGAACCTCGTTGACGACGCCGGCCAGGAACACCTCGACCACATGGACGATGACGAAAAGGACGATGAGATTGGCGCAGATGAAGTGGATGCCGCGCGCGGACTGGCGACCGCCGAGGACGTCGGTGAGCCAGGGCACGGCCGAGTCGACGCCTGGCGACATGGTCAGGCCCGTTAGCACCATCAGCGGCAGCAATACGGCGATGACCGCCAGATAGGCGAACTTCTGCAGGATGTTGTAGCGCTTGGCTTCCACGCCGACCGGGTGCTTCAGGCGGACGTGGTCGACGATGCTGCGCCAGATGTTGCGCGGCGCGAGGTCCGCCTTCGTGGGCGCGATGTCCCGGCGCAGATGGCCGCTCGCCAGGCTGAAGAGGTAGTAGGCCGCGCCGTTGAAGACGAGCAGCCAGGCCAGGGAGAAGTGCCAGCGGCGCGCGGTCGCGAGGTCGCGATAGCCCGGCCAGGTCGCCCAGTCAGGGAACCCCTGCGCCTCCACCGCGCCATGGCTCTTGGAGACGCCGAGCACGCCTGTGGTGTCGATCGAAAGATCGCCAATGCGGGCGAAGCCCCGCTCGCCGACGGCGCCGAGCTGGAACCAGGCGTGGTCGAAGTCCGCGCCGGCCTGACCCCAATAGAGTCGGGGATGGGCGTTGAAGATGTTGAGCCCGCTCATCAGGAGCAGGCTGATGACGAGTACGTTGATCCAGTGGGTGATTCGCGTCGCCACGCTGTGCCGATAGATCGTCTCGCGTTTGGCGGGGGGCGGGACGGTTTCGGCGGTGACGGTCGTCATGTGCGTCCTAGCCTCTCGTCGCGGCGAGAATCGGACCGCCGCGGGTCGCCTGCACCAGGATGGCGTTGACGAGCCCCGGGGCGCCGGCCGGCAGGACGAAGGCCGCCGCGTGTCCGTCCCAGCGGCCGAGGCGCGTCAGCTGGCGCACCACGTCGCGGTGGGGAAGGGTGCGGCCGGCGTTCTCGCCGCGTTGGATCGGGACCATGACAATGCGCGGATCGTAGCGCACCAGCCATACGTCCGCGCCGCCGGCCGGGGCCGCGCCCGCGCCGACGATGGCCCGGCCGGCGCGAAGCGCCACCGCCGGTCCGCCGGCCCCGCGATCGCCGGCTGCGATCAGCCCCTTGAACTCGCGCGGATCGGCGCCGACGCCATCGCGGCGTCCGTTGACCACCACCTGCGGGGTGAAGACGTCGGAATGCTTCAGTCCGTGCGCGTAATCCCATTGGCGCGCCGTGAAGGCAGGCTGGGCGAAGGTGTCCTTCCAGCCGAGCTGGTCCCAGTAGGTGACGCCGAACGACAGCGCCAGGATGTCCGGCCGGCCGGCGACGGCCATCAGATTGGCGTTGGCCGGCGGGCAGGACGAACAGCCCTGGGCCTGGAACAGCTCGACCACTTCGGGATGGACCGCGTCAGCGGCGCGAGCGGAGGCGCCGGCCACGAGCGCGGCTAAAGCCAGGGCGATTGCGTGGGCTGGGATGGACATGGTCGCTAGTTCGCCGCCCAGGCTCGCGCGGTTACCGCCCGATCACAAGACCGTCATGACCGAATAAGGCGCCGCCCTCGTCAAAAGGGCGTCACGGTCCTCTGCGACAGAGCGCACGCCCACATCAGTCAAGGGAGGACGGGGGGCGAGCCGGGGGTTGGAGTTAGCGTTCATGGTGCGCGTAATCGTCGTGGAAC
>JBOHLC010000132.1:0-2468 GCA_050729395.1 Caulobacteraceae bacterium
GGCCTAGCCAGCGGGCCGAAGCTCCCTTGCCGGCCCGCGCCTCGGAGCGGATCTCGATCTCGATCCAGCCGCCCTCTGCCATCCGGCCGATTTCTGGCGTCAGGTTGAGGATCGCGTCGGGCGCCGCTCCGAGGTCGAGGAAGGCCAGGCCCAGGGCTTTGTCCACCGAACGGACTCGCGCGGCGACGCGCGCGCCCAGGGCCTGGACCGGCGCCTCGCCCGCGCGGGCGATGAGCAGGCGCTCGGGCCTGCCGTCCAGGGTGACGACACCGCGGCTCTCGCCTACCCCGGCGTCCAGGTAGAACGCGCGCGCGGTCACGGCGGCCGATAGCCCAGGCCGGTCAGGAGGGCCATGGTCTCATAGAGCGGAAGGCCGACGACGGCGGTGTAGGAACCGGTAAAGCCGGTGACGAAGGCGCCGGCGCGCCCCTGGATGCGATAGGCGCCGGCCGCGCCGCGCCATTCCTCGCTGACCAGAAGCCGCTCGATGTCTTCCCCGCTCAGCACCTTCATGCGGATGCGCGCTTCGGCCAGGCGCGCGGCGCGGCGACCGTCGGGGGCGATGACCGCGACCCCGGTCACCACCCGATGTCCCCGGCCCGAGAGCTGCGCCAGCATGGCGGCCGCCTCGCTCCGCTCGGACGGCTTGCCGAGCATGCGCGAACCGACGCAGACGATGGTGTCCGCGCCGATCACATAGGCGGGCGGATGCCGCGAAGCCGAGGTTTCCGCCTTGAGAGCGGCCAGGCGCAGCGTCGCGCGCCTCGGCGTCTCGCCCTTCTCGATGCGCTCGTCGATTTCGGCCGGGTCGATCGCATCGGGCCTGAGGCCGGCCTGCGCCAGAAGCCCGGCCCGGCGCGGGCTGGCGCTGGCCAGGACGAGTGCGTATGGCGAAGGTGACGACACGCGCCCTCCTTATCCGAGGAGAGCGGCGGTTGTCTTGGCTCGGAACGGATGGCGCGGCGGGCGGTTCGTACATGGCGATGAACGACAAACCTCGAGCAGGCCGCAAACGGCGGACGTCGCCGCGGGCTAAGCGTTCGCCGCCGCCACGCGAGACGGCCCGCCGCGAGCCCGAGACGGAGGCTCACTCGGAACTCGAGGCGCGACTCGACGCCGGCCTCGAGGCGACATTTCCCGCCAGCGATCCCGTGGCTATCGACACGGACTCCGACTAAGGAGCGGCCGACCCTCACAACAGACGCTTGAATGTCGCGCGCCGGCCTTTAGG
The DNA here is from genome assembly GCA_050729395.1 of Caulobacteraceae bacterium. Classification (GTDB taxonomy): domain Bacteria; phylum Pseudomonadota; class Alphaproteobacteria; order Caulobacterales; family Caulobacteraceae; genus Acaudatibacter. The sequence continues at coordinate 1,232 of JBOHLC010000132.1, forward strand.
GTGAATTTGAACAACTGTTCGATATTGTCCCACCCCGGAGCAGACTGAATGACCAAGCGGTTCGAAGGCACCAGCGACTATGTCGCCACGGACGATCTCAAGATCGCCGTGAACGCCGCAATCGCGCTCGAGCGACCGCTGCTGATCAAGGGTGAGCCCGGAACCGGCAAGACGGTCCTGGCCTATGAGATCGCCAAAGCGCTCGACGCGCCGCTGATCACCTGGCACATCAAATCGACCACCAAGGCCCAGCAGGGCCTCTATGAATATGAGGCGGTGACGCGCCTGCGCGACAGCCAGCTGGGCGACGAGCGCGTCAAGGACGTTGCCAACTATATCAAGCGCGGCAAGTTGTGGGACGCGTTCGATTCCAACGAGCGGCCAGTGCTGCTGATCGACGAGATCGACAAGGCCGACATCGAATTCCCCAATGACCTCCTGCAGGAACTCGATCGGATGGAGTTCTATGTCTACGAAACCGACGAGACGATCCGGGCCAAGATCCGCCCCGTGGTGGTGATCACGTCCAACAACGAAAAGGAGTTGCCCGACGCCTTCCTGCGCCGCTGCTTCTTCCACTACATCCGGTTCCCCGAGGACCAGACGATGCGGGAGATCATCGAGGTCCACTACCCGGGTATCAAGCAGAAGCTGGTGTCGGAGGCGCTGCGCGTCTTCTACGACATGCGCAAGGTGCCGGGCCTGAAGAAGAAGCCGTCCACCTCGGAATTGCTGGACTGGCTGAAGCTGCTAATGGTCGAGGACATCGATGGGGACGCGCTGCGCGAACGCGATCCAGCCAAGCTCATGCCGCCTCTTTCCGGCGCTCTGCTCAAGAACGAACAAGACGTGCATCTGTTCGAACGGCTGGCCTTTCTCGCTCGCCGGGAGGGCTCCGGAGCGAGACCTGGACAACAATAGAGCGAGCCTTACCGCTAATTCACTGGACCGGTCGCCGCTCGGCGCCCCATTCTCGCCGCAACACTTAAGGTTGAGGCGTCAGCATGAAACGGGTTCTTTGGATCTGGGCAGCGCTTGGCGGTACGCTTGCCCTTGTCGCCTGCGTTCCGCCCCACCCGCACGCCCATGCCCCGTTGCGGGCAATCAGTCGCCTCGACTGCCCCAACGAGGAAGGCGATCTGACCGTCAAGAGCATCGCCGGTGACGGCGCCTCATGTGCTTACAGCGACTCCCGGGGTGATGAGGTCGCGGTGAGCTTGGTCAGGCTCAATGGAGC
>JBOHLC010000133.1:0-34130 GCA_050729395.1 Caulobacteraceae bacterium
CTCTGGGCGATGGCCTGCGCCCCGGCTGTATCGCCGATGCCGATGACGAGGCGCAGTTTGCCGAGCTCAAGACGCTCGGCGAATTGACCCGGATCGCCTGGCAGCACGATTGTCAGGTGATGATCGAGGGGCCGGGCCACGTGCCCATGCACAAGATCAAGGCCAACATGGAAAGGCAGCTCGCCGCCTGCCACGAGGCGCCGTTCTATACGCTTGGGCCGCTCACCACCGATGTCGCGCCGGGCTACGACCACATCACCTCGGCCATCGGCGCGGCCATGATCGGCTGGTTCGGCACGGCCATGCTCTGCTACGTCACGCCGAAGGAGCATCTGGGCCTGCCCGACCGCGAAGACGTCAAGCAGGGCGTGATCGCCTACAAGATCGCCGCCCACGCCGCCGACCTCGCCAAGGGCCATCCCTCCGCTCGCGCCTGGGACGACGCCCTGTCACGGGCCAGGTTCGAGTTCCGCTGGGAGGACCAGTTCAATCTGGGCCTCGACCCGGAAACCGCGCGCGAGTTCCACGACGAGTCTCTCCCGAAGGAGGCGCACAAGGTGGCCCACTTCTGCTCCATGTGCGGGCCGAAGTTCTGCTCGATGAAGATCAGCCAGGAGATCCGCGACGCCGCCGCCGCCCAGAACGATGTTGCTCAGAACAATGTCGCCCAGGCCGGCATGGCCCAGATGGCCGAGAAGTTCAGGGCCGGCGGCGGGGAAATCTATGTCGAGGCGGGGCAGGGATAGGCAATTCTCCCTTCCCACGAAGGGGACGGCCCACCTCTGTTCCGTGTCAACGCATCAGGCTCTGGCGACCGCGCTCACATCGTCCTCTTCGGGCGGCGCGATCCGCGCGAACAGCCGGGACGCCGATTCTGGCGGCTCGATGCCGAACAGTTGATCCAGCACCTCGTCCAGTTCGGCGGCGCTGGCGAGATTGCGTCCCTCGACCCGGCCGTCGCGCCAATGCTCGGTGAGCCAGGTATTGACCAGGTTTCGACGAACCTCGGGGCACAGCCGCTCGGCGATCAGCACCTTGGTGAACAGGCTCTCAGGGTTGGTCGAGGTGTACCAGTTGGCCATGGCATAGTCCGCCGGCAGCTGCGGCGAGCGATCGAATACATAGGCTCGCCGCCACCTGTCGCCGTGAAGGACCGCGAGGGCGAAACCCGCGCCTTCACGCTCGATACGGTACATCGCCCAAGCCGTCTTCTGCTCGATATCCGGCGTGAAGCGCAGGGGCGCGTCGAGCAGGTGTGCGCCGAAGCCGACGTCGGCGATACAGGGGCCATCGGGCAAGTCGACGGCCAGGAGCATGTGGGTGCGCGCCCCCAGCGGCACGCCCTCGCCCGCCCATGCCACCCGGCCGGAGAGGGCGGTCACGCTAAATCCGATCGCTTCCAGCGCGGCCTTGAACAGGGTGTTCTGCTCGAAACAATAGCCGCCGCGCCGGGTTTGTACGAGCTTGGCCTGGAGCGAGGCCAGGTCGAGCGGCGTCGGGCGGCCGAGGAGCGGATCGATACCTTCGAAGGGAATCGCGTCCACGTGCAGGGCGTGGATCGCGGACAGGGTTGCGAGTTCAGGCCGGACCGGGCCGTCGAAGCCGATGCGACGGAAGTAGCCCTTCAGGTCGAAGGTGTCGGTCAATCGTCCCTCCCACGGCCCCGTGGTGGACGCGGTCCCCATAGGGGCGCCGAACATGCCGGATCGCGCAAGGGGAAAACCGACTTCGAGGTTTCATCGCCGCTGTCCCACCCGGCGGCGGTCCCTGGGGACACCATCACGATCGAGGGCAAATCCCGCGACTATGCCGGTCGCCATTTTTGTCCCCGCCGCGGCTCGTCCGTCTTCGGACGCGAGGGGACGAAATCGCAGTGAATCTGGACGCCCTGGACGCCTCCGATCGACCGACGCCGACTTACGAAAGCTGGATCGTCCGTCGCGAGTCGTGGTTGCCGCCGTTTCCGCTCAACAGACGATACGACCGCGATAGCGACGCCCCCGGTCACTTCGAGGCGTAAATCTTCAATCCATTTCCCGCTGCCGCCACTCCTCGCGGGTCAGGCAGATCTTTACCCCGCCCACGCGCGAACCGGTCCCGGGATCGGGCTTGCAGATGACGTCCTTGGGAGACGGCTTCTTCGCGGCCAGGGCGGTCTTCGGATTCGGCGCCGGCGCTGGGGATTGGGTCGCCGGGACCGTGGCCTGGGCCGTCGGCGCCGGGGGTGCGGTCGGATCACCGGCCGCGAAGAGCGAACCGGCGGCCGTCAGAGCAAGAATAGACGCCAGGCTGGCGACAATGAGTTTAGTCACGCGATACATCTCCAGAAGACCGATCCGCCAGGCGCCGATCGCCTCGCTCCCCGCCGACAAGGCGCGGGCGCGTGTCTAACATCATTTTTTCGACTGACAACCGCTCCAACTCAACGGTTGAGCGCCCGCGGCCCACTGACGAAACCATTGTCCCGGGCGTAGAAGCGTAAGGGCCGGCCGGCTTCCCGGGTAAGGCCGATCCGCGTGCTCGTTCCGATTTCGGGCCCCTCGCGTCCATCGCGCGCGAGCCACAAGGGTCCCTCGTGGGTGAGGTCGACGCCATCCAGGCGGCGGTCGATCTCAAGGGCGGCGGCGAGGCGCCCAGGTCCCCGCGCCAGATCGCGCAGGCTCTCGATGCCCCGGTTCCGCCGCATCGTCGCGATGCCCTCGAGCGTCTCCAGCGCCCGGATCAGGACGCCGGCGCCGACGCCGGCGGCTTCGCTCGACACATTGAGCATCCAGGCGACGCCGTAGGCGAGGTAGACGTAGGCGTGCCCCCGCTCGAGGAAGAGCGCGCGATTGCGCGGCGTTTCGCCGCGGAAGGCGTGGCCCGCCGCGTCGCCGACCGGATAAGCCTCGGTCTCGACGATACGCCCGCTGAGCCCGCCTTCGGCCGTCTCCCGAACCACGACCTTGCCGATCAGGTACCGGGCAAGCAGGGCCGTATCGACCGGCAGTTCCGACCGCGCGATCGCCTCATAGGCGGCCGCTCTCTCTCCCATGCGGAGAGGCGCCCTAACTCGGCGCCGCGGCGGGGAGCGGGGCGAGGGCGGGCGCGAGCCGCGCGGGCGAACTTTCCCGCATCAGCATGAGCGCGACCTGACCTATCGCGGTGGCCCCGATCAGGTACCAGGCGGGCGCCAGCGGATCGCCGGTGACGTGCAGGAGCCAGGTCACGACCAGCTGCGTGGTGCCGCCGAACGCGGCGATCGAAACGGAATAGACCGTGGCGAACCCGCCTCCGCGTATCTGTTTGGGCAGGCTCTCGGAAAGCGCGGCGTAGAAGGCGCCCTGGGAAAAATTCGCGACCACATTCAACAAGGCGACGCCGCCGATGAGCACGGCCTGCGAGCGTGTCGCGCCGATCCAGTAGAAGACAGGGTAGATCAGCAGCAGAAAGGCCAGATTGCCCCAGATGAGGACCGGCCGTCGGCCGATCTTGTCCGCCAGCCAGCCGCCGCCGAGAATGGAGAATACGGCGAGGAGATTGCCCACGACGCCGACCGCGAAGGCGTCGCCCACGGGCATGTGCAGCGTGTTTTGGGCGTAGGTGGTGATGTAGACGAAAATGTAGCTGGCGATCGTACCGCAGGCGAGGACGACAAGGCCCAGCGTGATGATCCGCCAATACTTGAGGGCCGCGCGCGAGCGGGTCGCCGCGGCGGCGGGCGCGTGGGTTTCCGGCGCGTGCAGGGTTTCGGGCAGGCTCGTGCGCAGCCACAGGCCGAACGGCAGGGTGACCGCTCCTAGCAGGAAGGCGATGCGCCAGCCATAGGCGTCGAGCGCGGCGGCCGGCAGGATCCGGGTCAGCGCCAGGCCGACGAGCGCGCCCGCTGTCAGGGCGATCGACTGGCTAGCCCCTTGCCAGGAGACCACCAGCGCGCGTCTGCGGATCGGCGCCGCCTCGAGCAGAAACGCCGTGTTGGAGCCCACTTCTCCGCCGAGGGAGAAGCCTTGGATCAACCGCGCGACGATCGCCAGGATCGGCGCCGCCAGGCCGATCGTGGCGTAGGTCGGGATCAGCGCCATCCCCACGATCGAGCCGCCGATCATGGCGAAGCTCAGGATCATCGCCGGCCGCCGCCCGACGCGGTCGGAGTAGCCGCCCAGCACCACAGCGCCGACCGGGCGGGCGAGGAACCCGGCGCCGAACATCGCCAGCGACAGCATGAGGCTGGCGTAGGCGTTGTGGGTCGGGAAAAACGCGTGGCCGATCTGGATGGAGAAGAAGGAATAGGTCAGGAAATCGTAGAATTCGAGGGCGTTGCCGAGCGTCGCCGCGGCCACGTGGCGGCGTTTCAGGCCGGTCGGCTGGGCCGAATCTGTCATCGGCGCCCCCGCTGCGATGGCAAGGCTAGGCGTTCGCCCCGGATGCAGAGATCACCTCGGATCGAAAGAGTCTACCTTAGCGACAACAACCCCATGTGGATATGACCGCCGGGATCCGCATGACGCGATTGGTGGCCGCGTTGATCAGCGTGTCGATCTCTTCGTAGGCCGACAGCCGCGCATCGCGCGGTCCCCGCTTCGTCCCGGAGCCTGTCCTCGGGCCGGCCTCCGGCCGGACCCGGGCGGGACACTTCCCCCCGATGCGTGGGGAAGAGATAGAGGGCCAATACGGGGACGGGAGAATCATGCCTCTGCCGTGTTTCAACTGAAGCGCGAGCTGGGCTAACATCGGAGCCGGTCCCCCCGGAGCCCCCAATGGCCGACGACAACTCACCGCCCCAGCCCGAGGCGAACAATGCCTTCCCGGCTCTCTTCCTGCTGACCCCGATGAATCCGGCCTACCGCGAGGATCCCTACGCGGTGCTGGCCGAGCTTCGGCGCGCCTCGCCCGCGCTCCCGGACGAGTCGTTCGGCAGCGTCATCCTGACCCGTTACAACGACATCCGCCCGCTGGTCTCCGACCGCACGCTGTGGCGCGACGGGCTGCGTGGCGACCAGGCGGTGATCGAGCGCCGGCTGGGCGCGGAAGCGCTGGCGGCGGCGCTGGCCGGGGTGCGCAGCGAGACCGCCAGCATCCTCGATCTGGACGATCCCGACCACGCCCGCATCCGCCAGCCGCTCGCCCAGGCGCTCTACGCCCGCGTCGCCACCTTCCGCCCCGAGGTCGAGCGGATCGTGGCCGAGACGCTGGATGCGATCGACGCCTCCGGCCCGTTCGACTTGATGACAAGCTTCTGCGTGCCGATCCCCATCGACGTCATCGCCTCGATCCTGGGCGTCGACCAGGGCCGGCTGGCCGAGTTCCGCGCCTGGTCCGAGGGCGTCATCCAGGTCCTCAACCCGTTCCGCAACGAGGAGCAGACCAAGGCCATGGAGGCCGCGAGCGCGGCGCTCAACGACTACTTCACCCGGCTGATCGGCGAGCGGAAGGCCAATCCGCGCGATGATCTCATCAGCGACATGACCCGGCTGCAGGCGGGCGGCTTGCCGGTCAACGACATCGAACTGCGCATCAACCTCTCGGCCCTCCTCATCGCCGGCAACCTCACCACCACCGACCTGATCGGCAACGCCGTTCGGCTCCTGCTGAAGAACCCGGCCGAACTCGCCAAGCTGAAGGGCGATCCTTCCCTGATCAACGCCTTGGTCGAGGAGGTCCTGCGCTACGAGCCGCCGGTGGACGCCACCGGGCGCGTGGCCTCGCGCGACATGGAGGTCTCCGGCTGCCCGGTGAAACGCAAGCAGGCCTTGACCCTGTTCCTCCGCGCCGCCAACCGCGACCCGGAGGTGTTCGAGAACCCGGACGTCTTCGACGTCACCCGCGCGAAAAAGCCCCACGTCGCCTTTGGCGGCGGCGCCCACATCTGCATCGGCGCGCCGCTCGCCCGGCTAGAGGCGCAGGTGGCCCTGCCGCGCCTCTTCGAGCGCTTCGCGAACCTGCGCCTGGCCGACCCGGACGCCCCGCCGACATGGCGCGCGCTCCCCTTCTTCCGCGGCCTCGAGCGCCTGGACCTCCGCGCGGATTAGCATCTCCTCTCCCCATGCGAGGGGAGGGTTGAGCCCCGACCATGAGCGCCTCGCCGGGGTTGCTCCCGCCGGAGCGAGGGCGCAATCCTTCACGCCGCTCAAGAACGAGGAGCCGCCCCATGGCCGACGACGCTGTCTTCGACGCCGCTCGCGCCGAAGCCTGGTCGACGCCGCTCGAGAAGATCGACGTCAGCCGCCAGGACCGGTTCGCCGCCGACACGTTCTGGCCGTTCTTCGAGCGGCTGCGGCGCGAGGATCCCATCCACTTCACCGCCGAAAGCGAGTTCGGCCCCTACTGGTCGGTGACCAGGTTCGACGACATTCTGGCCGTCGAGACCAACCACCAGGTGTTCTCGTCCGAGGGCTCGATCTCGATCTTCGACCAGCAGAGCGACGACTTCGTCACCCCGATGTTCATCACCATGGATCCGCCCAAGCACGACGAGCAGCGCAAGGTCATCCAGCCGATCGTATCCAGCGAGAACCTCGCCAACCTCGCGCCCCTGATCCGCTCGCGCGCGGCGAAGATCCTGGATGAACTGCCGATCGGCGAGCCTTTCGACTGGGTGGACCGGGTCTCGGTCGAGCTGACCACTCAGATGCTGGCCACCCTGTTCGACTTCCCGTTCGATGAACGGCGTAAGCTCACCTATTGGTCGGATCTCGCCACCCAGGACCAGTCGGCGAGCATGACCGAGGACGAGGTGAAGGCCGAGCTGATGGCCTGCGCCTTCTACTTCAAGGAGCTGTGGGACCAGCGGACCGTCAAGCCTCCGGCCAACGACCTGATCTCCCTCCTGGCCCATGGCGAGGCGACGCGCGAGATGCCGCTGATGGAGTTCCTCGGCAACATCATGCTGCTGATCGTCGGCGGCAACGACACGACCCGCAATTCGATCACCGGCGGGCTGGTCGCCCTGACGCGCAACCCCGACCAGCTGGCCAAGGTGCGCGCCGATCCGGCGCTCTTCGACAGCATGATCCCCGAGATCATCCGCTGGCAGACCCCGGTCGCCCATATGCGGCGCACGGCCAAGGTCGACTTCGAGCTTAACGGCAGGACCATCGGCGAGGGCCAGAAGGTCGTGATGTGGTACGTCTCGGGGAACCGCGACGAGACCGTGATCGAGGCGCCAGACGCGTTCATCGTCGACCGCCCGCGCCCACGCCACCACGTCTCGTTCGGCTTCGGCATCCACCGATGCGTGGGCATGCGGCTGGCCGAGATGCAGCTTCGCATCGTCTGGGAGGAAATCCTCAAGCGATTCCCCACGATCGAGATCGTCGAGGAGCCGGTGCGCCTGAAGAGCTGCTTCCTGCGCGCCTACCGCAAGATGATGGTCCGCATCCCGGCCTGATCGGCGGGGCGAACACCTCTCCCACGGGCAGGGGAAGCATCGCCGCCCGCCGCCTTCGATCCTAAGACGTCATTCTCATAGTCCCTGACGAGCACGGCGGTCAGGAAAAGCTGCCGCGCCGTTCACACCCTGGCGTGCTCGAACCAGGCGACGAAGAGCTTCTCGCCCTTGGCCGTATAGCCGGCCAGCACGCCGTGAGAGCCGCGCTTCACGGCCCTCTCCAACCGCTGGTTGCGCATCGAGGCTTCCTGGACGAAGGCCATGCCTTTCACCGCCTCCTCCGGGTGCTCGAGGGACCATTGCCCGAGGACCCGGTAGGCGTGCACGCTCATCAGGCGCGAGAGCTGAAGGAGACGGAACTCCGGGGCGACGAGGCAGCGGTACATGGCGAACCGGGCGCGCACGAACGGCAGGTCCCGCGGGATCGCGGTGGAGACCGCCGCCACCTCCTCGCCGACATAGGCGACGGCGACGATCTGGCCGCCGCGCTCTTCCGGATCGACGCCCGGAGGCAGGATGCCCAGACGGGTCCAGATCGCCTTCGCGTCCGCCTGCAGGACCGGATCGGCCCGTCGCCAGCCGACGCGGAGGTCGGCTCCGGTATCGACCGCCGACTTCAGGTATTCGGGATAGTCGCTCATCGGCGAAGTATAGCTCGCCGCGGATGTTTGAGGTAACTGGCTTTTGTTCCAATCACGCAAGCCGGAGGAGGTAGGCGCCGCGACGCGTCCGGGTGAGGGGTCGCGCTCGGGGCGGTACTAACTGCGCAAGAGCGCCGCGGCTGGCCGTCGCCACCCTCATGGGGCCAAGTCGCATTTGTGACCGGAGCAATTGTTATCGTCGCGTCCGAGCTGTCACCGGGAGGGCCACGCGGCGGAGAAGAAGCCCATGCCCAAGTTCGAATCCTATCGCGGCGCCTTCCCGAACGCGGCGCTCAACCGCAAGCCCAACGGCGTGCTCGAGGTCCGCCTGCACACCGACGGCGGGAAGCTGATCTTCAACGGCCACACGCACGAGCAGTTCGTCGACCTGTTTCACACCATTGGCGGGGACGCCGACAACCGGGTGGTGATCCTGACCGGAACCGGCGAGGCCTTCATGGACACCATCACGCCCGAAGGCTTCGATTTCTTCTCACCCCAGGGCAACGACAAGATCTTTCGCGAAGGCCGCAAGGTGCTGATGAACATCCTCGACATCGAGGCGCCGATGATCAGCGCCCTCAACGGACCGGTCCTCCTGCATAGCGAATATGCCCTGCTCACCGACATCGTGCTGGCCACGCCCGAGACTGTGTTTCAGGACAAGCCGCACTTCGACTTCGGCATCGTCCCCGGCGACGGAGTGAACCTTCTCTGGCCCGAGGTGATCGGCTCGGTCCGCGGCCGCTATTTCCTCCTGACCCGCCAGACGTTGGACGCGCGAACCGCGAAGGAGTGGGGCGCGGTCAATGAGATCGTGCCGGCGGACCAGCTGCTCACCAGGGCCCATGCCATCGCCGACACGCTCGCCGCGCTCCCGCCACTGACCAGCCGTTACGCCCGCATCGCCCTGACCCAGCGCCTTCGCCGCCTCATCGATGGAGGGGCCGGCTACAGCCTGGCGCTCGAAGGCCTCAGCGCCGCCGCCGTGGCCCCACAGAACCAGCCCCATTGATGGATTTCAGAGGAGACAACGTGATGCCCGCGGATCCCCCGAACCTCGCCGGGATCGACGAACGCCTGTCGGTCGTCCGCGACAACCTGCGCGAGCTGGTCGAGCAGGCGGTCGCCTACTCCGGCGCGGCCGACGAAGAGCTGATGTCGACGCGCATCGCAGAGCAGGAGGCCGAACTCGAGCAGCTCACAAAACAGCGCGACGCGATGCTCGGCGCTGGGGGGAGCTGAGCGCCGGCCAAACGAGGGCGCGTGGGGCAGCCCAGCTATAAGGGACGCCGCCATGGTGGCGTGCGCGGGGGGCATACCCTAGACGATGGGGGATCATATCGGAGCGGACCGGCGATGGGCGCTGTCTACGAGGCGTTGGATGACAGGCTGATCGCCTTCATTCGGCGCCAGAAGCTGTTCTTCGTGGCCACGGCGCCGCTCTCGGCGGAGGGGTCCGTCAATGTCTCCCCGAAGGGATACGACTCCCTCGCCATCGTCGACCGCAAGACCATCGCCTACCTGGACCTTGGCGGGTCGGGAATCGAGACCCACGCTCACCTCCGCGAAAACGGCCGGATCACCTTGATGTTCTGCGCCTTCGAGGGACCGGCGAACATCCTGCGGCTCTACGGGCGAGGCGAGACGTGTTCATTCGACGAGCCGGCATTCGCCGAGAAGATGAAGCTTTTTCCGGCGTTCGAGCGGGCACGCGGCGTGATCACGATGAACATCCATCGCATAGCGGACAGCTGCGGCTGGGGCGTCCCCTTCTTCGACTTCAAGTCTGAGCGTGACCAGCTCAGACGCTGGGTCGACGCCAGAACCGATGACGAGTGGTCGGCCCGCCGTTTCGAGGCGAACGCGGCGTCGATCGACGGACTTCCGGGTCTGTCGCCGCAAGGCGATGGCTGAGGGCGCCTCGCCGTGCAGCCATCCGACGTCCGGCGCGCGGTGGCCGCGGCCAGGTCGATCGTCTCGGCGCTCGGCCTGAAGGTCGACGACGCGGTCGTCCTTCACAACTCCAACAAGCTCGCCGTGCGCCTGCTGCCCGGTGACGTCTTTGCCCGGGTCGCGCCTCGGGCGCAGCAGGCAGCGCTGTTCGAAGTCGAACTAGCCCGACGGCTCGCCGAGACCGGGAGTCCCGTGGCGGAGCTCGAGCCTCGAGCCGAGCAGCGCCCCTACGAGCGTGACGGCTTCGTGGTCACGCTGTGGACCTATTACGCGTCCGTGACGCCGCCGGACGTCGCACCGGCCGACTTCGCCAATGCGCTGGCGCGGCTGCATGCCGGTATGCGCAAGCTCGATGTCACCACGCCGCACTTCTTCGATCGGGTTGCGGAGGCTGAGGAGCTCGTCGCGAGCCGCGACCGGACTCCGAGGCTCGTCGACGCGGACCGCGAGCTTCTCGGCGGCGCCCTAGGAAGCCTGAGACGAACGATCGCCGAGCGCGCCGCCCCAGAGCAGCTGCTGCACGGCGAGCCGCACCCGGGCAACCTGCTCGGCACGAAGAACGGGCCGCTGTTCATCGACCTCGAGACCTGTTGCCGTGGGCCGATCGAATTCGATTTGGCGCACGTCCCTGAAGAGGTTGTCCAGCACTACCCCGACGTCGACCGGGAGCTGCTCGGCCAGTGCCGGCGCCTCGTTCTGGCGATGGTCGCGGCGTGGCGCTGGGATGCGCGCGACCAGTTGCCGAACGGGCCACGCGTCGCCCTGGAACTCATGAGCACCCTGCGCCGGGGTCCGCCATGGCCATCGCTCGACGCCATGATGCGGCGGCTGGGCGGCCCGTAGGTAAGCAGGACTGTGGTGATTCAGACCCATGTGGCCGTAGGCGTCGCCGCGATCGTCACAGGCCTTGGCGCGTCACGGTGTTCGAGCCGCCGAGCTGCGCCAATGGCGCACCCCCGCTACACGGCCAGATCATCCAGAAACGTGATCACCCGCCCCGCGATTTCATCAGCGCGTTCATCGAGCGCGAAGTGGCCCGCATCGACCAGATGCACTTCGGCCTCAGGAAGATCGCGACGGAAGGCTTCGGCGCCCGCGGCGATGAACGAGGGGTCATAGCGCCCCCAAACAACCAGCGTCGGGGGTTGATGGTCTCGGAGCCAGGCCTGCCAACGGGGATAGGCGGAGACGTTGGTTTGATAGTCATAGAGCAGGCTTGCCTGGATTTCCCGCTGACCGGGACGCGACAGGAAGGCATATTCGTCGGTCCAGGCGTCCGGATTGTAGCGCTCGGGATCGGGGCTTCCCGCGATATGGCGCTGACGCGCGCCCTCCAGCGAGGTGAAGGCGTCGACCTGCTCGGGATGGGCGGCGGGATCGGCCCAATAATCAGCGATGTCCGCCCATTTCGCGCCCAGCCCTTCGCGGTAGGCGTTGGCGTTCTGGATGATCAGGGCGCGCACCCGCTCGGGGCGGGCGAGCATGATGCGGAAGCCGACCGGCGCTCCGTAGTCCTGCAGGTAGAAGACGCATTGGTCGATCCCAAGCTGGTTCAGCAGGCGGCCCGTCGTCTCGGCCAGGTGATCGAAGGTGTAGGCGTAGTGCGAGGGCGCCGGCGCGTCGCTCTGGCCGAATCCGGGGTAGTCGGGAGCGATGAGGTGGTGGCGGCTGGCGAACAGCGGGATCAGCGTGTCGAACATGCGCGACGACGATGGATAGCCGTGCAGCAGCACGATCGTGGGCGCGTCCTTAGGCCCCGCTTCCCGGTAGAAGACGCCGATCCCGTCGACCATGGCCCGATGGTAGGTGGTGGTCGCCGATGTCGAGGCAAGCATGCTCGGAATCCTCCGGTGCGGAAGGCCTTGCGTGGGCTTATCTCCTTGGTTCGATGGATCCGCTAGGCGATCTTAGGAGAGATAGTCCCACTCTCGACGTTGTAGGGGGACTGGAGCGGTCCCCTGATTCGTGCCCCCTCGGGATGTCCGACTGGCGGGGCCGCCGCGCCGAGAGCATAATCGCTCCATGACCGGCATGCAGTGGCTGAGCGACCACGCGGTGCTGATGGGCGTCGGCCTGGTAGTGTTCGTCGTCTTCATGGCCCGCCGCGGGCTGGATCGCCGCATCGAGCGCATCGACGCCGAGAACCGCCTGGCCGATGAGGCCTGGACACGCGCGCCGCAGGATGGCTTCGAAACGGCCTACCGTGGCGTCGATCTCCCAGACCGACCTGAGCCCCACTGACCATCGGCGTCCAATGGAACGCCCTTCCTGAAATCCGCCGACCCGCGCGAAGCTGATCAGGCGGTTGCGATGACAGTGCGCTTATCTCATCGATTCGAAGCGATCATCCGGCTGATCTGGGTAGAGATAAGTGCACTTTCTCCCCAAACGCGAAGCGACCGATTTTCTTATCTGCGTCATCTGCGTCATCTGCGGATCTCTTCTCTTCACTCGGGCGCAGCTGCGCCGCCCTCCACGCCAGCCGAGGGCCCACGACCCGCGACATCGCTCGCCTGACCATCCGCGGCTCCTTCCAGGGCGCCGACCCATGCGGAGTTGGTCAGAGTCCGGCCGGCGTCCCGTCCATCCGCGCGGCGGCGAAGCGCGAGAGACTGAGCGCCAGGGCGACGGCGGCGAAGCCGGCGGCGATGATCCACAAGGTGGCGCGATTGCCGATCTGGTCCGCCAGCAGTCCGCCCAGCGGCGCCGCGAAAACGATCATCGCCCGATTTGTCGAGCGCACGGTCGCGTTCACTCGCCCCTGCAGGCGGTCGGGCGTCACCGCCTGGCGGAAGCCCATTTCGTTGGCGTTCTCGGCCCCCATGGCCAAGCCGAGCAGCAGCTGACCCAGGGCCAGCACGGGCCATCCGGACCAGCGGTCCGGCGTCAGGGCGAGCACGCCGAAGGCGACCGCCGTGAGAGCTCGGCACGCGACCACGGTGCGCCCGACCCCGAACCTCGCGCCCATCTGCGAAGCCATCAGGCTGCCCGCCAGGCCGCCTATCCCGGCCACGGAGAGCGCCAGACCGAGCGCGAGCGGCGACATGTGGACGCTCTTCAGCACGAAGGGCGCCATCACCGCGCCGGCGACCCCCCAGCAGACGAACCATGCGTGGGTGTTCACCGACAGCGGGGCCAGGGTGGGGTGGCCGTAGACCCAGCGCAGGCCCTCGGCGATGTCCTTGCCGATTTCGCCCCGCGCGCGCGGCCTGGCCGCCGGCTCCTGCGCCCCGACACCCAGAAGCATCAGTCCCGAGAAGAGGTAGGAGACAGCGTCGACGATCACCGCCCACGGCGCGCCGATGAGCGAGATCAGGCCGCCGGCCAGCGCCGGCCCCGAGGTCTGGGCGACGGAGGAGCTCTGGTCCAGCCGGGCGTTCGCGCGCGTGAGCAGGGGCGGGGGAACGAGCCTTGGCAGAAACGCCTGCGAGGCGGCGTCGCCGACCAGGGAAAACAGGCCGAACACCGACATGAACCCGGCCAGGGCGAATACGGACAGCATCTGGCTGAGCGCCAGCAAGGGAATCGCCAGCAGCAACGCCGCCCGCGCGAGGTCGGCCGTCACCAGCAGCGGACGGCGTCGCACACGGTCGATGAACGCCCCGGTCAGCAGGCCGAACATCACGTAGGGCAGCCACCGCGCCGCGCTGACCAGGCCGACGTCGGCGGCGGAGCCGCGCAGATCGACGACGATCAGCACCTGGATCGCCAGCGTGGTGATGTATGTGCCGAAGTCCGAGACCGACGACGCCCACCAGAAGCGCGCGTATCCCTCGAGCCCTTTCAGGCCTGGCGTGGACCCCTCGACCATGGTTCGGATTTACTAGCGCGCGCGCCCGGGCGCCAACTTCGGTTTCGCGCGCATGCTGCCCTCCTCTCCCATGGGGAAAGGTCGAGACGCGTCGCCGCGAGGCGCGCGTCACCGCGACATCATCGAACTGAGCGGCCGGGAACGGCCCCGACCCCGAACCGACGCCGTCAACCCGTTGACCGATGCGCGCCCGCAAACCAGAGTCCGGGCCGGTGTCGGCGCAAGGATCGGCGAGTGGCGCAAGATTTCACTATCCGAAAGTCAAATGCCGGTGACCTTCCCCAGCTGGCCGATCTACGCTGGAGGCTTCAGACAGACGACGAGCCGGTCGTCGACGGCGCGGCGCGCAAGCGGTTCTTGGACGCGTTCGTCTCACTGAGCCAGCAAAGGGACGAGCGCGATCTGGTCCACTGGGTGGCGGCCGACGGCGACAAACTTCTGGCCGCCATGTCGGTCGTCATCGTGCGCAAGGTGTCCAGCCCGCGGGACCTCAATGGACGATGGGGCTATCTGACCAACGTCTACGCCTTGCCCGAGGTTCGTAACCAAGGAATCGGCGGCTCGCTTCTGGCGGCGATCAAGACCTGGGCGAATGACGAGGGCCTCGAGTTGCTGACCGTCTGGCCGAGCGAGCGGGCCTATCCGTTCTACGAACGCGCGGGATTTGCCCGGCTGCCGGACCCGCTGGTGCTCAGCTTGGAGCGGCCGGCGCCGATGACGGACGACCGCTAGCTGAGCCGGTGCGAATAGAAGAGCGCGACCTCACCCTCGGCCGGCGTGCCGTCGTAGAGCGTCAGGTCGGCTCCGGTCAGGCTGAAGCCGAGCGCGGCGTAGACCCCAACCCCCGGCGCGTTGAGCGAACTGGTCTCCAGCCACACGTGGCGCGCGCCCCGTTCCCTGCCGTGAGCCTTCACCGCCTCGATCAGCCCGCGTCCAACGCCCTGTCGGCGCACGGCCCCGTCGACGTAGAAGTGCCAGAGCACCAGGCGGCGGTTCCAGGCTTCGAACGAGGTGGCCGCGAAGCCGGTGATTGAGCCGTCCGTCAGCGCGACCCAGGCATCGGAATATGGGCGGGCGCCGGTTCTCAGGTCATCGAGCGGAAATCGCTTCCGGACGGGCTGATCCAGGTCTTTCAATCGAAGCCTGATCCCGTCGGGCCCGAAGTCGGCCTCGTAAACCTGGCTCGTGGTGAACGAGGTGTCGATCGCCTCGATCGCGGAAGCATCGTCGGGCAGGTTCGCTGGTCGGATCGAATGCACCAGGCCATCTTGGCGGCGCCCCGCGCGCGGCCGCAAGCCGTACTTCTGGGCGATGTGCGCCAGCGAGGCCGCTTGGTCCGCACTGACCCCATTTGGACGCCAGCTGCGCGCGCGGCTGCGCTTCCGTGGGCACGTCCGTCTGGCGCGGCCTAGCGGGGCCGGGCGATGTTTGAACCCGCCAAGGCTTCGAATGTCTGGACGATCAGCGCGTCGCTCACGCTGCCTGGCGCGAGAAAGCTCTGCTCCATGAACCCCAGGGCCAGCGCCTGGATGACGACCGGGAGCTGGTCCGTTGGAAGAGGCGGGTGTTCCTTTTCGAAGTGGCCCGCGAAGGCCTCGCCCAACGCCCGCAGGGGCGCCGCGTAGGTGGCGGCGATCTGATCGTGCGCCTCCGGATGGGTCAGGGCGTAGAGCTTGAACTCGGCGAGGAAGGCCGCATTGGCGATCATCGCCGGGCGCAACGCCACGACGGCCTCGCCGATGGCCGAAAGCACCTCGCGCAGCGACATCCCGGGCGCGAGGCGAGGGGCCACGACAAGGCGCTTGGAGGCGACCACGGCTAGGAACAACTCGTCCTTGCTGGAGAAGTTGGAGTAGATCGCGCCCTTGGACCTGCCGGCCCGGGCGGCGATTTCGTCCAGGGTCGCGCCGCGAAATCCCTTTTCGGCGATCAGCGCCATGGCGGCCTCGATCAGCGCCGCCCGCGAGCGCGCGCGCGTGCGGCTCAGCGCCGGCTCAGCACTGATCGCCCCGATATGAAGCCCATTGTCCAAAATTGAACTCGCTGGTATTAAAATGCCACTTGGTACATTTTGCCGTAACCAGCGGCGACCAGCAAGGATTGGAAGGCGCTCGTATGAATGAGGCTCTTCAGGGCGGCCGCGCGCCCCGTAGCCTTCGCGCGCCTCTCGCCTTCGATATCGTTTCGGCGCGGTTCAAGGACGACCCCGCTCCGACCTTCGCCAGGATGCGCGCGGCGGGGCCCGTGATCCCGATCCGCATGCAGTTCATTGGCCGCGCCTGGGTGACGACGACCTACGAGGCGACGCTCGCCATGGTCCAGGACAGCGGCCTCTTCGTCCAGGAGCGGCGCAACGCCGGCAAGTCGGGCGTCGCCGGGCTCTCGTGGTGGATGCCGAAGGCGATCAGGATCCTCTCCGACAACATGCTTCGCAAGGACGAGCCGGACCATCGCCGCCTGCGCAAACTGGTCGACGGCGCCTTCGCCCGACGCGACATCCTGGCCATGCGCCCGAACGTGGAGAAGCTCGCGAACGGGCTCCTCGATCGCCTCGAAGGTAAAAGCGATGTCGATCTGGTCGAAGACTATGCCCGGCGGCTGCCCATGGCGGTTATCTGTGATCTGCTCGGGGTTCCGGACGCGGACCGCGCCGAGTTCTCGGCCCTGGCGCGCCAAGCCCTGGCGATCAGCAGCGCCCTTGGCCTGGTTCTCGCCATCGGGCCCCTTATGAAACTGCTCAGGTACGGCCGCCGCCAGATAGAGGCGGCCCGTCTGGCGCCGCGATCCGGGCTGATCGGCGAACTCGTTCGCGCCGAGGAAGCCGGCGACAGGCTCGACGAATACGAGCTTCTTTCGATGATCCTGCTTCTGCTCATCGCCGGTTCCGACACCACCCGGCATCTGATCGCCGACAGCGTCATCGCTCTGGATCGGAACCCCGAACAGAAAGCCTGGCTGCTGGCGGACCCGGCCGGGCGCATGGAGCGCGCCGTCGAGGAGCTGGCCCGCCACGCCTCGCCGGTGCAGTCCACCAATCCCCGCGTCGTTTCACGCGAGGCGGAGTTCTTCGGCGCGCATCTGCGGCGTGGCGACACGATCATGGCGCTGCTCGCGTCCGCCAACTTCGACCCGGCCCAATTCGACGATCCGGACGAGCTTTGCCTGGACCGCTTCCCCAACCCGCACCTCGTGTTCAGCTCCGGCGTCCACTTCTGCCTCGGCATGCAGCTCGCCCGCCTCGAGGCGCAGAGCGCGCTTGCGCGGCTCTACGCCCGCTTTCCCGACCTCGGCCTGGCGGACCCCGCCCGGATAGAATGGTTGAAACGCCTCGGCGTGCGCGGACCCAGATCCCTTTCGGTCAGGCTACGCCCCGACGCGGGGCGTCTTGCGGCGTAGCGACCAGCTCCCACGGGGCGAGGGGCTTACGCGGCCGGCGGGCCTGATCTAGGGAGTTCCGCTCCATGCGCCAGTCCCCTCATTCACATCCGGGAGGCAACCATGCAAATCGAGGGCCCGGAGGTCGTAAAGTACCTTTCAGGAAGGAATACCGTGAGGGACGGCAGATTAGTCAGCTTTGCGGTTCAGGATATGGTCACCAAGCCTGTCGTCAAGCTCGTCTTTGAGGTGTCGAAACAAGGCAGCATTCGCACAGTTAAACTGGAACTTCGAGACGTGCTGGAATTCAGTTACAGCTACACTTCGATTGACGCTCCATTCATCGAATGCTTGAAATGTCTTTGGACTGACGAAGGAGACTTTTACCTCTCGCTCGATCCATATGACGAGCGCGAAAGGTTCATATCAGATCAGGACAACGACTGTTTCAGATCGAAGTCGGTGAACCTTCTGACCGATGAGGCGCCGACGGACTAGCGATCTGATTTCGGTTCAGCCTGAATGATTTTCCTGGCCGTGCGCACGACGATCCAAATGGGCGCGACTATCAAGATACAAGCAGCTACCGGCGCTAAGAACCACCAAGCAAGCATCTGCAGCCACTCCGATGCAGTCGGAGCCCTCGGCGGGCTCGACGCCGGCGGTAGATTTATCGAGACACTAACCGTCGTGAGCGGGCCGAAGATCAGAAAGACCACCAGCAGAACCGCGAGCGCCAGTCCCGCCAACTTCAACCAACCTGATGGCGTGATCCGCCGGCCAAACACCTTCGAGCACCCCCTCGGATCGGGCTGTCGGCAGAGAGTAGCCGAGCCTGTCGATCACGCAAACGCTTAGGTCCGCTAAGCGAGACGTCGCGGCTCATCAGCATGAGCGCGCGCGACGTCCCGCCGTATCAGCGTGATGGCCAGTTTACGGAGATGAATTGCGCCAGCTGGCGTGGATCGCCTTCGAACAGGTGGTCTGCCAGGGTCTGAACCTCCGCCATTATGTACATCTCGCGTGTCACGAGCGGATGGTAGAGCAGACGGCCGTCGTCCCGCCCCGAGCGGATGGCCTTCTTCTGCATCAACCGGCCGAGAAGGGTCTTAATCGTGGCGTCGCCCCAGGCCCTGCGGGCCTTCACCGCCTCGACTAGGCGGGCCGGGGTCAGCGGACCGCGCCGCCACAGAGCCGCGAGCACCTCGCTCTCCGCCTCGGTGACGTGGATGGGAGCCGACACGTCTCAGACGCCCAGCACCTGTCGATCGATGCGCGACTCCACGGCCCAATGGGCGAACACCGCCACGGCTCCCGCCAGAAGGCCCAGGCCGATCTGGAGAAAGGCCTCGGCGAAACCAGGCGCGAGTATCTTGAGCGGCGGATCGCCGGCGACGCCGGCGTAGCCAAGCGTCATGCTGAACAGAGAAGCGCAGGCGCCCAGGGCGCCGATGATGGGGCCGCCAAGCCGAAGTCCCGACAAGAAAGTGGAACCACCTGCTAAGCGCCGCCCCCCCGAAAACTTCATGGCCAGGACCACCATCGCGGCCAGGACGGCGAGGAGCAAAGAGATTACAACGAGCTTCTGTAGCGGCCCCGACCATTCGAAGACCTGAAGGGGCGTTATCTCGTGCAAAGTCATGCGGGAGGCGGAAGCTGACATCTTCAATTCCTCGTATTACGGATGTAATCCATATAAACTACGGTCGTAATATGATGTCAAGCCGCGCCAGTTTGCGCCGAGGTCCGCAACCCACCCCCTCTCAAACGCCTGGCTCGTCCGCTCCTTGACGCGCCGACGCCTTCCCGCCCGTCACTCGAGATCTTGCCGCCCCTCACCCCCGCGCAGGGTATAAGCGCCCATGGCTCGCGGCGCCGCCCGCCTGATCATCCGTGGAAACGTCCAGGGCGTCGGCTACCGCTGGTGGGCTAGAGCCGAGGCGCGCCGGCTGGGCCTTGCGGGCTGGGTCAGGAACCGCGCCGATGGAACGGTCGAGCTCGTCGCCGCGGGGCCGGCCGCCGCCCTGGACCAGCTGGCAGAGGTCTGCCGGCGCGGTCCTCGCGCCGCCGGGGTGACGTCGGTCGAACGCTCCGAGGCGAGCAATCAAGGCGTCGACAGCTTCGAAATGCGGCCGACCGTCTGAGCGGCGAGGCGGTCAGTCCTCCTCCACCCGCCGAGCGATGACCGCGTTCGCCTCGCGGTCCGGACACCGCCGATGCGGCTTGTGCGGCATGGCCAGGACGTTCTTGATGCCGTGGTCGATGCGCTCTTAAGTGCCGGATTCGTCTTTGCGGAGGGGTTTGTCAGCCATGCACGAAGAATCCCTTGATCCGCTTGCGTACCAGCTGGGCCGATTGTGCCATGTTTGGGCCGAAGTGGAGTTCACCATTTCGCGCCTCTTTGAAACTGTCGGCGGAATGCGGGCCCAGGGAGCACCGATGATGCTCGACTGTCTGGATCCGCGTGACAAGACCATGGCGGTAAAGGCCGGCGCAATCCCCTACGCCACAGCGCGCGGCGCGGCCTGGGCGGCCGAGTTGATCGATTCCCTCAACTATGTGGACAACACTCTTCGGCCCATCCGCAATCGCTACGTCCATGACCTCTGGCGCGAGCATGACAAACTCGCGGTTCGATTCACCTTCAGGCCGAAGATCGAAAAGCCCCAGGCGTTCCGGCGCTTGGTCGTTTACGCCGGACATTCCCAGGTTGAAACAGAAGAGCGGATGATGGCGGTTCTCGACGCACTGAAGGCGGAGGGGAATTGGATCATCGATCTTGATGAAATTGGGCGTTCGCGGCGCTGGTCACAACTGACTGCGCTCCTTCCAACTCGACCCGAACGGCCTCTTTTTCTCCCCCCAGTGGAAACGCCAGGTCAGAAGGGCAAACGCACGCCAACGCCCTGAAGCGCCGCTTCCAACCTCGATTGTCACATTGCGCAATGCCCGCCTCTCGAAGAAAGAGTTTGCGGGACTTGCGATAGAGAAATTGCAATTTGCCATTGACACGATAATTGCAGCACGCAATAATATCCTCAATGTCCGCCTCCGCCGCCACCCCGCAAGACCCGCCGTCCACCGACGAGACGCCCGATCCCTCGGTCACGCTCGCCGAGTGGCGCTTGCGCCTCTTGGAGGAGCTGGCCGAGATGGGCATGGAGCTGGCCCGCGCGCTCAATCCCGGCGCGACGGTCGGCGCCGAGCCGCCCTCGGACGATAAGTCCCCTGCCAAACTCCGCGATCCCGCGGAGGCCTTCTGGTCCGTCTCGCGCGCCGTGCGCCTGACCCTCGCTCTCCATGCCAGGACCGACCAGGAGCTGCGCGACCTCAAGGCCGGCGTCGTCCGCGACCGCGAGGCTGAGAAGGCCCGGGCCGCCGAACGCGCCGCGAAGGCGCGCGAAGGTCGCGAGGCGGGCATCGTCGGGCTCGTCGAGCGCGTCGCTCTGGCCGAGTGCGAAACCATTGAGGACCTGCGCAACATTCACGACGCCCTGCGCGAGCGGCTGGACGAGGACGAGGCCTATTGGGACATCGACAAGCGGCCCGTGCGCGAGACCCTCGAGCGCCTGTGCAAGGACTTGACCCTCACCCCCGATTGGAGCCGCTGGGACGGCGAGGGCTGGATCGATGACGGCCCGCCCGCCCGCGCCCGCTTCTCGGTGTTCAATACGCCCAGCGCCCGGCCGCGCCGGTGCGACGAGGACGGCAGGCGGCTTCAGACCCCCGCCCCACCATGGCGCCTCCACTCAGACCGCGAGCCGGCCGTTCCCGAGCCGGTCGCGCATGCCCTGGAATGAGCGGCCAGATCCACGCCCCGGCGGCCCCGCGCTCACGGCAGGTCGCCGAGCGTCACCTTCTTCTTGCGCCTCGGCCGCGCCCACACCACGCCCGGATAGCCCTTCAGCGGGCTGAGCGGCTCACCCGCATAGGCCCAGTCGGGCGCCTCGTGGATCGACAGATGATAGCGCGCCTCGCGCCCCGTGCCGCTGGTGAAGAGCGCGCGCGGCACGTTCACCATCTCCGGCGCGCGCTTGCGCTGATAGGCGATGGGCGTGCCGCAGCGCTGGCAGAAGCTGCGCGTCGCGCCGGTGGCGGGCTCCTCATAGCGGGCGATCGCCTCCTCGCCCTTGGCGATGCGAAAGCGGCTCTTGTACGAGCCGACATAGGTGGCATAGGCCGCGCCGTGGGCCAGGCGGCTGGCGGCCGAGTGGTCGTGCCAGGCCCAGCGCGCGGGGACGCCGATCTCCACCTCCACCGCGCCACAGGCGCAGCGCCCGGTCGATATGCCCGGCTGTTTCATCTGCCACCCCTGGCGGCCGCCAGGCCGGCGCCGGCGGCGATCAGCACCGCGCCGGTGACGCGATTCCGGAGGCGGCCATGACGGGAGAGCAGGGGGCGCAGGCGCGCGGCCGCGAGGGCCCAGCCGCTGTCGACCACGGCGGCGATGACGAGCGACGTCGCCGCCAGCAGCCAGATCTGCCGCGCCGGGTCCGCCCCGCTGACAAACTGCGGCAGGAAGGCGGCGTAGAAGAGCAGCGTCTTGGGATTGGTCAGGGAGACGCCGAAGCCGCGCAGCAAGACGGCGCGCACGCGTCCCAGGTCGGGCCGGACGGCGGCCAGGTCTTCCGCCTGAGCGAACCAGGCGCGCAGACCCAGCCAGAGCAGATAGGCCACGCCCGCCCAGCGCAGGATCTCGAACGCCCGGCCGGCCAGCTTCAGCGCGCCGGCGAGGCCCAGGCCGACGAGGGTCAGCTGGACGATCATCGCCGCGCAGGTCCCCGCGACGGTGGCCAGGCCCCGGCGCGGTCCGTAGGCGATGCTGTTGGCCGTGATCAAAGCCACGTTCGGCCCCGGCAACAGCATCAAAGCCGTCACCGCCGCCACGAACGCCAGGTAGAGCTGCAGGGTCATGTCAGCGCCTTCTGATCTCCCCCCGCAAAGCGGGGGGAGGGGACCGCGAAGCGGTGAGGGGGGCGGAAGCCGTGCGCTGGCGCTCTGTCACTCGCCCCCTCCACCACTTCGTGGTCCCCCTCCCCCGAAATCGGAGGAGGATCAACTGCAGCGACGAAGACCGTCATCGGATAAGTTCGATCTTCACGCCAACCTCGACGTCCCGCCAGGCGCGATCCGCCGTGAGCGCCGTCGCGCCAAGTTTGGCGGCCAGAGCCAAGCACGCGCGATCGCCGAGCGAGAGTCCTGCTGCGCGGGTCTCCCGGCGAAGCAAACCGGTCACACGCGCCTGGTCGGCGTCGAAGTCGACAACGCGGAGATCGAGCAGGCGCAGCGCGGAGTCGATTGCCTCAGCAGTCATTCCACGTTCGCTCATCCTGGCGATAACCTCGCTGAGATTGACAGCCCCGATGCGGCTTCCCGGAAGTCCCGCCCGGACCGCCTCCCATCCCGGTTCGCGATGGATCAGGCAGAGGAGGGCGGAGGCATCGAGAGCGAAGATGTCACTCACGGGCGGCTTCGGCTCGCCGCTCGGCGATCAAATCATCGACAAGGCTCACGTCCGCCGGGACGAACTCAGCGACAATCGCCTGGGCCGCTGCGACCACCTCGTCCAGCGACCGGACCGTCACCCCGTCCGGCCGGTCCTCGACCACCAGCGTGTCGCCAACACCGAAGCCGTGCTTGCGTCGCAGCGCGGCCGGAAGGACGATCTTGCCGCCCTCAACGACTCGAACGTGGAATGTGTCCATGACCCATCTCATGATCAGGTATCAATTTTGATATGATACCTAACCCGGCCATAGGTCGCAACCAGACTATCGGGATATCGGTATGAACCTCGGGGGGTCGGTGGCCCGCGAGCTGCGCTATCTCACGGGGCTGATCCGCACCCTGCTGCGCGTGCGCTCGATCGCGCCCAAGTCGTCCAATTTGGTCACCGACGATCTCGAGCGCGCCGTGGACCGCTGGCCTCACCGGCCGGCGCTCACCTTCCAGGGTCGCTCGCTCAGCTATCGCCACATGGACGCTATGGCCAACCGCTATGCGGCGTGGGCCAAGGCGCGGGGTCTTGTCCGGGGCGACGCGGTGGCGATCCTGCTGCCCAACCGGCTGGAATATCTGCCCCTGTGGTTCGGCCTCTCCAAGCTCGGCATCGTCAGCGCCCTGATCAACTATCAGCTCGTCGGCGAGGCGCTCACCCATTGCCTCGAGCTGGCCAAGGCGAAGCTCTGTGTCGTCGACGCCTCGACGCGCGCGGCCTTCGACGCCGCCGCGCCCGCCGGCCTTACGGCCCGTGATATAGACCACGACATCCCGCTGCCCGGGTTCAGCGACGACCGTCCGCCCCGCGGGGAGCGCGCCGGCCTGACCGCCAAGGATACGGCGTTGCTGATCTACACCAGCGGCACCACTGGCCTGCCCAAGGCCGCCCGGATCGCCCACATGCGCGCGCAGCTCTATATGCGCGGCTTCGCCGGCTCGACGGGGGCGAAGCCCAGCGACCGCATCTACGTCACCCTGCCTCTCTACCACGCCACCGGGGGCCTCTGCGCCACCGGCGCGGCGCTTCTGAACGGCGGCTCGATCGCCCTGCGCGGCAGCTTCTCGGCCAGCCACTTCTGGGACGATATCGCGGCCGAGCGCGCGACCATGTTCGTCTACATCGGCGAGCTGTGCCGCTATCTCGTGAACCATCCGACCGCGGCGAACGAGCGCGCCCACACCCTGCGGCTCGCCTTCGGCAACGGCCTCTCGCGCGACGTGTGGACCGAGCTCCAGGCCCGCTTCGCCGTGCCGCGCATCCTGGAGTTCTACGGCTCGACCGAGGGCAATGTGTCGCTGTTCAACTTCGACGGCGGCGTTGGCGCCGCGGCGCGCATCCCGCCCTATCTCGCGGCCTTGTTCAACGTCGCCCTGGCGCGCTTCGATGTGGAGGCCGAGGCCGAAGCGCGCGGCGCGGACGGCTTCTGCATCCCCTGCGCGCCCGGCGAGACTGGCGAGTGCCTGGGCGCGATCAAGGGCGACGCGCGCACGGACTACACCGGCTATGTCGACCGGGGGGCCAGCGAGAGGAAGGTGCTGCGCGGCGCCTTCCGCGCGGGCGACGCCTGGTTTCGGACCGGCGACCTGATGAGCCGGGACCGCCTGGGCTACTACTATTTCGTCGACCGGGTCGGCGACACCTTCCGCTGGAAGGGCGAGAACGTCTCCACGCGCGAGGTGACCGAAGCCTTGGCCGCGGTACTGGGCGTCAAGGACGTGACCGTCTATGGCGTCGCCGTGCCACACCACGAGGGCCGCGCCGGCATGGCGGCGATCGTCGCCGGCGATGGGTTCAATCTGGCCGCGTTGCAGGCCGCCATGGAGCGGCACTTGCCGCCCTACGCCCAGCCCCTGTTCGTGCGCCTAACCGACGCCCTGGCCGTCACCGGCACCTTCAAGCCGCGCAAGATGGACCTCGTCGCCGCCGGCTTCGATCCGGCCCAGTGCGCCGGCCCGCTCTACTTCCACGACCGCGCCCTCGGCTTCGTCCCCCTCACTCCGGAGCTCTATGCCAGCATCGCGAGCGGCGAGGCGCGGATATGAATGCTCCTCGTCTCCGCTCTTCCCCGCGAAAGCGGGGGACAATGGTGTCCAGCTTGGCGCTCCCGACAAAGCACTTTACAACGCAAAGAACTTGATGATACGGAACAGCCGACACTTTCGGAGACACTCCCATGAACGAACAACTTTCGACCCTGGAAAGCGACATCGGATTCCTCAAGGCCCTGGCCACCGAGGGGCGCTCGGCGACCCTTATCGGTGGATCGATCCTCATCGCCGCCGGCGTAACCTTCGGCCTGGCGAGCGTCGCCGTATGGGCCGCGGTCAGTGGCTTCCTGCCGATGCTCTCCGGCTGGATTCATCTGATCATCTGGAGCGCGTCCATGGTGGCCTTCCTGATCGAGCTCTTTTTCCTGCGACGGCGCCTGGGGCCTCACAAGGCTGGCGGCGCGGTCAACCGCGCGGTCGGCGTGGCCTGGAGCGGCGCCGGCTTCGCCATGTTCACCCTCTTCGTCAGCGCCTATGTCATTTCCCTTCGCACCGACAGCGACGGCGCGTTGATGATGCTTCCCTCGGTCGTGCTGGCGATCTACGGCCTGTGCTGGACGGTCGCGGCGGAGGCCACCCGCAAGACCTGGGTCCGCGCGGCCGCGATCGGCTCATTCGTCGGCGCGGTCATCGTCGCCGCGATGCCTGGCGAAAAGGCGGACTACCTTGTCTTCGCCCTCGCGCTCGCCTTGCTGGCGGTGCTTCCGGGCGCCGTTCTGGTCCGCCAGGCCAAGGCTGCGTCGTGAGCCATGGACGACTTCGACATCGGCGGCCTCGACGAGGTCATTCATGGACGGCTGCGCCTGGGCGTCATGGCCTGGCTGGTTGGCCATGAGGAAGCCGCCTTCAACGACCTCAAGGCGCGCCTGGGCGCCACCGACGGCAATCTGTCGATCCACCTGCGCAAGCTCGAGGAGGCCGGCTACGTCGCCATCGCCAAGAGCTTCGTCGACCGCAAATCCCTGACGCGCATCCGCCTGACGCCCGCCGGCCGCGAAGCCTTCATCGCCTACCTCGGCGCCATGGAACGGCTGGTGGCCGAAGCGAAAACCGCCTGATCGAAATGAAAAGGAACCCTCCGATGAAAACCTTCGCGTTGGCCCTCGCCGCCTCGCTCTGCCTCGCCTCTGCCGGCCTCGCCGCGCCGCAACCGCCGCGCCTGTTCGAGCACAGCCACATGGTCGTCGGGCCGCGCATCAGCGTCGAGGTCGTGGGCCAGGGGCCGGACCTCGTCTTCATCCCCGGTCTCGCCTCGTCGCGGGAGACGTGGAAGGTGACGGCCGAGCGCTTGCGCGCCCATTACCGTCTGCACCTGATCGAGGTCGCCGGCTTCGCCGGGGAGCCGGCCAGGGCCAACGCCACGGGACCTGTCTTCGTCCCCACCGTCGAGGCCATCGACGCCTATATCGTCAGCCAGCATCTTGCCCCGGCCACCGTGGTCGGCCATTCGCTCGGCGGGACCATGGCCCTGTGGCTCGCCGAACATCACCCGGAACATCTGAAGAAGGTGATGCTGGTGGACGCCCTGCCGTTCGTTTCCACCGTGTTCGTCTCGCCGACGGCGACCCTCGCCCAGGCCACGGCGGTCGCCGAACATATCCGCACCGGACCGCCGCAGCCCGAGGCGTCGCTCGTCAAGATGACCGACTCCCTGGTCACCGGCCCGGCCGACCAGGCCATGGTGCTCGGCTGGGGAAAGATCAGCGATGGGAACACCGTGCGCAACGCCCTGGCCGACGATATGGAGCTCGACCTGCGCCCGGGCCTCAGCGCGATCACGACGCCGATCACCCTTGTCTATCCGTTCAGCCCGGCCATGGGCGTGCCGGTCAAGGCGTGGGATGGCTTCTACGCCGCCGCCTACGCCGCCGCGCCGAGCGTCAAGCTCGAACGGGTCGACGACAGCCGCCACTTTATCATGCTCGACCAGCCGGCCACCTTCGCCGCCGATCTCGACGCCTTCCTCGCCGGGTGAGCGGTTATGTCCGCGCGCCAACAATTCTCGTCATCCCGCACGCAGCGGAACGAAGTGGAGCGGAGATGCGGGACCCAGGAGTTGCCGTCCGCCCATCGCGAAGCTGCGAGGTCACCGCTTGAGGCTCTGGGTCCCGGGTCTGCACTCCGCTGCGCTCCGTTCCGCCCGGGATGACGCCGCTGGGGGAATGCCGCGCGTGCGGGATGGCGCAATTTCGCGAAGGGCGTTGGGCTGCCTCCGGCACGGCGCCCCTATATTCACTCCGCCATGGCCGATGACGTGACCCTTTCCGGTCCCGAGCTGATCAAGGACGAGGTGCGGCGGCTGCCCGACGCCCCGGGCGTCTACCGCATGTTCGGCGAGGAGGGCGAGGCGCTCTACGTCGGCAAGGCGCGGTCACTGAAAAAGCGCGTCGCCCAGTACGCGCAAGGCCGCTTCCATACCCAACGCATCGCCCTGATGGTCAGCCTGACCCGGTCGATGGAGTTCACCAGCACCCGCACCGAGGCCGACGCGCTGCTCTTGGAAATCAACCTGATCAAGCAGTTGAAGCCGCGATTTAACGTCCTCCTGCGCGACGACAAGAGCTTCCCGGAGATCGTCATCCGGCGCGAACACCCGGCGGCCCAGCTGCGCAAGCACCGCGGCGCCCATTCGATCAAGGGCGATTATTTCGGCCCTTTCGCCAGCGCCTGGGCGGTCAACCGCACCCTCAACACCCTGCAGAAGGCTTTCCTGCTCCGTTCGTGCTCGGACAATGTCTACGAGACGCGCACGCGGCCGTGCCTGCTGCACCAGATCCGGCGCTGCTCGGCGCCGTGCGTCGGGCTCATTTCGCTCGAGGACTACCAGGGCCTCGTGGATCAGGCCGAGGCCTTCCTCACCGGCCGAAGCCGGGCGGTGATGGCGCGGATGAGCGCCGACATGCAGGCCGCCTCCGACGCCCAGGAGTTCGAACAGGCCGCGCGCCTGCGCGACCGTATCCGCGCCCTCTCCTCGGTCGCCCAGGAGACCCAGGTCAATCCGCGCACCGTGGACGAGGCCGACGTCTTCGCCTTGCATGCCGAAGGCGGCGCGGCCTGCGTCCAGGTGTTCTTCTTCCGCGCCGGCCAGAACTGGGGCAACCGCGCCTATTTCCCCAGGGTCGACAAGTCGGACGGCGAGGCCGAGATCATGGCCGCGTTCCTCGGCCAGTTCTACGAGGACCGGCCGATCCCGCGCCTGATCCTCGCCAATGTCGCCCCGAACGAGCGCGAGCTCCTGGCCGAGGCCTTCTGCATCAAGGCCGGCCGGAAGGTGGAGATCGCCACGCCCAGCCGGGGGGAAAAGCGCCACCTCGTCGCTCACGCCCTGGCCAACGCGCGCGAGGCGCTCGGCCGCAAGATGGCCGAAAGCTCGACTCAGGCGCGCCTGTTGACCGGCGTGTGCGAGGCCTTTGGCCTCGAGGCCCAGCCGGAGCGGATCGAGGTCTACGACAACTCGCACATCTCCGGCACCAACGCGGTCGGCGGCATGATCGTCGCCGGGCCCGAGGGGTTCCAGAAGAACCAGTACCGCAAGTTCAACATTCGGAGCTCCGAGCTGACCCCCGGCGACGACTACGGAATGATGCGCGAGGTGCTGCGCCGGCGCTTCTCGCGCCTGGCCAAGGAGGAGGAGGCGGGCGACAATCCGCCCCGGCCCGATCTGGTGCTGGTCGACGGTGGCGCGGGCCAGCTCGACGCCGCGCGCGAGGTGATGGCCGACCTCGGTGTCGATGACATCGCCGTCGTCGGCGTGGCCAAGGGTCCGGACCGCGACGCGGGGCTCGAGCGCTTCTTCGTTCCCGGCAAGGCGCCGTTCATGCTCGAGCCGAAGAGCCCAGTGCTCTACTATTTGCAACGCCTGCGCGACGAGGCCCACCGCTTCGCCATCGGCGCGCACCGCACGCGCCGGGCCGGCGAGATGCGCCGCAATCCGCTCGACGACATCGAGGGCGTCGGGCCGGGGCGCAAGAAGGCCCTGCTGCACGCCTTCGGCTCGGCCAGGGGCGTCTCGCGCGCCTCGATGGATGACTTGGAAAAGGTCGAGGGCGTCAGCGCCCCGCTTGCCCGCCGCATCCACGACCACTTCCGCAAGGGCGCGTGATGACCAGATTTGCGTCATCCCGCGCACAGCGGCATTCCCCGAAATTGCGTCATCCCGCGCGCAGCGCAACGAAGTGGAGCGGAGATGCGGGACCCAGGGTTGCAATCCGCCCATCGCGAAGCCGCGAAGCTATCGCTTGCGGCCCTGGGTCCCGGGTCCGCACTCCGCTTACGCTCCGTTTCGTCCGGGACAACGGAAGGGTTGGGTCGGGGTGCGCGGGCGCCCCACTTCGGCAGGACTGTATAGGCGGCCTGGCGGGGCTTACATCCGATGCCCCACTCTTCGCCACGGGGTCGCCCGCGCGCGTTCAATCTAACCCCGCGCTGGCCACCGCGCCAGCGTCAATTGAGCGACGACCCTCACGCCGCCGCGCCGTAGGTGAGCGAGACGAACACGTCCTCGAGGTCCGGCTCCTCGGTTCTGAGGTCCTTGATCGGCACGCCGGCGGCGCGCACCGCCGCGATCACCTGTTCGACCCCGGACTCGGCGGTCTTGAAGGTCACGGCCAAATCGCCGCTGGCGCGCAGGCGCGTCTCGAACGGCGCGAGGTCGGGCGGGGCGTCGAGCGGCGTCTCCGGCGTCACGACCACCGTGCGGCTGTCGATGCGCCGCAGAAGCTGGGCCGTCGGCTCGCACGCCACCACCAGGCCGTGATTGACGATGGCGATGGTTTCACACAGCTCCTCGGCTTCCTCGAGATAGTGGGTGGTCAGCACGATGGTCACGCCCTGCCGGTTGAGTTCGCCGACATAGGCCCACAGCTGGCGGCGCAGCTCCACGTCCACCCCCGCGGTCGGCTCGTAGAGGATCAGCACCGGCGGATTGTGCACCATGGCCTTGGCCACCATCAGCCGCCGCTTCATGCCGCCGGAAAGCTGGCGCACATAGGCGTCGGCCTTGTCGGCCAGGCCGACGGCGGCGAGGATCTCCAGGCCGCGCCGCTCGCGCTTGGGCACGCCGTAAAGGCCGGCCTGGACGTCGAGGGATTCGCGGGGGGTGAAGAACGGATCGGCGGCGATCTCCTGTGGCACCACGCCGATGGCCGCGCGCGCGTCCCTCGGCCGCTCGTCGATGTCGCGGCCCCAGATGGCGACCTTGCCGCTGGTCTTCTTGGTCATGCCGGCCAGGATGTTGATGAAGGTCGACTTGCCCGCTCCGTTCGGTCCCAAGAGGCCGAAGATCGAGCCGCGCGGAATGGCCAGGTCGATGCCCTTCAGCGCGGTGATGGCCTGGGTCGTGCGCGTGGCGGGATAGATCTTGGTCAGGGCGCGCGCCTCGATGGCGTACTCAGGCAGGGTCATGGCGCGTCCGGGCTGATTGACGAAGCGAGGCGTCACCTTCTACTTAAGGCGCGCCGCGCGCCGGCGCCAACCGCCCGAAGAAACCCCCTCGATGCCTCCCGACGTCTCCTACGCCGCGCCGACGACGCCCGATCCGGCGGTCCCCGAGATCGTCACGGTGCGCAGCCGGCGCGTGGCCTGCGATGGCGTCGGCGGTCCGCTCGGCCATCCGCGCGTCTGGTTGGAGATGGGCGAGGCCGACTTCGTCGAGTGCGGCTATTGCGACCGCCGCTTCGTCCTGGCCAGGAACGGCGATGTTCCCGAGAACGAACTCATTGCCCCCGGCGTCTACGAGGGCCCATCCGGGCACTAGGGCGCGCGAGCGCATCCTTTCAGCCGGCTCGACCGTTACCTTGGCCGCGACAAAGTTCGCGACAAGGAGTGAAGCGCCATGAACGTCAGATCCATCCTGGCGGCCAGCGCGGCGGTGGTTCTACTCGCCGGCTGCGCCGATTACGGCCCCGGCTATTACGGCTACGGCTACGGCCCGGCGGCCGATGTGGCATACGACGGCTATTACGACGGCTACTATGGCCCGATCTACGACGGCTATTGGGGCGACGGCGGCGTGTTCTACTATCGCACCAGCGAAGGCGGTCGCTACCGCCGGGGCGATACGGCGCACTTCCGCCACGATGCCGCGCCGGGCTTCAACCACATGCAGGGCACGGCGCACGCCGCGCCTCGCCGGGATCATCGGCCGGGCTAGATCCCGACCTAACCGACCTACTGCGTCACCGAGGTGAAGCGGATGGCGACGTGAACGGCGGCGCCGTCCACCGGGCCGCCGTCGTCGGTCCAGGGGGCCATGCGCATCTCCGGCGCGGCCTTGGCCGCCGCTTCCGAGAAGCCAAGGCCGGGCGGCTCGCCTGGACCGAACGGCTGACAGGCGCCGAGCGAGCCGTCGGCGCCGACCGTGCAAGCCGCCACGCCAACGCCAGAGGTCACTGACTTGGCGCTCGCCTGGGCCGGGAACAGCGCGGCCAGGCGGGCGAAGCTCGGGGCCGCCAGCCAGACCGGATCGGCGATGAGCCGCTCCTTGCCTTCGTCGGTGAACGGCGCGGCGATGCGCAGCAGCACATTGGCCGACAAGGGCTGGTGGGTTTTCAGGACGGCGTCAGCGATGCGCATGCGGAACAGATGAGTGAGCTTGAGGGCCGCGATGTCGAACTCGCGGTCCACCGGCATTTCGTAGAGCGCCTTGCAGTCGTTCAGCGACCCGTCGCGCTCGAGGCCGCAGTGGACGAACACCTGGCCGGTCACGCCGCCGCCGATGTCCGGGTAGGCGGCGGCGACGTCGGCGAAGGTCGGCGCCCGGATCCACGGGCCCTGGGCGAGCTGACGGTCCTCGTCGGTGGCCATGGCGAAGCCGATCGGCAGGTCGAATTGCCCAGCCTGGGCCGCGTCGCTGTTCGGGTCGAGGCGGAAGTAGTGCGACAGGCTCATGGCCGCGCCGCCGAAGCCGGCCCCTTCCGGAGCATCGCGCATCACATGGCACTTCTCCAGCTGGCCGCCATGGGCCACATCGCAGTGCAGCAACGCGCGACCGCCCATGCCGACGCTGGCCGCGCCGCGCGGATAGACGCCGCTGAACTCCGCCGCCGAGGGCCTCTCGATGAACCTCGGCAGCGGCGTTGGTCCATCGAGCAGACTGACGGCCGCGACGGAATTGACCGCGGCCGAGCCGGCGCCCGCCATGGCGATGAGCGCGATCGCCGCCAATATTGTCACTTGTAGGAACCCCCCGACTTCGAACCGGCGCCCGGACCGCCGATCCCCGCAACTGTGCGGCGCGAAGGCTGATGACCTCACGCGCCGCGCGCCCTATGGTTTGCTCCCCATGTCAGACACCCTCGCCGAAGCCAGAACCGATACGCCACGCGCCCTGACTGAAGACGGCCCCGCCGTTCGACTCTATCTGGTGGACGGGTCGGGATTCATCTTCCGCGCCTATCATGCGCTCCCGCCGCTGACGCGCAAGTCCGACGGACTACCCGTGGGCGCGGTGCAGGGTTTTTGCAACATGTTGTGGAAGCTGCTGCTCGATATGCGGGCCTCGCCGGACGCGCCAACGCACCTGGCCGTGGTTTTCGATCACTCCGAATCGACCTTCCGCAACCAGCTCTACGCCGCCTACAAGGCGCACCGGCCGCCGCCGCCGGAGGATCTCATTCCCCAATTCGCCCTGGTGCGCGAGGCGACCAAGGCGTTCGGCGTCGCCTGCCTCGAACTGCCCGGCTACGAGGCGGACGACATCATCGCCGCCTATTGCTGCCACGCGCGCGACGACGGCGGGGAGGTGGTCATCGTCTCCTCAGACAAGGATCTGATGCAGCTGGTCGGCGACCGCGTCTCCATGCTCGACACGATGAAGAACGCGCGCTTCGGCCGGGCCGAGGTGATCGAGAAGTTCGGCGTCCCGCCGGAGAAGGTGATCGATGTCCAGGCCCTGTGCGGCGACGCGGTCGACAATGTGCCGGGCGCCCCTGGCATCGGCATCAAGACCGCCTCGGCCCTGATCAACGAATACGGCGACCTCGACACGTTGCTGGCCCGGGCGGACGAGATCAAGCAGGACAAGCGCCGCCAGACGCTGATCGACTTCGCCGACCAGATCCGCCTGTCGCGCCAGCTTGTGACGCTCGATTGCGAGACGCCGCTACCCCAGCCGCTGGACGAACTGGCCGTCGCCCCGCCCGATCCGGCCGTGCTGGCCGCCTTCCTGGCGACCATGGAGTTCCGCTCGCTGGCAAGGCGCCTGGGCGAAGCCGGCGCGACGCCGCCCGCCGCGCCGGCGGAGGCCCCGACGTCCGGTGCGATCGACGTCAACGCCTATGTCTGCGTGCGCGATCTGGCCACGCTCGAGGCGTGGGTGGCGCGGGCGAGCGAGAAGGGCGTCGTCGCCTTCGACACCGAGACGGACGCGCTGTCCTCGGCCAACGCCGGCTTGTGCGGCGTGTCGTTGGCCATCGCGCCGGGCGAGGCTTGCTACATCCCGCTCGGCCATGAGGAAGGCGAGGGGCTGGCGCTGGAAGCAACCGCCGACCTCGCCCAAATTCCGCTGGAGGCGGCCATTGCGGTCCTCAAGCCGATGCTCGAGGACCCCTCCGTCCTCAAGGTGGCGCAGAACGCCAAATACGACCTCGCGGTGCTGTCGCGCTACGGCGTGCGCGTGGCTCCGATCGAGGACACCATGCTGATCTCCTATGTCCTGGAGGCGGGGCTGCACGGCCACGGGATGGACGAGCTTTCGGCCTTGTGGCTCGGCCACCGGCCCATCTCATTTAGGGACGTGGCCGGGACCGGCAAGGCGCAGAAGAGCTTCAAGCATGTCGCGCTCCCCCAGGCCACCTGCTACGCGGCCGAGGACGCCGACGTGACCCTGCGCCTGTACGAGCGCCTGCGCGCACGCCTCGCGCGGGAAGGCCTGCTGACCGTCTATGAGACGCTCGAGCGGCCGATGCCGGCGGTGCTGGCCGACATGGAATGCGCCGGCATCCTCATCGACCCCGACCGCCTGCGCCAGCTGTCGCACGAGTTCTCGATGCGCATGGCCGACCTGGAAGCGCAGGCCCAGACGCTGGCCGGGCGTCCGTTCAATCTCGGCAGTCCCAAGCAGATCGGCGACGTGCTGTTCAGCGAGATGGGCATGGCGGGCGGCAAGCGGACGGCGACCGGCGTGTGGAGCACCGACGCCGGCGTGCTCGAGGACCTCGCCGCCCAGGGCCACGCCCTGCCGCGCGTGCTGCTCGACTGGCGCCAGCTAGCCAAGCTCAAAGGCACCTATACCGACGCCCTGGTCCAGGCGGTGCACGGACGCACGGGCCGGGTGCACACCTCCTTCGCCCTGGCGTCGACCACGACCGGGCGTCTGTCCTCGTCCGATCCCAATCTGCAGAACATCCCGATCCGCACCGAGGAGGGTCGGCGCATCCGCACGGCGTTCGTCGTCGGGGACGGCTACGAGTCGCTGTTGACCGCGGACTACAGC
>JBOHLC010000134.1:0-8004 GCA_050729395.1 Caulobacteraceae bacterium
CAACGATCCGGTCGGCCGCAAGCTGATGCAGCTGGTGATGACCGACGAGGCCTTCCACCACAAGTTCGGGAAGATCTGGGCCGATCGCACGGTCCCCAAGCTGACGGCCGAAGAGCACGCCATCGTCGAGGACTGGGCGGCGCATTGCTTCCAGACGCTGTTGTTCAATCTGGTCGCGCCGCACCAGATGAAGGACATCTACGCGCGCTTCGGGCTCGATCCGGACAAGGTGATGGAGGGCTTCCAAGCGGTGGCGACCGACGAGGCCTTCCACCACAAGTTCGGGAAGATCTGGGCCGACCGCACCGTACCCAAGCTGACGGCCGAGGAGCACGCCATCGTCGAGGACTGGGCGGCGCACTGCTTCCAAAGCGTGCTGTTCAACCTCGTCTCGCCGTCCGAGCAGCGCGATCTCTACGTCGAGTTCGGTCTGGACCCGGACAAGGTGCTGGACGAGATCCAGAAGATCGCCACCGACGAGGCCCGCCGCGAGGACATGAAGCGGGCGACCAACATCTTCCGGGTGCTGATCAAGACCCTGCTCAACGCCGGCATCATCACCGACCGCACGCGCGCCTTCTACGGCATGTACGTCGACATGGACGAGTTGAAGTCCGAAGGCGACCGGATGGTCGGCGACGACATCGCCGAGGAAGGCATCGCCTATCTCAAGACGATCAACTTCCGCGAGCGTTCCGTCACCCTGAGCATGGCGGCGGAGTAAGCCACCCCAAACGACCTAGGGTTCAGCGCGCGTTCTGCCGGAACCTTGACGGCGGGCCGACCGCTAGGCATGCGCGGCGGGGCTTGGGCGACAAAGGGCCTCGCGAATGAAACGGTTGGCCGCGGGCGGCGCCCTGGCTTTGATCCTGATGGCCGCTCCGGCCCTGGCCGGCGCGCCGCGGCCGACCAGGCCCGTCTCCCCGGGCATGTACGCCGGCCGCTGGTACCAGATCGCCCAGATCACCAAGACCAACTTTCATCCGTGTCCGGAGGCGACGGAGGATTTCACGCCCGCTCCGCGCGGCGATTTCAGCCTGGTGATTACCTGCCATGATCGCCCAGGCACGGCGCGCCAGACCAAGGTCAAGGGCGCGATCCTGCCTAACTAGGCTGGAGCCATGTTCAAGGTCGGCTTCTTCGGCGGCCTGATAAGTCAGGTTTACTGGGTGCTCGATTACGCGGCCGACCACTCCTGGGCGCTGATGGCGACGCCGGGCGGCAATTATCTCTGGCTGCTGGCGAGGCGTCCGGACATGACGGCCGCCGCGCGCGCCGCGGCGGTGGCCCGGATCGCGGCCCTTGGCTACAACGTCAGGGCGATGAAGTCCGACCGCTAGATGAGCCGCGCGGCGGTCGATTCCTGTGCGCGACCTGTGGATAAGTCCACTCGCGGGTCGAACAACTCGAATTCGCCGCTTGAATCGTGAAAGCACGGGGACTAGCTTTCAATCGTCGAGTGACGCGGTGATAATCTGCCAGGCCGTAACAACCGAGACGAACCGAAAGTAACCCTTCACGGGAAGCCAGAGGAAAGTCGAAGTTGAACAATGTAGGGTTCTTGCAGGCCCTACCTCGATATCTTTGCGGGGGCTTCGGCCCCCGCAATCTTTTTTAGCCAATGCCTTTGAATGACTTGGCCAACGCCTTCGCTGATCGGTTGAGTTGTGCTTCGCCGCAAATTGAGCTTTGGAGCGACTTCTTTGTTCTCGGAATCCTCTAGGCCGGCCCCTTGGGTTCGCGAAAGACATAGTCGCCGCCCCACTTGATCGGGAACGGAACCGGAACGACACTGAAGGCGTGTCTGACTTTGTCATCCTCACCTTCAGCCGGCCCGAGACGACCACCGCGGTGACGCGCGGCGCGGCGCGGCTGGTCACCGACCTTGGCTTCGCCCCGCTGCTGGAGGTCGGCCTGCCCAACGGCCGCCGGGCCGACATCATGGCTATTTCGCCGCGCGGGCAACTGCTCATCGTCGAGGTGAAGTCCGGGCTCGAGGACTTTCGCGCCGACCGCAAGTGGGGCGAATATCTGCCGTTCTGCGACGCCTTCTATTTCGCGGTGGCGCCGGAGTTTCCCGCCGACATTCTGCCGCCCGAGCCCGGCCTCATCGTCGCCGACGCCTTCGATGGCGCGGTGGTGCGCGAGGCGCCGGCGAGCCCGCTGGTCGGCGCTCGGCGCAAGGCCCTGACCATCGCCTTCGCCCGCCTGGCGGCGATGCGCGCGCTGGGCATGCCGACTTAGCGCGGAGCGCGCTTGGAGAGGATGCGCTGAAGTGTGCGGCGGTGCATGTTGAGCCGGCGCGCGGTCTCCGACACGTTGCAGCCGCACAGCTGATAGACGCGCTGGATATGCTCCCAGCGCACGCGGTCGGCGCTCATAGGATTTTCCGGCGGCATCGGCGCGCCGCCCTCGGCCGCCAGGAGGGCGGTGACCACATTATCGGCGTCGGCCGGCTTGGACAGATAGTCGACGACGCCAGCCTTCACCGCCGCCACGGCGGTGGCGAGGTTGCCATAGCCGGTCAGCATGACGATGCGCGCCTCGGGCCTGGCCTCGCGCAGGACATCCACGACGCTGAGGCCCGATCCATCCTCCAGCCGCATGTCGAGCACGGCGAAGGCTGGCGGAGAATCGCGCACCGCGGCCAGGGCCTGCTCGACCGATTCCGCCAGGGTGGTGGCGAAGCCACGCGCCTCGAGCGCGCGCCCAAGCCGGTTACGCAACACTGAATCGTCGTCAAGCAAAAGCAGACTGCGGTCCGACACATTGGCCAGGGCCGGATTGTAATCAGACATACCCGCCTCGAAACCTCGCCCCTGGGTTTGGGCAATGCGCCCCTGCTACAAAATGTCGCACTTCGGGCGAAGAATGCAAGCGCGACGGGCCTTTGCTCGTCATCACGGCGCCGCCTCGATGGCGTCCCGGGACCAGCGCGCGGTGACGATGGCCCCACGCCGTCGGCCGTTGCGGAAGGCGACCGTGGCCCCGG
The DNA here is from genome assembly GCA_050729395.1 of Caulobacteraceae bacterium. Taxonomy (GTDB): domain Bacteria; phylum Pseudomonadota; class Alphaproteobacteria; order Caulobacterales; family Caulobacteraceae; genus Acaudatibacter. The sequence goes on from JBOHLC010000134.1 coordinate 2,993, forward strand.
TCCGTTCGAGCAGGGTCTTGGCGATGAAGAAGCCCAGTCCCATGCCGACATGGCCGGTGCGCGAGCCTTCCGCGCCCGGGCGCGTGGTCACATAGGGATCGCCGAGCCGGTCGAGGATTTCCGAAGCGAAACCTGGCCCGTCGTCAGTCACCTGCAGGGTGATTTGCCGGCTGTCGAACTTGGCGGTGAGCTGAATCTCGGCCCGCGCGAAATCGAAGGCGTTCTCGACGATCGAGTTGAGCGCATGGATGATCTCGGTGCGCCGCCAGATTTCCGGGGCGATCGCGTTCGACGGTCCGCTGACCGAGGGTTCGACGCGGATCACCGGATCGCCGGCATAGGGGGCGACGATGTCCTCGAGGAACTCGTCGAGCCTCATCCGCTGCGGCGCCTCGGCGTCCTCGGGCGTATCGGTGAGGCGCTTGAGAATCCCGCGACAGCGCTGGGCCTCATCCATCAGCAGCCATGCGTCCTCGCGCAGCGGCCCCTCCGGCGTTTCGCGCGCCAATTCCTTGGCCACGACCGATATGGTCGTCAGCGGAGAGCCGAGTTCGTGCGCGGCGGAGGCGGCTAGGGCGCCAAGGGCCGAGATCCTCTGTTCGCGCGCCAGGACGGTTTCGGTGACGTGCAGGGCCAGCTCCATGCGCGAGGCGCGCATGGCGGTCCAGAAGGCGAAGCCACCGGTCACGCCCATGCCCAGCATCAGCGCCACCGCGCATCCGATCCGGTACAGCAGAGGCAGCCTGAAGGCATAGGGGCCGGGCCAGGGCAGCGGCAGGCCGGCAAAGGCCAGGGTCACGGACATCACCGCGGCGATGATGCCGATGGCCACCGCCCAGCGCGTCGGCAGGGTGGCGAAACCGACCGTCACCGGAATGATCATCAGGACGCAGAACGGATTGCTGAGGCCGCCCGTGAACAGCAACAGACCCGAGATCTGGGCGATGTCGAATACGAGTTGCGCCCCGGCTTCCCAGGTCTTGGCCAGGCGCCGGCTGGCCGGCGAGATCATCAGCAGCAGATTGAACAGGGCGCTGAGGCCGATGAGGATGGCGCACGGCACGTAAGGCAGCGGAAAGCGCAGGATGAGGCCGACGATGATGATCGCCGCCGCCTGACCGACGACGCCGACAAGGCGCAATACGATGAGCGTGCGGGTCTTGATCCGGCCGACACCGAGGCCCGGCGCCTGGACGCTTATGCCGGCCAGGGCGTCCGCCGGCGAGCCGTGCGCGGTAAAGCGCGGCAAGCCGACCGGTTTTACGGCGCCCGCGGGTTGAACGGCCTCCAATGACTCTATAGTCGTCGACGCCATGCCCATCAGGATCCCCAGACATTCTCGCCCAGGCGAGACCAGGAATCCGCCCCTGCTCCAGTGAAGCGCGCAAATCTTATCATATTGCTGCTGGCCCTGGCGATTCTGGGCCTCGCGGGCGCGCTCCTGTGGCATGGAGAGCACGGCCGGACCGCGCCGCCTGCCTCCGATATCGGCGGTCCGTTCCATCTCATCGCCGACACCGGCGCGCCGGTCGATCAGGCCGTGCTCAACGGCAAATGGAGCGCCGTCTACTTCGGCTACACCTTCTGTCCGGACGTCTGCCCGACGACGCTCGCCGCGCTGGCCCAGGCCCAGGCGGCGCTCGGCGCCAAGGCGCGCGACTTCCAGGTGGTGTTCATCACGGTCGATCCGGCGCGCGATACGCCGGCGCAGCTGCGCGCCTATCTTTCCAGTCCATCGTTCCCGAAGGGGTCCATCGGCCTCACCGGCTCGGCGGCCCAGATCAAGGCCGTGGCCAGTGCGTACCACGTGTATTATCGCCGCCGAGGCAACGGGCCCGACTACAGCATGGACCACACCTCCATTGTCTATCTGATGGATCCCGAGGGCCGTTTCGTCCGTCCGCTGACCCCCGGGCCGCCGACGGACATGGCCCGCCAGATCTTGGCCGCCATGGCCAGCGAGTGAGCGCGGGCCGCGGCGCCGGGGTCGCTGGACTTCGCCCGCGAACGCCCTCCATATTGCTCGGCTTCGCAGTCTGAAGGGCGACATGCTGTACGCATTGCACGAAACCGCCTACCGTACCGCCGCGCCCCTGCGCCTGGCGGCCGAGTTCGCCCGCGACTTCTGGCGCTCGCCGTTCAATCCCGCCGCCGGCTCCGAGTTCGGCCGCACCCTGTCGGCCTCGGCCGACGTCGCCGCCAGCCTGACCCGACGCTACTTCAAGCCGGCCTGGAACATCGACGAGGTGTCGATCAACGAGGTTCGCGTCGCGGTGACCAAGGAAACGGCGTGGCGCTCGCCGTGGGTCAAGCTCAGGCGATTCACGCGCGATCCGCAGGGTATGGCGGAGGCGGGTGCGCCGGCCGAGACGCCGGCGGTGCTCATCGTCGCGCCGCTTTCGGGCCATCACGCGACGCTGCTGCGCGGCACGGTGCGCGCCTTCCTCGCCGATCACGATGTGTACGTCACCGACTGGTCGAACGCCCGTGACGTGCCGATCCTCGATGGCCGCTTCGATCTGCACGACTACATCGACGCCATCGTCGACATGCTGCGCCAGATCGGCCGGCGGGCCCATGTCGTGGCCGTATGCCAGCCCGGACCGCCGGCGCTGGCCGCCGCCGCCCTGATGGCCGAGGCCGCCGATCCGCTGCGCCCGGCCAGCCTGACCCTGATGGGCTCTCCCATCGACGCGCGGCTCTCGCCGACGGTGACCAACCGGCTGGCCGAGGAGCGGCCGTTCACCTGGTTCCAGTCGCAGATGATCTACACCGTGCCGCCGCCCTACGCCGGGGCGCTCCGGCGCGTCTATCCGGGTTTCGTCCAGCTCTACAGCTTCATCTCGATGAACGCGGAGGCGCATCAGAACGCCCACCGCCGCTATTTCGCCGATCTGGTGAAGGGCGACGGCGACTCGGCGGAGAAACACCGCGAGTTCTATGACGAGTACCTGTCCGTGCTCGACCTCTCGGAGGAATTCTATCTGCAGACGGTAGACGAAGTGTTCCAGCGCTATCTCCTGCCCAAGGGCGAAATGGTCCACCGCGGCCGCGGGGTCGATCTCGCGGCCATGAGCGACGTTGGCCTGATGACCGTCGAAGGCGAGCGCGACGATATCTCCGGCGTCGGCCAGACCCAGGCGGCGCACGGCCTGTGTGTCAATGTCCCCCAGGGGATGCGCGAGCTGTATGTCCAGCCTGGCGTCGGCCACTATGGCGTGTTCAACGGTCGCCGGTTCGTGGAGGAGATCTATCCCCGCGTGCGCGATTTCATCGCCGCTCGCCAACGGGCGCTGTGAGCGAACGGCGCTCGGTGCGGAAATGAAGCTGTTCGCCAGAAGCCTCGCGCACGGCGAACGGATCGACGTCGACGGCCTCGCCTTGAGCCTCAGGGTCAATCCGCGCGCTAGGCGGGTTTCGTTGCGCATCGACGCGCGCACCGGCGAGGCCGTGGCCACCGCGCCGTCGGCACGGAGGCTGGCCGACGCCGTGGCCTTCGCCCGCGCCCGGCGCGCCTGGCTGGCCGAACGTCTGGCCGCGAGGTCCGATGCCCGGCCGCTGGCCAGTGACGGTCGCATCGCTGTCTTGGGCGAGGCCTGGCGGCTGGTCCCGGACGGCCGGCGACCGCGCCTGGAAGCCGGCGTCCTGCGCGGTTGCGGCGCCGGGTCGATCGACGGCCAGCTGGTGATCCGCGCCATACGCCAGGCCGCGCTCGAGCGCTACGACGAGCGGGCGGCGGCGCACTGCGCGGGCCTCAACGTCGCGGCGCCAACCGTGGCCATCTCCGATCCTCGCAGCCGCTGGGGCTCGTGCACGCCACCGGCGCGAGGCCGGCGCGGCTCGATCCGCCTGTCCTGGCGCCTGGCGCTCGCGCCGTTTGAGGTGGCGGACTATGTGGTCGCCCACGAGTGCGCCCACCTGATCGAGGCCAATCACGGCCCGCGCTTCTGGACGCTGGTGCGGACGCTGGTCGGCGATCCGGGCCCGCACCGAGCTTTTCTGCGCCGCCACGGCCCGGCGCTGCACGCTTTCGGCCACGGAAGTGTCCTATAGGGGTCGGTGAAACGACCGATTCGGGGGATCGATGGAAGCGGCGCTCGTCGTCGAGGGGGTGACCAAGCGCTACGGGGCGTTCACGGCGGTTGACGACCTGAGCTTCACCCTGGGCGTTGGCAAGATCCTGGGATTCCTGGGTCCGAACGGGGCCGGCAAGACGACCACCGTGCGCATGATCCTCGGTCTCATTTCGCCCACAGCCGGGCGGGTCACGGTGCTCGGCGAACAGGATCCGGCGAGAGTGCGCGACCGCATCGGCTTCCTCCCGGAGGAGCGCGGCCTGTACAAACGCATGAGCCCGGTGCGGGCCATCGCCTTCCTGGCCAGCCTCAAGGGCTATTCCTCCGCCGAGGGCCGCCGGCGGGCGCGCGAACTGCTGACCGCCAATGGGCTGGGCGCGGTGATGGACAAACCGATCCGCTCCCTCAGCAAGGGCCTGGCGCAGAAGGTGCAAATCCTTTCGACCTTGGCGCACCGGCCAGAGCTGGTCATCCTCGACGAGCCGTTCAGCGGCCTCGATCCGGCCAATCAGCATGCATTGGAGGAACTGATCCGGGGCATCGCCGCCAGGGGCGCGACGGTGATCTTCTCCACCCATGTCATGCAGCATGCCGAGCGCCTGTGCGACCAGGTGCTGCTGATGGCCGAGGGACGCAAGGTGTTCGACGGCACGGTCGAGGCGGCCCAGGCCGCGGCGCCGCGGACACTGCTGCTGGAGGGCGCGTTCGAACCTTCGGCGCTGGCCGACTTGCCCGGCGTCGCCGAGTTTTCGTCCGAACCCCTCGAGCCGGATGGCGTGCGGGTCAGCGCCGCCCTCAAGCGCGGCGCGCCGGCGCAGGAGGCGTTGCGTGAGGCCTTCGCCAGGGGCTTGGACATTCGCCGTTTTGAGCTGCGCGAACCGCGACTGCACGAGGCTTTCCTGGTGCTCACGGGCGCGGGAGGGGCCGCGTCATGAT
>JBOHLC010000135.1:0-21686 GCA_050729395.1 Caulobacteraceae bacterium
GATTGGGATCGCGGATGGCGGATTTCAGCAGGCCCTTGGCGTCGGCAGCGTCATAGGGCGCGATCACCGTGAGGCCGGGCACATGGCCGTACCAGCTCGAATAGTCCTGGCTGTGCTGGGCGCCGACGCGCGAGGCCGCGCCATTGGGCCCGCGGAAGACCACGGGGCAGATGATCTGGCCGCCAGACATATAATGCGTCTTGGCGGCCGAGTTGATGATCTGGTCCATCGCCTGCATGGCGAAGTTGAAGGTCATGAACTCGACGATGGGCCTCAGGCCGACCATGGAGGCGCCGACGCCCACGCCGGCGAAGCCATGCTCGGTGATCGGCGTGTCGATCACCCGTCGGGCGCCGAACTCGTGCAGCAGATCGCGGCTCACCTTGTAGGCGCCCTGATACTCGGCCACTTCCTCGCCCATCAGGAAGACCGTCTCGTCACGCCGCATTTCCTCGGCCATGGCATCGCGCAGGGCGTCGCGCACCGTCGTGCGGACCATTTTGGTCCCGGCGGGAATCTCCGCATCGGCGAGCTCGACTATCGCGGGCGCGGCCTTCGCCGCCGGTTCGGCCTTGCGCTCGCTCTCGCGTGCGGGCGCGGCGGGGTGTTGTTCGGCCTCGCTCCGCGCCTTGGCCGGCGCCTTTGCCTCTCCGCTCGAGAGACGCGCGATGGGCGTGTTGACCTTGACCCCTTCGGTGCCTTCCGGAACCAGGATCTCGCTGACCACGCCCTCGTCGACCGCCTCGACCTCCATGGTCGCCTTGTCGGTCTCGATCTAGGCGATGACATCGCCGCTCCTGACCTCATCGCCTGCCTTGACCAGCCATTTGGCCAGCGAACCTTCCTCCATGGTCGGCGAGAGGGCCGGCATCAGGATATCGGTCACGCGGCCGCCTCCGCATAGATATCCGTATACAGCTCTTCGGGACCCGGCTCGGGCGTGGTGCGGGCGAATTCGGCGGCGTCGGCGACGATGGCCTTGACCTCCGTGTCGATGGCCTTGAGCCTCGCCTCGTCGGCCAGGCCCTTGGCCTCCAGGCGCTCGCGCAGATGGTCGATGGGATCGCGCGTCTTGCGCACAGCGTCGATTTCCTCGCGCGTACGATACTTGCCCGGATCGCTCATCGAGTGGCCGCGATAGCGGTAGGTCTTCATCTCCAGGATGGTCGGGCCCTTGCCGGAGCGGGCGAACTCCGCCGCCTCCAGGCCCGCCGCCAGCACCGCCGAGACATCCATTCCGTCGACCTCCTGGCCGGGGATGTTGAACCCCGCGCCGCGGCGGAAGAGATGGGTGTCGGACGACGAGCGCTCGACGCTGGTGCCCATGGCGTACTGGTTGTTCTCGATCACATAGACCGCCGGCAGCTTCCACAGCGCGGCCATGTTGAAGCTCTCGTACACTTGGCCCTGGTTGGCCGCGCCATCGCCGAAGTAGACAAAGGCCACGTCGCCGTCGTCGCGATAGCGGTTGGCCAGCGCTATGCCGGTGCCGAGGCTGACCTGCGCGCCTACGATTCCGTGGCCGCCGTAGAAACCGTGGTCGACCGAGAACATGTGCATCGAGCCGCCCTTGCCGTGCGAGGCGCCGGCGGCGCGCCCGGTCAGCTCGGCCATCACCGCCTTGGGATCCATGCCGGCGGCCAGCATGTGGCCGTGGTCGCGATAGCCGGTGATCACCTGATCGCCGGGCCGCTTCGCCGCCTGCATGCCGACGGCGATCGCCTCCTGGCCGATGTACAGGTGACAGAAGCCGCCGATCAGGCCCATGCCGTAGAGCTGGCCCGCGCGCTCCTCGAAACGGCGGATGAGCAGCATGTCGCGGTAGAATGACAGCAGGTCGGCGTGGTCAGCCTTTCCGTTCCCGCCCTTGCGGGCGGCGGACTTGGCCGGGGCGCGCGTCATGAACCGCTCCAAATGGCTTCGACGAACCAGTGGAACGCCTGGAGACGGCGTTCAGCCCTGGTCGGGGACCTCGCGGATCACATAATCCCTAGGATCGACAAAGCCCAGCATGACATGGGCCCTCTCCTCGAGAAGGTCGGCCGACAGGCTGTTGTCGCGCAGGAGCCTGGCGGTGATTTCCAGCTCGCGCCGCTGGGCCTGGAGCTGGGCCAGTTCCGCCTGCTTGGCCAGCAGGGTCTCGCGCCTTTCCCGCGCCAGCAGCAGGCCGCGCTCCCCGGTCAGGGCATGGAAGGCGAAGTAGAAGATCAGCACCGCCAGGACGGCGGTCGGCAGATAGGTCTGGAGACGGAGGAGCATCGGCCGACTCGAAGCTGCGCGGGACGAGCCTGGAATATCCGCGCGGCCCTTTAACGCAAGCCTAATGGGCTGCTTGGAGCCGCTTGATCGCCCGACGTCCGGCGTAGACCGCCTGATCGCCGAGCTGTTCCTCGATGCGCAGGAGCTGATTGTATTTGGCCAGGCGATCGGACCTGGAAAGCGAGCCGGTCTTGATCTGCCCGCAATTACTGGCCACGGCGAGGTCGGCGATGGTGGCGTCCTCTGTCTCGCCCGAGCGATGGCTGATCACCTGACCATAGGCGGCGTCGCGGGCCATGGCCATGGCCGCCAGGGTCTCGCTGAGCGTGCCGATCTGGTTGACCTTGATCAGGATGGCGTTGGCCAGGCCCTTCTCGATGCCCATGGCCAGCCGCGCCGGATTGGTCACGAAGACATCGTCGCCGACGATCTGGATTCTGTCTCCCAGAACCTCGGTCAAATGGGCCCAGCCCTCGAGGTCGTCCTCGGCGCAGCCGTCCTCGATCGAGCAGATCGGGAACTTCGCCACCAGGGCGGCGAAATAGTCGGTCAGCCCCGCCTGATCGAGCATCTTGCCCTCGCCCGCCAGGTGATAGCGGCCATCGCGGAAGAACTCGCTGGCCGCCGGATCGAGACCGAGATGGAAGTCTTCGCCGGGACGATAGCCAGCGCCCTCCCCGGCCTTGACGATGAACGTCAGAGCTTCCTCGGCGGTGGAAAGTTGCGGCGCGAAACCGCCCTCGTCGCCGACGTTGGTGTTGTGCCCTGCCTCGGCCAGCGCCTTCTTGAGCGTGTGGAAGATCTCCGCGCCCATGCGCAGCGCCTCGGCGAACGTCGGCGCGCCGGTCGGCAGGATAAGGAATTCCTGGATGTCGATGGCGTTGTCGGCGTGGACGCCGCCGTTGATGATGTTCATCATCGGCGTCGGCAGGACGTGGGCGTCGACGCCGCCGATGTACCTGTAGAGCGGCAGGCTGGCGGCGTCTGCCGCCGCCTTGGCCGCCGCCAGGCTGACGCCGAGAATGGCGTTGGCCCCAAGCCGGCTTTTGTTGGGTGTGCCATCCAGCTCGATCATCAGGGCGTCGATGCGCCGCTGATCCTCGGCGTCGGCCCCGCCCAGAGCATCGAAGATCTCGCCATTGACCGCCCCGACCGCGCCCAGCACGCCCTTGCCGCCATAGCGCGCCTTGTCGCCGTCGCGCCGCTCGACCGCCTCGAGCGAGCCGGTGGAAGCGCCAGACGGCACGGCCGCGCGGCCGAGGGATCCGTCCTCCAGCGTCACCTCGACCTCGAGCGTGGGGTTGCCACGGCTGTCGAGAATTTCGCGCGCGAGAATGTCGATGATTGCGGTCATGTGCGTCCCAGGGCGGAAGGGGCGCAGCCATAGCGTGGCGGCATCGCCAAGAAAACCTAGCTCGGCAAGGATTTAGCTGCTGTGGCGCTCTTGAAGCGAGGAGTGCGGAATTCTAGGGTCCGGCGGCTTTTATCTCCGCTGGGGGTCTGACCGTGCGTTCCTGCCTGCTGACGTTCGTTTGCGCTTTGGTTCTGTCGGCGCCCGCGTGGGCCCAGACGACGGGGCCGGACGCATCCATGGCCGCCCAGCGTCCCAGCCACGCCGCCAGGCCCGCAGCGCGGCCGGCCAGGGGCGTGGCGGGCCTTCCGGACGAACCCGGCGAGACCTATCGCCCGCGGGCGGTCGAAAATCCCCGTCCGGACGCGGAATGCGAGCACGCCGGCGGCGCCGCCCAGGCAAGCGAGGGCGGCGAGCAGGCCAGCCACGCCGACGCCAGGGCCGAGCGGGCCGCCTGCCGCCAGCTGTCGGACTCCGACATCGCCCTGGCCCCCATCGACGAAGTTCGCACCGTCACCCACCACCAGGCGGTGATCGGCGGCCGCGCGATTGCCTACACGGCCACCGCCGGCACGCTGACCATCCGCGACAACGCGGGCAAGCCGACCGCCAGCATGTTCTATGTCGCCTACACGGTGGGCGACGGCCGCGGCTCGCCGCGCCCGGTGACCTTCTTCTACAACGGCGGCCCGGGCTCCTCGACCCTGTGGCTGCATATGGGCGCCCTCGCGCCGATGAGGGTGGTGACCGATTCTCCGCAATCGACGCACAACGCCCCGTTTCAGATGGTCGACAACAACGACAGCCTGCTCGACAAGTCGGACCTCGTGTTCCTGGACGCGGTGGGCGCCGGCTTTTCGCGGCCGTTGGGCGACACCAAGCTGGCGGCGTTCTGGGGCACCGATCAGGACATCGACACCTTCGCCCGCGCCATCGAGCGCTATCTGACCAAGTACGACCGCTGGAACTCGCCCAAGTTCATCTTCGGCGAGTCCTACGGCACGACCCGCTCGGCCGGCCTGTCCTATCGCCTGCAGGAGGACGGCGCGCAGCTCAACGGGGTGATCCTCCTGTCCTCGATCCTGAACTACGGCCGGCGCGATCCGGGGTTCGACCAGGAGATGGTCAACTACATGCCGAGCTACGCGGCGGCGGCCGCCTTTCACAACCGCCTGGCCAGCCCGCCGGCCGACCTGCCGGCGTTCCTCAATGAAGTGCGGGCGTGGGCGCGCGGGCCCTATGCCGTGGCGCTGGCCGAGGGCCAGAACCTCGACGCCGCCCAGCGGACGGCCATCGCCCAGAAGATGTCGAGCTACACCGGTCTTCCGGTGGACTACATTCTCGAGAGCGATCTACGCGTGTCACCCTCCCACTTCCGCAAGGAACTGCTGCGCGACCAGCGCCTGACCCTTGGCCGCTACGACGACCGTTTCACCGGCATCGACACCGATGCGGTGGGGGAAAACCCCGAATACGACCCGTCTGACACCGGGATCACCGGGGCCTTCGTCTCGGCCTTTCACCACTATCTGACGAGCGAGCTCGACTATCACACCGACCTTACCTACCGCCCGACCTACTACCAGTCGGGCACGCAGTGGGATTTCCGCCACCGGCCGCCCGGCGTGCGCGGGCCTTACGGCGTGACCCAGGCCGACGTGGCGCTGGATCTGTCGGCGGCCATGCGCCAGAACCCGCATCTTATGGTCTATTCCCTTAACGGAATCTACGACCTGGCGACGCCGTTCTTCGGCACCGAGTATGACCTGGCCCACATGCAGCTCGATCCCCAGCTGCGCGGCAATGTGCGCTTCGCCTATTTTCCGTCGGGCCACATGGTCTATCTGAACCCCCAGGCGCTCACCCAGATGAAGGCCGACCTCGCCCGCTTCTACGACGAGGCCGCCCCGAGATAGGGCTCACCGCGTCCGGTATTTCGCGAACCAGGCCAGGATCGCGCTGGACTCCGCCGCCTCTTGAGACGGGCGGTCGGCCAGGCCCTCGTGCGAGGCGCCCGGCACGCGCACCAGCACCGTGGGGACAGAGCGCAGCTGCAGGGCCTGGAAGAACTGCTCGGCCTCACTGGGCGGCGTCCTGTGGTCCGCCTCGCCGACCATGACCAGGGTGGGCGTGGTCACATGGCCGACGAGCGACAGGGGCGAGCGGCGCCAATAGAAGTCCGGGTCCTCCCACGGCATCTTGCCGAACCAGTACTTGGCCATGAAGGGGTAGAGATCGACGGTCAGCACCTCGCTTGTCCAGTCGATCACCGGCTTCTGGGCGGCGGCGGCGCGGAAGCGGCCGGTTTTGCCGACGATCCAGGCGGTCAGGAGCCCGCCGCCGGAGCCGCCGGTGACGAACAGATTGTCCGGATCGACGAAGCCTTTGGCGATGGCCGCGTCCACCGTGCTCATCAGGTCGTCATAGTCCTGGCTCGGATAATTCTTGTCGATCAGGTTGGCGAACGCCTGGCCATAGGAGGTCGAGCCGCGCGGATTGGCATAGACCACCACATAGCCGGCGGCGGCGTAAAGCTGCAGCTCGGAGGCGAAGCTCGGGCCATAGGCGGCGAACGGCCCGCCGTGGATCTCCAGGATCAGCGGGTATTTGCGTGATGGATCGAAGCCCGGCGGCGTCATGATCCAGGCATCGATCGGCCGGTGGTCGACCGAGGAGGTCACGGCCAGGGGCTGGACGCGGGCCAGGGTCTTGTCAGCCAGCAAACCAGCGTTGAGATTCGTCAGCCTGCGGATGGCGCCAGCGCGCGCCAGGCCGACGTCGGACGGATGGTCGAGAGCGCCCAGGGTGAAGGCCGTCAACCCGGCGGCGCTGACGCTGAACGCGCCGCCGCTATATGGCCGGTCCGGCTCCGCCGCGCCCAGATTGCTCGCCACCGACTCGACGTGGCCAGCGAGATCGACGCGCCCGACGTCCGTCTCGCCATGGTCGCCATAGGCGACGAAGATCGACTTGCCATCGCCGGACCACATCGGATGGGTGACCGACCGGTCGAAGGCGGCGGTGAGCGATTTGAGGTCCGTGCCGTCGCGGTTCATCAACCACAGTTGGGCGTTCTCGTAGCCGCGGCCGCGATCGACGAAGCCGGCCCAGGCGATCTTGCGCCCGTCGGGGGAAACGACCGGGTCGGCCGACGGGCCGTGCTGGCTGGTGAGCGGCGTGAGCGCGCCGGTGGCGAGGTTTAGCGCCCAGATGCGCGCGGCCAGCGGATCGAGCTCCCAGCCCTTCTCGCGGTTGGAGGCGAAGACGATCGTCGTCCCGTCCGGCGTCCATGAGAGGGCGCCGCGGGCGTCAAACGGACCAAAGGTCAGCTGCCGCGGCGCGCCGCCGTCGGCCGCGACCACGAACAGCTGGCGATAGCCGGGCTTCAGATAGCCTTCGCCATCCTGGCGGTAGTGCAGCTGGCTGATCACCTGGAGCGGCGCGGCCCACTTTGCGCCCTCGGGTTTGGCCAGCGGCGCTCCGAGCACTGGCGGACGCTCCTCGACCAGCATGGAAAAGGCGATCTGGCGGCCGTCCGGCGACCAGGCGATGCCGCTTGGCGCGTTTGGCAGATCGGCGAGTTTGGCGGCCGCGCCTGTCGCCATCCAGCGCACCCACAGCTGTGGGTGGCCGTGCTCGTCGGCCGAAAGATAGGCCAGGCGATCGCCGTTCGACGACCAGCGTGGGGCCGATTGCGAAGCCGGGCCGCCGCCCATCGGCGACTGCTCGCCCGTGGCGTCGTCGATCAGCCAGATGGACCGATGCGCCCGGTCGGTCATCTCGTCGTAGGTCACTCGGACATAGGCGATCTCGCGCCCGTCGGCGCGGATCTCCGGATCGGCCGCGTATTGTAGGGCGAAGAGATCGCGCGCCGTCAGCACGCCGGCTGGACCGTCAGCCTGCGCGGCGCCGGCCAGGAGCAGGGCCGCGAGGCCCGCCATCGCGATTTTCATGCCGGAGTTCCCCCAATGCCTTCGCGCCAGGAGTTCACCATAGCGAGGCGGAGCGCCTCAAGTCGATGGGGCGCTAATAGGCGTTGGACGGCGCCGCCGCGGGTGTGTGGAACTGGGCGGCGGCGGCCTTGGGGACCCCGGCCCGCCGATTGGCTTCGTTAAGACTGCCGGCGAACCAGGCCGTCACGATCGCCAGAACGACGACCGCCACGGCCAGGGACACGACCAGGATCCATACGAAACCCACGCTGCGCGCGCCGCGCGCCTCGGTCTCGCCGATGTCGACGCGGTGCTGGTCGTTCTCGTCGCTGGCCACTGCCTCAGATCCTGCCGATCAGCACCAGAATGATGATGATGATCAGGATCAGCCCCAGGCCACCGCTCGGAAAATACCCCCACGAGCGGCTGTAGCCCCATCGCGGCAGGGCGCCGAGGACAAGCAGGATCAAGATGATGATGAGAATCGTGCCGAGCATGAAAGCCTCCCAGGGGCCAGGAAGCATCAATGGCCAAGGTGGCCGCGTGGTTCCGCGAGCTAGTTCCTCGTCGCGCCGACCCGCTGGGCCAGGGACGCGGCCATGAAGCGATCGAGGTCGCCGTCGAGCACGCCGGAGGTGTCGGACGTCTCGACCTCGGTCCTGAGGTCCTTGACCATTTGATAGGGCTGCAGGACGTAGGACCTGATCTGGTGGCCCCAGCCGATGTCGGTCTTCTGGTCCTCGACCGCCTGAGCGGCGGCTTCGCGCTTCTGAAGCTCGAGTTCGTAGAGCCGGGCGCGCAGCATCTTCCACGCCTCGTCGCGGTTGCGATGCTGCGAGCGCTGGGTCTGGCAGGCGACGACGATGCCGGACGGAGCGTGCGTTAGGCGGACGGCCGAATCGGTCTTGTTGATGTGCTGGCCGCCGGCCCCGCTCGCCCGGTACGTGTCTGTGCGCACGTCGGCCGGATTGATGTCGATATCGATGGTGTCGTCGATCACCGGATAGACCCACACCGAGGCGAAGCTGGTGTGGCGCTTGGCCGCCGCGTCGAACGGCGAGATGCGCACCAGGCGGTGCACGCCCGCCTCGGTCTTCAGCCAGCCGTAGGCGTTGGGGCCGCTGATCCTGACGGTGGCCGACTTGACGCCGGCCTGCTCGCCCGCCGTTTCCTCGATGAACTCCACCTCCATGCCGCGCCCGCCGGCCCAGCGGGTGTACATGCGCAGGAGCATCTGCGCCCAGTCGGCCGATTCCGTGCCGCCGGCGCCTGAATTGACCTCGAGGTAGGCGTCCGCGCTGTCCGCTTCGCCGGAGAGCAGCGCCTCGAGTTCGGCCCGCGCGGCCCTCTGCTTCAGGGTGGCGAGCTGCGCCGCGGCGTCATCGAGCGACGCCTGGTCGTCCTCGGCCTCGGCCAGTTCGGCGAACTCCAGGGCGTCGGCGCGCTCGCGCTCGAGCGCGCGAACCGCCTCGATCCGGTCGGCCAGATGGGTGCGCTCGCGCATCAGCGCCTGGGCGGCCGCCGTGTCGTTCCACAGGCTCGGGTCCTCGACCCGGGCGTTCAGCTCGTCGAGCCGCCGAAGCGCTGGCGCCCAGTCAAAGACGCCTCCTGAGCAGACCGATGGACTGCTCGATATCGGCCGCCTTGGCCTCGATATCCGCGCGCATGTTCGTTCGACTCGTGTGGCGAAGGGTCGGAGAGGCCGGCCAGATAGGCGGCCAAGCGGCCTAATACAATCCCCCGCTCTCGTCGCTGGCCGGCTTGACCGCCGCGGCGGGCTTGGGAACGTCGGCCGGCGCCGGCGCTGGAGGCGTGGCCGGGGTGATGGCGAAAGGCTGTTCGCCGACGCCTGGCGCCCGCACCGCCAGGGCCTGAGGATGGGGTTCGGTCCCCGGCCGGAAGGCCTCGCGGTTGGGTCCGACATTGGCGAAGACGGTCCCCGGCGGGGCCTTGAGATCCATCACCGGATAGCCCTTGAGCGCTTCCTGCATGAATTCGATGAAGATCGGCAGGGCCGCCTTGGCGCCGGTCTCGCCCTTGCCCAGCGAGCGGTTGTCGTCGAAGCCAACGAAGACACCGACCACGATCTGCGGCGAGAAGCCCATGAACCAGGCGCTGCGGTAGTCGTTGGTCGTGCCGGTCTTGCCGCCGATAGGTCGGCCGAGGATGCTCGCCTGCTCGCCGGTGCCGCGCTGCACGACGCCTTCGAGCATGGTGTCGATCTGATAGGCGGTGATCGGGTCGATCAGCTGTTCGCCGCTCCACGGGATGTCCGGACCGTCGCCGCCGGTGAAGGCGCCGTCGCAGTCCGGGCAGGCGCGCGTGTCTTCCTTGTAGATCACCTTGCCGTTGCGGTCCTCGACCTCCTCGATGAGGTGCGGCGTGACTTTGCGACCGCCGTTGACGAGGCTGGAATAGGCGCTGGTCATGCGGAACGGCGTGGTCTCGCCGGCGCCCAGGGCCATGGCCAGATCCGGATCCATGTGATCGACCACGCCGAAGCGCTCGGCCGTGTCGACGATCCGGCGCATGCCGACTTGCATGGCGATGCGCACGGTCATGGTGTTGAGGGACAGCTCCAGGCCGCGGCGGAACACCAGGGGACCCAGGTACTTGTGCTCATAGTTCGCCGGCCGCCAGACTTGGCCGTTCGCGCCGGGCAGGCTGATCGGCGCGTCGAGCACCACGCTGGCCGGCGTGAACTGGCCGGTCTCCAGCGCCGTGGCGTAGACGAACGGCTTGAACGACGAGCCGGGCTGGCGATAGGCCTGGGTGGCGCGGTTGAAGTTGGACAGCGAGAAACTGTAGCCGCCGACCATGGCCAGCACGCGGCCGGTGTCCGGCTCCATGGCCACGATCGCCCCGTTGACCTGCGGGATCTGGCGCAGATGGAAATGTCCGGCCCCATCGGGCTCGACGAACACCAGATCGCCGACCTTCAGACCCTTCCCGGCCTGCTCCCAGGCGACGTCCGGCCCGAGCAGCGGCCCGGCCGTATTGTCGTCGGCGGTCTGGACGCGCACGTCATTGCCGTCCTGGGTGACCACCGCCGCCTTCCACTTGATCCGCTCCGACGGCGGCGTCGCGGCCAGCGCCGCCTTCTGCCAGCCGGGCTCGATCGGCACCTTTCCCCACGCCCCGCGCCAGCCGTGACGATGGTCGTAGGTTTCCAGTCCGTCCATCAGCGCGATCCGCGCCGCGGTCTGCAGCCTCGGATCGAGGGTGGTGCGCATATAGTAGCCGCCGTCATCGACCCCGGCGCCGACGCCTTTGAGCTGAGAGGCCTCGCGCTTGGCCTCGGCGACGAAATAGTCCGCGTCATGGTACTGCGCCCGGCTTGGCGCCGCCTGGACCACGAGGTCCTCGGCCATGGCGGCTTTGGCCTGGGCCTGCGTCACCCAGTTCAGATCGGCCATGTTCTGCAGGATCATGTTACGCCGGCGGATGGCCGCGGCCTTGTCGCGCACCGGCTGATAGTTCTCCGGTCCCTTGGGCAGGGCCGCCAGGTAGGCGCATTGCGCCAGGCTGAGGTCGCTGATCGCCTTGCCGAAATAGTTATAGGCGGCCGCCCCGACGCCGTAGGAGCGATAGCCGAGCCAGATATCGTTCAGATAAAGCTCGAGGATCTGCTGCTTGGACAGAATCTGCTCCAGGCGCTCGGCGATGAGCGCCTCTTTGAGCTTGCGTCCGATGGTGACCTGGTTGTCGAGGAGGATGTTCTTGGCCACCTGCTGGGTGATGGTCGAGCCGCCCTCCGGCCGCTTGCCCTGCAGGGCGTTGAACGCATCCTTGATCATGGCCCGGCCGATCCCGGTCACGTCCACGCCGCCGTGTTCGAAGAAGCTGTGATCCTCCGCCGCGAGAAAGGCGTAGATCAACCTGGGCGGCATCTGGTCGTAGGGCACATAGATACGCCGGACCTTGGAGAACTCGCCGATCAGGGTGCCGTCCCAGGCGTAGACGCGGGTCGAGGTCGGTGGGTGGAAATCGGCCAGTTCGTCGGCGTCGGGCATCTGGGCGAAGAGAACGCCGGCGTAGACCGCCGCGCAGGCCGCGGCCACGCCAACCACGCCGACGAACAGGATCCCAAGAACCGGAAGGCGCCGACCGAAGAACTGCAACGCCGCTTGACCTCCGCGGATCGCCCTCTCCGCCGCGCCGATGCTCTAACGCCGTTCTCGCCGGGCGCCAACGGCGGTATCAGCGCGTGGCCACTTCGACCTGGCCGCGGAAATAGTCGTCAATGGCCCGGGCCACGGTGTCCATCAGTGCGTCGCGCTTGGCCGGGTCGGTCAGCCGCGCTTCATCGATCGGGCTGGAGATGAAGCCCATCTCGAGCAGCACCGCCGGCACGTCCGGCGCAAGCAGCACGAAATAGCCGGCGTCGCGATGGGTCCTAGGCAGGACATCGGTCTTCTCGCTCAGCCGATCGACGAGGAGTTGGGCGAACTCGTTCGAGCGGTTCAGCGTGCTGCGCTGGGTCAGATCGAGCAGGATGCCCTTGACCGCCGGATCGTTGCGCGGAGCGGCGCGCGAGAACCATTCGTGAGAGCCAAGCACCTCCTTGACCCGCGTCTCGCCGTGGCCGGAGAGAGTGTAGACGCTGGCCCCATGCGTGGCGTCATGGTCGCCGGCCGAGTCGGCGTGCAGGGCGATGAACAGATCGGCCCCGGCCCGTCTGGCGATGCGCACCCGCTCCTCGAGTGGCACGAACACGTCCGAGGTCCTGGTCATCACCACCTTGTAACGGCCCTCGGCGAGCAGACGCCGGCGCAGATGCAGGGCGGCGGCCAGGGTGATGTCCTTCTCGTTGGCCCCGTTGGCCTGCGCCCCGGGGTCCTTGCCGCCGTGGCCGGCGTCGATGACGATCACCTTGCGCAATCGCGCCGGGACCCCCTCATGGGCGACGCGGACCCGCCGGCCGGAGGAGGCCGCCTCGCGGCTTAGCTCCCGCCTCCGGGGCGCCGGACGGCTATCGGCGCGGCTCACCGCGACCACGGAGACGCCTTCGGAGCGCGGCTCGGCAAGGTCGATCACATAGCGATAGCTGGAATTACCGGCGCTCGGCGGAATGAGAAAGCGGTCGGCCACCTCGCCTGCGCCCGCCAAATCGAGGACCAGCCGCGCTCCCCCGTCCGCGCCGTCCAGCCGCCAGTTCCTGACCAAGCCGTGGCCGCCGCCGTGCAAGGCCTCGCCCGGATCGAGGCCGCCGATGGCGAAGACCAGGCGGTGGCCGTCGTCCAGCTCCGCCCTTACCTGGACCTTGGACGGACTGTCGATCACCACCCGGGCGCCGGCGGGTTTTAGGCCCACGCGGACATCCACGGCGCCGGCCGCCGCCGGCATGGCGAGCGTCAACATCGCGGCAAATGCCGCGAGCATGCCCGCCCACCTTCTCATCCTCGCCCAAGCCACGGAATCATCCTGGCCAGCCCAAAAAAGGTGGCCGTTATGGCGATGGCGCCGTGCACAAAGGGTTAAGGGAATCGAGTCCGCCGCCTCGGCGCCCGCGACACACTGTCGCCGCTAAGTCTCCTGCCCTCTATTGAGAGGTAGGACCTGGCCCCAAAAGCTCCGCTTCCATTTCCGCGTGGGTTCCCATACATTAGCCGCGCGCATCCGCTGTCTTCGGACGTCCAGGCGATGGTGCGCGCCCCGCGTCGGGCAAGCGCCTCTTCGGCGTTGACGCGCCATCCAATTCGCGCGCTTTCGCGAAAACAAAGCGCGCAGCTAAAGTGAACAACAACCCATGGGCGGCGCCGCCTTTTCTCCGACACCGATCACAGGCCAAGACGCCCAAGGCGTCCGCCGGATCGACGACATCGATGGCTGGCGCGCCCTCAGACGGCGCCCGGATCTGAGATCCGCCCGGCGCCCCGGAGATTTTCCATATGTCAAAGAAGATGCTGATCGACGCCGCCCACCCGGAAGAAACCCGGGTGGTGGTGCTAACCGGCAACGAGGTTGAAGCCTTCGACTTCGAAAGCCGCGCCAGGAAGCAGTTGCGCGGCAATATCTATCTGGCCAAGGTCACCCGCGTAGAGCCGAGCCTGCAGGCCGCGTTCGTCGAATACGGCGGCAACCGGCACGGCTTTCTGTCGTTCAACGAAATCCACCCCGACTACTATCAGATCCCGCACGCCGACCGCGAAGCGCTGATGCGTGAGGCGGCCGAGGACGACGACGACCCGCCCGCGCCGGTCGCGACCGGGGCCAATGGCGAAGACGAGTCCGACAGTCTGGGCGGGGATGACGAGGACGAGGTCGACGAGGAAGTCGCGCGCCGCCGCCGCCGCCTCATGCGCCGCTACAAGATCCAGGAGGTGATCAAGCGCCGCCAGATCATGCTGGTCCAGGTGGTCAAGGAAGAGCGCGGCAACAAGGGCGCGGCGCTGACCACCTATCTCTCGCTGGCCGGCCGCTATTGCGTCCTGATGCCTAATACCGACCGTGGCGGCGGCATCAGCCGCAAGATCACCGCGACGGCCGATCGCAAGCGCCTGCGTGGCGTCGTCCAGGACCTGGACGTGCCGGAGGGCATGGGCCTGATCGTGCGCACCGCCGGGGCCAAGCGGACCAAGGCCGAGATCAAGCGTGACTATGAGTATCTTTCGCGCGCCTGGAGCAACATCCGCGACACGACCCTGCATTCGATCGCCCCGGCCCTGATCTACGAGGAAGAGGACCTGGTGAAGCGGTCGATCCGCGATCTGTTCGACAAGGACGTCGACGCCGTGATGGTGGAAGGCGAAGCCGGCTTCCGCGAGGCGCGCGACTTCATGCGCATGCTGATGCCGGCCCAGGCCAAGAAGGTGCAGGACTACCGCGGTCCCGCGCCCCTGTTCGCCGCCTACAAGGTCGAGGATCATCTGGCGCAGATCTATTCGCCCACCGTGCCGCTCAAGTCCGGCGGCTATCTGGTCATCAACCAGACCGAGGCCCTAGTGGCCGTCGACGTGAACTCCGGCCGGGCGACGCGCGAACGCAATGTCGAGGCAACGGCGCTGAAGACCAACACCGAGGCCGCGGCCGAGGCCGCCCGCCAGCTCCGGCTGCGCGATCTGGCCGGTCTGATCGTCATCGACTTCATCGACATGGAGGAGGCGAAGAACAACCGGGCGGTCGAGAAGGTGCTGAAGGACTGCCTGGCGCAGGACCGCGCCCGCATTCAGATGGGCCGCATCTCGTCTTTCGGCCTGATGGAGATCAGCCGGCAGCGGCGGCGCACCGGCATCCTCGAGGGCACCACCCAGATCTGCCCCCCCTGCGCCGGCGCCGGGCGGGTGCGTTCGCCCGAGTCCCGCGCGCTGGGCGCCCTGCGCGCGCTCGAGGTGGAGGCGCTGAAGGGCGGCGGCGAGATCGTCCTGCGCGCGTCGAAGGAGACCGGTCTCTATCTGCTCAACCACAAGCGCGACTATCTGGTGCGGCTGACGCGCACCCACGGGCTGTTCGTCAACGTGGTGCTCGACGAGACCCTGGCCCAGGCCGACCATCAGATCGAGCGGCTCTCGAGCACGCCCTTCGAAGCCGCCCGGGACGCGGAGCGCGAGACGCCCGTCGCCGAGGTTCCGGATGATGAGTATGCGGACGACGGGATCGAAATCGAGGAGGACATCGAAGACGATATCGAGCTGGCCGCCGCGGAAGGACCGGTGATCAGCTTCGATGAGGAATCTGGACGTCGGCGGGGAAGACGGCGCCGGCGTGGCCGCAGGTCGGACGAAGGGCGTCCCCCGGTCGCGGCGAGCGAACAAAGCGCGCCAGCCCCCGAGGGCGAGGGCGAAGGCGGCCAGGGCCGGCGGCGTCGCGGCCGGCGCGGCGGCCGTCGCCCGCGGGAAGGCGCCGGCGATGTCTACGGCTGGTCCTGGCCGGCGCGCCTGTCGGGCGAGGATCCATACGAGTGGCGCGGCCCGGTGGAGACCGCCCCGGTGACGCCCGCCGCCGAACCTGAGCCGCCGCAAGCGGTCCAGGCCGAGACACACGAGGCGCCGCCCGCTCCCCCCGCCGAGGAGATTTGGGTCGAATTGCCCGAACCGGAACCGGCAAAGGCGCCCAAGCCAAGATCTCGTCGCCGGCGCGCCGAGGCGCCCGTGGCGGAGGAAGCCGCCGAAGCCGCGCCGGCCCAGCCAGCCCCGGTCGAGGCGCCGGAACCGCCGGCCAGGCCGGCCGAGGCGCCGCCGGTCGCGCTGGCGGTGGACAACCCGCCCGAGCCGGCGGGGCCCGATCCGGCCGAGATCGTCGCGCCGCCCGCTTCGCCGCGTCGCGGATGGTGGCGCCGCAGTGTCTGACCGGCTAGGGTGCTGAGGCGGGGCGGGGCGGAGCGAGACTTGTTGCCATCGTGAACCCCTCCCCTCGCCTCCTCGGACTTGGCCTCGTCCTTGCCCTGGCCGGCGCGCCCCTGATGCGCGTCTTCGCCCAGGACGCGCCCGTCTCCATCGTCCGCGACACCGAGATCGAGGAGATCCTGCACCAGGAAGCCGACCCGATCTTCATCGCCGCCGGGCTCGACCCGAAGCAGATGCAGATCCGCGTCATCGGCGATCCAGAACTGAACGCGTTCGGCACGGCCGGCCTGCATATCTACCTGAATTCCGGGCTTATCATGGCGACCAAGACACCCGATCAGCTGGAGGGGGTCATCGCCCACGAGACGGGGCACATCGCCGGCGGCCACGTGGCCAGGTCAGGCGCGGAAACCAAGGCGGCGCTGGGCCCGATGCTGACCAGCATCGGGCTTGGCGTGCTGGCCGCCGCGGCGGGATCGCCCGAGGGCGCGGCGGCGCTGGTCCTCTCCTCGAGCTATTTCGGCGAACTGGGCGCTCTCGGCTATTCGCGCGAACAGGAATCGCGAGCCGACGCGGCGGCGGTGACCTACCTCGAAAAGGCGGGCAAGTCGGGCCGCGGCCTCGTCCAGTTCTTCGACAACTATCGCTATCAGGAAGTGTTCGACGACGAGCGCAAATACCCCTATTTTCGCGACCACCCCTTGTCCGACGAGCGGATCGAGGCCCTGCGCCAACGCGTGGAGCAGCAACCGCACGCCGGCGCGGTCGACAGCCCCGAGGCCATCGCCAGGTTCGAGCTGATGAAGGCCAAGCTCGAAGGCTTTCTCGACGGCCCCTACCGGACGTTCAACGACTATCCCGACAGCGACCAGTCGTTCCCGGCCCGCTACGCCCGCGCCATCGCGCTCTACAAGGAGACCGAGACCGACCAGGCGGTCAAGGCGATTGACGCCCTGATCGCCGAGAAGCCCAACGATCCCTACCTCTGGGAACTGAAGGGCCAGGTTCTGTTCGAGGCCGGCCGGACCAAGGACGCCGTGCCGGCGCACCGACGTTCGGTCGAGCTCAAGCCCGACGCGCCGCTGCTGCGCATCAACCTTGGCCAGGCCTTGCTGGCGCTGGGCGATCCGGCCGATGTCGAGGAGGCCATAACCCAGATCAAGACCGGCATGGCCGCCGAGCCCGATGACTCCATCGGCTGGTGGCTGCTGGCCCAGGCCTACGACGCCCAGGGACACGCCGGCATGGCCCGGCTCGCCACCGCCGAGGAGAAGTTCTATCTCGGACAGGACAACGACGCGCGGGTCTTCGCCTTGCGCGCCCGCGACTTGTTGAAGAAGGATTCACCCGAGTGGCGCCGCGCGACCGACATCATCCTTTCCTCCAAGCCGACGGCCGACGATCTCAAGACCATGGCCAAACAAGATTGAGGCGGCGCCTCGCTCTCATCGGCGCGGGCGTCGCTGCCCTGGCGCTTGGCGCCTGCCAGGCTCAGTCGGATCAGGCCTTCGGCGAGCGCGTGCGCGCCTACCTTCTGGCCCATCCCGAGGTGCTGGCCGAGGCCAGCCAAAGGCTGCAGGCGAACGAGGACGCCCAGGCGGCCGCCGCGATGCAGAAGGCCGAGGCCAAGCTTCCCGTCCTGCGCGCGGCCATCGAGCGCGACCCGCGCGACTTCGTGGCCAATCCGAATGGCCGGGTCACGGTAACCGAGTTCTACGACTACCGCTGCCCGCATTGCGAGGCCATGGCGCCCAGGCTGCTGGCCTTGATCCAGGCCAATCCCGATGTCCGGTTCGTGTTCAAGGAGATGCCGATCTTCGGCGCCACCTCCGAGCACGCCGCCTACGCCGCCATCGCGGTCAGGAAGGACGGCGGCGATTCGCTCGGCCTCTATCGCGCCTTCATGACCACCCAGCCGCTGACCGACCAGGCGATTGACAGGATCGCCCGCGCCGACGGCGCCCGGCCAGGCGACATCGCGCCCAATGCCGCCAACACCTCGCAGCTGGCGGCGACGAACGCCCTGTTCAACAAACTCGGCCTGGATGGCACGCCCGGCTTCGTGGTCGGCGATCAGATCCTGGCCGGGGACGACATGGCCGCCCTAAACGCGGCGATCGACAAGGCGAGGAAAAGCGCCGCAGCATGAGAGGCTCAACGCCACTCTCATGGGAGCGGCGCCAGGGAGATGGTACCGCCTCCCCGGTTCGAACGGGGGACCTCTAGATCCACAATCTAGCGCTCTAACCAGCTGAGCTAAGGCGGCGTTTTCGAAGCGGGCTGTGGTTTAGGCGCGAAGCCTGGAGCGATCAAGCCGGCCAAACCCCGGAGGCGAGCCTTCGGGGTTTGGCCGCTGATCGCGCGCTAGTCCTTGGGCAATTGGAAGGCGATCGGAATGTTGATCTCCGCTCCGCCCACCGGCGCTCCGTCGCGGGTCCTCGGGCGCATCTTAAAGAGACGCGTCATCTTCAGCGCGGCGGTGCCGAAGCCCTGATCTGACGGTTCTTCCGAGGACACCGAGCAATCGGTCAAGGTGCCCTGGGCCGTCACCGTACAGTGCAATGTGGCGCGCCCCGACACCCCAAGCCGTTGGGCTCGGTCCGGATAATATTGCGCCAGATCATCGCCGTTGGGCCTGCGCAACCAGTCAGGTTGGGTGATGACGGTCGGGCGCGGCGGCGGCGGAGCCACCTTGGCGATGACCGGCGGCGCGGGCGCTGGCACGGGCTTGGGCGCCGGCGGGATATACAGCGGCGGCGGCGGCGGGCCGATTATCGGCACATTGACCGGCGGGCGCGGTTGCACCGGCGGCGGCGGCGGCAGGTTCTTCGGCGGCGGCGGCGGCGGTGGAGGGGGCGGCGGCGGCGGCGGCGGGTGGATGATCTGGGCGTTCGTCTTCTCTTCGGAGTATTGCTGGTAGTGGGTCTTGAACTTCCACTGCCATAGATAAAAGCCGATGACGCCGTGGATCACGACCGAAAAGACGATGGCTATGGTGACGCCGTTGTTCCGGCGGGGCCTTGGGATATCGAACGGGTTGTGGGATGGGTGGGCGATATCCACCGATGGTCGGGCGGGAGGCGTCTCGCTCATTTGCGCAGTCCGGACTTGTCCTCGCCCACCAGGGCGACGCTGTAGAATCCGTTATCCTGCATCTTGTTCATGACGCCCATGAAGTCCTGGTACATCACGTCCTGATCGCCCCGGATATAGATCCGCTCGTTGGTCGGGTTCGGCGTGCCGATGGCCGCCTTGAGATCGTCGCCCAGGGTGTCGAGGCTGGACTCGTTGTCGTTGACGAACACCCGACCGTCCTTCTTCAGCGAGATGTAGACGATCTTGGGCGGCTTCCTGGCCGGCTTCGCCATCGCTGGCGGCAAATTCACCTTGATCGTCACACTGGCCAGAGGCGCGGCCACCATGAAGATGATCAGGAGCACCAGCATGACGTCCACGAAGGGCGTTACGTTGATGTTGTGATTTTGCGCGACATCGTATCGGCCGCCGCTAGGCCCTGAGAGTTTAGCGGCCATAAGCCTTAGGCTCCCTTGTCGAGCTGCCGCGAAATGGCGTTGACCAACTCCGCGACGAAGCCTTCGGAGCGCGAGCCGTATCCGGTGATCTGCGTCTGGAAGTAGTTATAGAAGACCACCGAGGGGATGGCGGCGAAGAGGCCGATACCCGTTGCCAGAAGGGCCTGGGCGATGCCGGGGGCCACGACGGCCAGGTTGGTGGTGTTGGTGTTGGCGATGCCGATGAACGAATTCATGATCCCGTAGACGGTGCCGAACAGGCCGATGAAGGGTGCGTTCGCGCCGACCGAGGCCAGGAACTGCATGCCACCCGAGAGGCGCCGGGCCAGCGAGGCCTGCACCGCGTTGATCGCCGTGGTGGCGCGCATCAGGGTGGAGTCGCGGAACTCGCCGGTGACGTTCAGGCCCGCCTGACGTGACAGCTCGACCTCGGCGGCGGCGGCGGCGGCCATGTCGGCCATCGGATTGCCGGCGAAGTCTTCCGATTCCGCGATCCGGCCCATTTCGTTGATGGACTTCGCGCCGCGGAAGGATTCGAGGAAAGCGTCGGAAGTGCGCCGGAGGCTGCCGAATTCGACCAGCTTGATGACCAGCAGGGTCCAGGAGAGGATCGAGCAGGCCAGCAGGCCGATCATCACGATCTTCACCACCAGGTCCGCCTGTTCGAACATGACGATGGGCGTCAGCTTGCCGTTGGCGGCGCCGCCGACCTTCAAGGTTTCAGCGGCCTCGGACGCTGACGGCTGATCCGCCGGGGCCGCGGCTGGAGCGGCGGCCGGGGCGGCGGCTGGCGCGGGCGCGGGCGCCGGCGTCTGGGCCATGGCCGGGGCGCTCGACAGGAGCGCGACCGCCCCTATCAACGCGATGATGGGAGAGGTGCGTTTCATTTCGAGCATCTGTGGCCGGTTCCTAGTTGATCGGGCTCAATAGAGGGTGGTCGGGATCATCGCACCTGCGCCTCACCCGGATTACCGCGCTGTTAGTCTTGCGGCGTGGAACCTTTGGCAATCCCTTTTTTCGGCGTCAAGAGGGACTGCTTGGTTCCCGCGTTATCGAATGTTTCACGGAACATGGTTCATATTGCGCTGCGCGGATGAAGTCAGATTGAAAAAGTTAACGTTATGGTCGCCTGCTTTCTCAATAATGCTGCGACGCACACCACAAGACGAAACATTTCGCCAAAGGCCGAGCTATGACTTAGGCGCCGTAGGACCTGGTCGGCGCACGCCGACTGGAACCGCGCGACCGCCCACCGCAGTTGAAAATGACGTCATCTATATGAGCGGTGGTGCCTGGGGGCGGAGTCGAACCACCGACACGCGGATTTTCAGTCCGCTGCTCTACCAGCTGAGCTACCCAGGCCCGGTGCGCGAGGAGGGCCGTCTATAGGCAAGGGCCTGGGCCTTGTCCAGAAACCGCCTCCTAGCCGTTTTCATCGTCCGGGTCTCGTGGGCGCTGCGGTTCTTCTTCGGCCGTTTCGCCTATCGAATAGGCGCCGGCGAGCCAGCGGTGGAGATCGACATCGGCGCACCGCGTCGAGCAGAATGGGCGGAACCTTTGCACGGCCGGCTTGCCGCAGATCGGGCACTTGGCGGTAGTCATAGGCGGCGCACCTCGAAGCCGGGTAGCCCAGGCTCGCCCTTAAGCGACAGGCGAGCGCCGAAGCGGTCCGTGAGCTGGGCAAGGAACGGCTGGGCGGCGGCGGCGATCCCAGGAGCGGCGAGCGCTTCGAAGCGGGCGCCGGCATCGGCCATGGCTTCGCGTTCGAGCGCGCGAAGCAGGGCCATGGCCCGGGTGGGCTCGCTCGGCCCGCCCGAGCCGTCGGCGAGGATGTCCAAAGCGGGCCGCGAGCGGCGAGGAATGGTCAACTCCAGGGCGCCGAACCGCGAGACGGGCCCCAAGGCGACGCCGGGGTTGTCCGGCGCGAAGGCCGCCCGGGCGGCGGCGAGCAGCGCCGGTCCGTCGTGTCCGCGGCCGATGAGGTCGAACACCACCAGTCCGCCCAACCCCTTGAGGCGCAGAACCCGCGCCGCTTCGCTCAGCGCGGCGAGATTGGCCGCCTTCGCCGCCCGATTGCCACCATCCCCTCCCCGGCCGCCGAGATCGACATCCACGGCGGTGAGCGCGCGGGTCGTCTCCACGGCGATCGAGCCGCCGTTGCTGAGCGGATAGACGGTCTCGAACACCTCGTCCTCGGCCCGGTCTGCGGCCGCGCGCGCCGCGGGGCCAGTACGGACGGGCGCGCCCTTGGCCAGGGCGGCCAGACGCGCGGCGAGATCGGGGCCGGCGGCCAGCAGGCGCGCCGGCGCCTCGGCCGGGCCTAGCC
>JBOHLC010000136.1:0-8425 GCA_050729395.1 Caulobacteraceae bacterium
AGGTAGAACGGCTGCTCCATGGTGTAGCGCGTGGCCAGCAGCAGCGGCCGGTGCGCGCCGGCGGCGCGGAGCGCGGCGGCCGTGGCGTCGGCGATATGGATCAGCGGGATGGCGACCGCGGCCGCCACCTCGTCGGCCATGCGGTGCATGGTGTTGGCGCAGATGACGAGCGCCTCCGCGCCCGCCCTTTCCAGGCGCCGCGCCGCCGCGACCATCGCCGCCGTGGCCCCGGCCCAGTCGCCGGCCGCCTGCATGGCGGCGATGGGCGCGAAGTCGACCGAGACCATGACGAGGTCGGCCGAGTGATGGCCGCCCAGCCGCGCGCGCGCCATCTGGTTGAGCAGCCGGTAGTAGACGGCCGTGCTTTCCCAGCTCATGCCGCCGATGAGGCCGAGGCGCTTCACCGCGCGGCGCCCTTCAGAGCGTGGCGGCCACCTTCTGGCTGATCTCCGCGTCGAGCGGATCGGTGCGCGGACCGAAGGCGGCCACCGCCTCGCCGTCCGGTCCGATGAGGATCTTGTGGAAATTCCACACCGGCACGGCGGCGGGGCCCAGCTTCTCCTCCGCCCAGGCGTAGAAGGGATGGCGGTGCGCGTCCTTGACGTCCACCTTGGCGGTCATCGGGAAATCGACCGCGAAATTGGTCGTGCAGAAGGCCTTGATCTCGCCCTCGTCGCCCGGCTCCTGGCCGGCGAACTGGTTGCACGGCACGCCCAGGACCACCAGGCCGTGATCCTTGTTCTCGCGCCATAGGGTTTCCAGACCTTCGTATTGGGGCGTGAGGCCGCACTTCGAGGCGGTGTTGACCACCAGCACCGCCTTGCCCTTGAAGTTGGACAGCGGCAGGGGCGCGCCGTCGATGCTGGTGAAGGAAAAATCGTGGGCGCTGGCCATGGCGGGGGCTCCTGTGAAGGGCGCCCTTATCCCCCCACCGCCGGCCACGCCGCAAGCGCGGGATCGAGGGGGCGCTCATTCGAGAGCGTGCCGGGCTGGGGCGTTGGCGATCGGATCGTCGGCGGTCGGCTCGCGGGCTGAGTGCAGGCGATAGGGCGGCGCGGGAGTGGCGAGCCGAACGCCGTTCTCGTCATACCGGCGCGGCCGGGCGCTGGGGGTATTGAACGCAGCGGAGCGCGAGCGGGGCACGGGGTTGTTGCTCCAGCCGTCGCCGTCCCAACGGCTCCAGTCGGGCTCCAGGGTGAGATCCTTGCACAGGCGTTCGAGGATCTCGCGAAGCGGCCGCTTGTCGATATCCCAATAGGCTTCGTCCTCGTACAGGCGCTCGCGCAGGGCGTCGTGGATGTTCTGGAGGTCCTCCTTGGTCTCGCACTCGACCTGGGCGACGTCCTGGATAAGCCCGACAAGCCGACGCCCCCAGCGGACGATCACGCCATGTTCGCAATCGAGCAGGCGGATGGCCGCGAAGGCAGGCGAATATGTGGATCGCTGACGCGCCCGTCGCCGGCTTCACGTCAGGTCGGTGAACGGGTTGTACGCGACCTCCCAGAGGTAGCCGTCCGGATCGGCGAAGTAGCCGGAGTAGCCGCCCCAGAAAACGGCCTGGGGCGCCTTCACCGGTCTGGCGCACACGGACACCGCGTGGGCGAACACCGCGTCAGCCTCGGCCGCCGACTTCACGTTGTGGGCCAGGGCGACGCCGCTGAAGCCCTGGCCATCGTCAGGTACGGTCGCATCCTCCGCGAGCTTGTCGCGGGGATAGAGCGAAAGCCAACTGCCCTCGAGCCTGAACATGACGTGATCTTCGCCGTCCTTGTAGTTGTGCGCGGCGAAGCCCAGCCCGTCGCGATAGAAGGCGAGCGACCTGGCGAAATCGCGGACGCCAAGTCCGATCATGCTGATTTTCGGCTTCATGGCGGTTCTCCGTGCGGAGGAAGAGTCCAGGGCGCCTTCGAAGCGGGCCAGGGAGCGGCGATTCCGAGCCCCTATCCCGGTCGGCGCCCGGAACCCGTTCGAGTTCTGGACACACCTTATTTAATGACTTATATATAATCCCGTATACCAAATTTGGGATCATATATGAGGTGCTAGTTGCGTTCCGCCGTTTTCGACGTTCTCCCACCCAGGCTCAAGCGTTCGATTGCGAAATTCGGCCGCGACCTCGCCGTCGCGCGCCGCAAACGTCACCTCACGGCCGCCATGATGGCCGAGCGCATCGGCGTGGCCAAGGCGACCTACCAGCGTCTCGAGAAGGGCGAACCAAGCGTGGCCTTCGGCGCATACGTCATGGCGCTGTTCGTGCTCGGATTCGGTGACGCGTTCGCCGACCTCGCCGACGCGGCGCACGACCCGCTCGGCCTCTCACTCGATGCGCAGCGGGCGCCCAAGCGCGTCCGCCCACGAAAGCAGCCGCGGGCGTCATGAGCCGGACCATCCGCGTTCAAATCGGGGAAAACCCTCGCTCCGTGGGCTTGCTGCGCCATGATCAGCAAGACGCGCGGGAAATCGGGTCCTTCGAATACGGCCCCGAATGGCTGGCGGCGGCCGATCGCTTCGCGATCGACCCAGCCCTGCCTCTCGTTTCCGGCCCGCAATACCGCCACCGCGCCGAGGGCGGCTCGGTCTTCCCAGCCGTGATCGCGGATATGGCGCCCGACGGATGGGCCAGGCGCGTCATCCTTCGCGATCATCTCAAGCAGCGCCAGGAAGCCCGCGACGCCGGCCGGGCGCTCGACCCGCGCCCCCTGAACGAACTCGACTTCCTGCTCGCGGTCGACGATTTCAGCCGGCTCGGCGCGCTTCGGTTTCAGGACGAGAACGACCTGTTCCAGCGCGTCAGCGAAGACGGGCGCCGCGCGGCGCCGCCGCTCATCGAGCTCGAACACCTCCTCGCCGCGTCCCGCGCTGTCGAGACCAACAGCGAAACGGCGGCCGATCTCGCCTTCCTGCGCGGCCGAGGAACTTCACTCGGCGGGTTGCGTCCAAAATGCACCGTCGTCGATGGCGACGGGCGGCTTTCGATCGGCAAGTTTCCGAGCGTCGCCGACGAGCGCGCCGTGACGAAGGGCGAAGTGCTGGCCCTGCGCCTGGCCACCGCGGCGGGCATCCGCGCGGCGACCGCCCGCCTGGTCGATAGCGACGGAATCCCGGTCGCCTTGATCCGACGTTTCGACCGGACAGAGGACGGGCGTCGCCTCATGTACGCTTCGGCGGCCACCATGCTGGGCGCGGAGCCGCGGGATCCCCATGAACACGCCTACACCGAGATCGTCGACGCCATCCGCGTCCGTGGCGCGGACGCCCAATCCGATATCGACGAGCTATGGCGGCGGATCGCCTTCTCGATCCTCATAACCAACGTCGACGATCATCTGCTCAATCACGGCTTCCTTCACGTCGAGCGCGGACAATGGCGTCTCGCGCCCGCATTCGACGTGAACCCGTTTCCCGAGCGGGTCCGCGAACTGAAGACGTGGATCTCGGAAGAGACCGGTCCGGCGGCCTCGATCGACGCCCTGATGTCGGTCACGCCGTACTTCCGGATCGCGGCGCGACGGGCGAAGGCCATCCTGGCCGACGTGGAGCACGCGGTGTCGCGTTGGCGGGAGGTGGGCAAAGATATCGGCATGACGCGTCCGGAGCTGGATCAATTCGCCGACGCATTCGAACACTCCGAGCGCGACGCCGCGCGCGGCGCGAGCGCGTAACTGCCTGGTTCCTTCGCGCCGAACCCAGAAGCTACGCTTCTTCACGGGCGCGGGACGGCGCCACCGCCGCGGCGAGCTTGGCCATGAGCCAGTCCAGTCCCGCGTCACGCGCTTCGGCGCGGCGCACCGCCTGGACGGTGAAGCGGAACGGCCGGAACGGCGGGTCGAGCACCTGTAGCCCGAGGCGGGCGGCGTAGCGCGACGCCAGGCTGCGCGGGCAGTCGGCCATGGCGTCGGTGGCGGCGACGATCAGCATCGCCGTCTCCCACAGGCCGACATAGGCGTGGGTGCGGATGACATCGGGGCCGGGCAGCTGGCCATAGGTGGCGTCGATCTCCTCGCGGTCGATCGGCGTCTCGTCGCCCAGGGCGCCATCCGGGCTGCCGACGAAGACGTGGCCGGCCGTGGCGTAGGCGTGCGGGTCGACGCGGCCGCCACTGACCAGCGGATGGCCGTGGCGGGCGATCACGCAATAGTCGTCATCGAACAGGCGAACGGCGGCGAAGGCCGGCGGGAGCGCGCGGAAGACGCCGAGCGCCACATCCACGTCGCCCCGCCGCACGGCGCGCAACGCGCGCTCCAGGACGGCGTAGCGGGTGGAGAAGGTGGCGTGAGGGGCCTCGTCGCGGAAGGTCTGGACCAGGGCCGGTCCGATCAGGCTGTCCATCGGCGCGGCGCAGGCGATCTTGAAGCGACGGCGCGTCTCGCCGGGCACGAACGCCGGCTCGCCGCTCACCGTCTGACCGATGGTCTCGATCAGGGCCTCGATGCGCGGGCCGAGCTCCAGGGCCCGGCGGGTGGGCTCCAGCCCGTGCGAGCGGCGGACGAACAGCGGGTCGTCGAAGAGGTCGCGCAGGCGGGCGAGCGCATGGCTGATGGCGGAGGGGCTGAGGCCCAGCTGATCGGCGACCGCTCTCGCCTGCCGCCGAACCAGCAGTTCGCGGAAGATGAGCAGCAGGCCGCCGTCCAGCTTCCTGATTTGCGAATTATCGAATTCACTCATCAACTGAATTCAGTATTTCCAAAGGCCGGCCGCGTCTAGTCTCGCTTCATGGATGCCGCCCTCCGCGATTGCCGCCCGTCAACCTTCGCCGCGCCTGGGCGCCTGCGCCCCATCCTGGCGCTCGGCTCGCCGCTGATCGGCTTCTACCTGATCCAGAATGTGGTGAGCATCGCCACCGTCGCCTTCCTCGGGCGGCTCGGCGATACGGCCATCGCCGGCGTCGGCGCGGGCGGCGCCATCTATACGGCGATCTGCGCCCTGCTGTGGGGCGTCGACACCGGCGTGCAGGCGGTGGTGTCGCGCACGACCGGCGCGGGCCGCGCGGGCCGCATCGCCGAGACCCTCGCCGCCGCCTATGCCGGCGCGATTCCGCTGGCGCTGGCGGTGGGCGCGGCCACCTGGGTGCTCGGTCCCCGCCTGGTCGGGCTCATCCTGCCCGATCGCCTCGCGGCCGCGGCGGGCGGCGCGTGGATCGCGGCCGCCGCGCCCTCGATCGTCCTGCTGGCCATCACCCTGCCGATCAACGCCGCCTGGATCGGCTCGGGCCGCCCGGCGATCGCCATGGCGGTGACGGCGGTCTCCGCGCCGCTGCAGATCGCGCTGACCTGGCTCTTGGTGCTGGGCGTGGGGCCGATGCGCGGCTTGGGCGCGCCTGGCGCGGCTTGGGCGATGGATGCGACCATGCTGGCGGGCGTTGCCATCCAGGCGGGGCTGGCGCTGCGGCTCATCCCCGGATTCCTTCGTGCGCGGCCGCGCGCCGGCGGCGTCGGCGAGATCGCCGCCATCGGCTGGCCGATCAGCGCTCAGCAGAGCCTGCTGCAGCTGGCGCTGATGGGCGTGTTCGCCATCGTGGCGCAGCTGGGCGCGGCGCCGGCGGCGATCATCAGCGTGCTGCTGACCCTGACCGCCGTGCCGTCGCAGATACAGACGGGTCTGGGGGTCGCGGCGGCCACTCTGGTCGGCCAGGCGCTCGGCCGAGGCGAGGTTGGCGGGGCGCGCGCGTGGGGATGGCGCGTGACGATGGCTGCGACGGCGCTCACCGCGCCGATGGGGCTGGCGCTGGTGCTCGCCCCGCACGCGCTGCTTGCCGCGTTCCTGCGCGATCCGGCGACGCTGGCCATGGCCATCCTGCCGGCGCGCATCGCCGGCCTGGCGACGATCATCGGCGCGGCCTCCTGCGTGCTGGGCTTCGCCTTCCGCGGCGCTGGGGCGACCAAGATCGCCGCCGCCGTGCCCTTCGTCAGCCTGTGGGCGATCCAGATGCCGCTGATGGCCTGGATCGGCCTGACCCTCCGCCAAGGCCTGGCGGGCATCGTCTGGGTGCAGACCGGCGTCGCGGCCGACGACGCCCTGGTGCTCGCCGCGCTGTGGGCCGGGGCCGCGTGGACCGGGGTGTGGATCGACACCGCCGCCGCGCCTCTCCCGGTCTCATTGCGGCGCATCGCCATCCTGGGCGGCGCGGGCGCCGGCAAGTCGACCCTGGCGCGGCGGCTGGGTGAGAGGCTGGACCTGCCCGTCATCCATCTCGACCTCATGGCGTTCGGGCCGGGCTGGACGCGGCGCAGCGCGGGCGCCCTGCGCGCCGACCTCGCCACGGCGCTCAAGTCGGGCGCCTGGATCGTCGAGGGGACCTATGAGGAGGCCAGCGCGCTCACCCTTCCCGCCGCCGACCTGGTGCTGTGGCTGGACCGGCCGGTGTGGCTGAGGCTGTTTCGCGCCTGGCGCAAGACCGTGGCGCATAGCGGGCGCCCGCGCGCCGACCGGCCCGACGGATGCGAGGAGGGGTTCGGGTGGCGCTATGCGCGCATGGTGGCGGGCTTCGGCGCCTGGTCGTCCGGCCTCGCCGCCCGGCTGGAAGCCGCGGCCCCAGGCCGCGTCCGCCGGCTACGCGGCGGTTCCTCGGTTCGCCGATTGCTCGAGGAGGTGTCGCGCGGAGTGAAGGGAAGTGATCCGCAGATGACACAGATGGCCACAGATGAAGAAAGAGAGGGCCGCTTCGCGGCTTCTTCCCCGTCGCAAACCGCTCCGGATGACAGAGAAGAGATCCACAGATGACGCAGACGGCCGCAGATAAGAGGAAGTAAGGGCCGCTTCGCGGAGTGCTCCCCCCAGAGGGAAAGGGGAGATGAGCCTCGCCCCTCTGTTTGGAACCCGGACCCAGCCTTACCGTTAAATGGGCGTGGAGGGGTTTTGCGGGCTTCCCGCATGGGGACCCCGACCGCCAATTTTAAGAGGATGCTCGGTGAAGACATTTACGAAAACGATGGTTGCGGCCCTGGTCGCGGCGTCGGCCGCGACAGTGGCCGCCTCCGCGTCAGCGGAAATCGTGTGCAACGCCGATAATGTGTGCTGGCACGTGCACAGTCACTACACCTACAAGCCCGAGTTCGGCATCGTGGTTCACCCGGACAACTGGAAATGGGGCCCGGATGACCACTACACCTGGAAGGAGCACCGGGGCCGCGGATACTGGCATAGCGGCGTCTGGATCAAGTTCTGACGGCGCGGCCAACGTCCAGCTTTCGGCCGCTGTTGGCGGCCATGGAAGTAGCCCCACACTCTGGAATCCAGAGCAAGTGAGCCCCGTTCAGCCGGCTCCGGCTGGGCGGGGTTTGCTCCGTGGGGGTGTGAAGTGAACGCCACGACGTCCCGTGCCCGGGCCGCCGTGCTTCGCATCTCGCCGGCGGCGCCATGCCAGAACCCTATGCCGGCGCCTCGCCGTACTCGACGCCCGCCCTTCACCCGCCCACCGCCTGCTCCACGGCCAGCGCCAGGTCGAGGGCGCGGGCGCCGTCGCGGGCGTCGGCCAAGGGGCGGCCCTCGCCGCGCACGGCGGCGATGAAGGCGGCGAGGCTGGCGCCCAGGCGGTCCTTGCCGGCCGGGGTCTCGTCGAAGCCGGCGTCGAGCGTCCAGGGCGTGGTGTTCTCGAAGGTGTGGGCCAGCAGATCCAGGCGCACCTCGCCCTCGGGCCAGGTGAGGGTGAGGGTGCGTTGGCGCCGCTCGGCCACGCGGGAGGCGCGGAAGCTCGCCTGGAAGCCGTCCTCGAAGTCGACCTCGCAGCTCGCCTCGTCGAGCAGCGGGTTGGCCAGGCAGGCACCCTCGGCCTCCACCGTCACCGGGTCGGAGGGCGTGAGATGCAGGGCCAGGTCGAGATCGTGGATCATCAGGTCCATGACCACCGAGACATCGAGGTTGCGCGGCGAGGGCGGCCCCAGGCGGGCGCAGTCCATGCGCAGCGGCGCGCGCGGGATGTCCCAGAGGCCCATGGCGGCGAAGGCGGCCCGTTCCAGGAAGCCGCAGGCGACGATGAGGCCGCGCCGGTTGGCCTCGGCGACGATGGCGTCGGCGTCCTCGGGCGTGGTCGCGATGGGCTTTTCGACATAGGCGGGCTTGCCGGCGTTGAGGGTGGCCAGCGCCAGGCGTCCGTGGTGGATGGCCGGGGCGGCGATGGAGACGATGTCGACGGCGGCGAGGAACGGGGCGAGGTCGGCGAAGGGCTGGCCGCCGAAGCGCTCGGCCAGGGTCTGGGCGCGGTCCGGGTGAGGATCGAGCACCGCCGACAGGGTCACGTCGGGAAGGTCGGCGTATTTCTGGGCATGGTAGCCGCCGAAGACGCCCGCGCCGATCACGCCGGCGCGCAGGGTGGATGTCATGGGGGTGGCCTAGCAGGCGCGGGCGCGAGCGAGAAGAGAAGTGATCCACAGATGACGCAGATGGCCACAGATGAAGGGAGGGCCGCCGCGCTAGTTCTTCCCCTCTC
>JBOHLC010000137.1:0-25193 GCA_050729395.1 Caulobacteraceae bacterium
TGATGTGGGTGGCCACGTGCATGCCGGTGGTCCACATCTTCTCGCCGTCGATGCGCCAGCCGGGAACACAGTCCCGCTCCTCGCTCACGGCGCGGGTCTCCATGTGCGTGGCGTCGGAGCCGTGGTGGGTCTCGGTCAGGCCGAAGCCGGACCGGATCTGGCCCTTCTGCAGGGCCTCGCCATAGCGCTCGTACTGGGCGTTGGTGGCGAACTCCTTGAACATCAGGATGAAGGGGTTGTTGCCGACGATGGAGTGCTCGGTCTGCAGGTCGTTGTGCAGGCCGAGGCCCTTGGCGGCCAGATGCTCGCGGATCACGGCCATGGCGAGGTTGGTCCCGCCCTTGCCGCCCCATTCGACCGGCCAGCCGTAACGAAGGTGGCCGGCGGCGTCCGCCCGCCGGCGCGCCTCACCCAGCAGCGCCTCCCACTCCTTGCGCGGCAGGCCCTGGTTGTCCCAATCGGTGCGCGCGTGCTCGCGCCGGTGGTCGAAGAAGCGGATGTTGTCGTCCGCCTGCTCGAGCGGCTTGATCTCGGCTTCGATGAAGGCGTCGAGCTCGGCGAGGTAGTCGACGAGATCCTGGGGCAGCGTGAAATCCATGGCGTGGTCCCTTTCAGTCCTCGGCGCGCGCCCTCAGCGCGGCGCGGTATCCCCAGTAGGTCGGCTGGTCGACGGCGAGCTTGGCCAGGGTGGTGTCCCACAAATGGTCGGCCAGGCCCGGCGTCGCCAAGGTCAGAGCGCCATCGGCTATCTTGCGGCACAGTTCGGCGTTGAGCTCGGCCAACTCGCCGTCGCGTCCAAGGAGCGCGGCCAGCCGCGCGCGCTCTTCCTCGCCCGACCCATCGAGCAGCTGGCGGCGGCTCATCTCCAGGGCGTTGGCCGCCACGCGCGCGTTGAAGGAGACATGGCCACTCGTCGCCGGGGCCACGGTCTCGCGCAGGAAGCGGGCCACGGCCGCCAGGATCTCGTCGGGCCTAGGCTCATCCTGCATCTTTAGGCGGCCAGCAGACGTAGGAGATCGACCTCGGTCTCCGAGGCCCGCCGGGCGATGACCGCGCGCTCGACGTTGGGATCGAACGAACGAAACGCGCCAGCCATGCCGGCGCACATCACGCCCCAGCGCAGGGAGCCGAACACCTCCCACCACATGGCGTGCTCGCGCCTGACCGGCGCGCCGCCGGCGGCCTCGTAGCCGGCCCACAGGTCTTCGCGCAGACCAAAGCCGCCGACGGGAAGTTCATCGACGCCGAAACGCCAGGAGCCGACGCAGATCCAGCCGAGGTCGGCCATGGGATCGGCGACGTGGGCAATCTCCCAGTCGAGCACCGCGCGCACGCCTTCGGGCCCGACCATCAGATTGCCGTTTCGGAAGTCGCCATGGACCAGGCGCGGATGCTCCGGCGGGGGCGGGCAGCGGTCGGCGAGCCAGCGGATGGCCAGCTCGAACACCGGCCTGGGCCACGCGGAATTGCGGTAGGCGTCCGCGTACTGAGAAAGGGATTCCGCCGGCGTCGCCCGGCGCAGGGTCGGGAAGGCGGCGGGATCGAGGGTGTGGATGCGGGCGATGATCTCGCCGCATTGCCGGGCGAGGTGCGGGCGCGCGCCGGCCAGCGCCTCGCCGCGCGCGATGCGCCCGCCCAGGGTCTCGCCCTCGATGAAGTCCATGACGAAGCCATGGCCGAGGCCGTCCTCGGGTCTCAGCACGCAGCGGACCGGCGGAACCGGCACGCCGGCCACGCCGGCTGCCTCGATCAGCGCGGCCTCCGTCTCCAGTCCGACGGCGGTGTCGGAGACGCGCGTGCCGCCGCCTGGCGCGCGGCGCAGGATGAGCGGGGTTTTCGCCCCACCCTCCACCACGTCAAAGCGCCAGATCTCCTGTGTCGCCCCGGCTGAGAGCCGCGCGAGGCCGCCGGCGCCCTCGCCGCCCAGGCGGTGGCGCGCCAGCGCGTCCAGGCGCTCAGTGAGTTCGGCGTTGTCGTCGGCCAAGAACTTCTCCTTCGCGAGAGCCTAGACCACGCCCGCGCGGGAAGGAAACTCTGACCCGACGGCAAGCCATCGCTCGACCGGCGCCGAAAATCGGCTAAAAGACGCGGCCATGAGCGGGGCGGCCCTTCTCGACGGCGCCTACGACGCCAAGGCGGCAAGCTACTTCGCCAATCCCCGGAGGGAGTGGCTCGAGGTCATGCCGGCCAATCCTGGCCTGGCTGTGCTCGAGTTAGGCTGTGGGAACGGGGCCACAGGCGCGGCGGCCCTGGCCGAGGGCAGGTGTGGCGTGTGGGTCGGCATCGAGCGCCAGGGCCTGGCGGCGAGCCAGGCCGCGCGCGTTCTCAGCGAGGTGATCGCGGGCGACGTGGACAGCCTCGCCATCCCCTATGCCGAAGCGAGCTTCGACCTTCTGATCATGGGCGAGGTGCTCGAACACCTGCCGGACCCGGAGGCGACGCTAGCCCGGCTGGTGCGCTACGTCAAACCGGGAGGCGAGGTGGTGGCCAGCACGCCCAACATCGGCCACTGGCGCATCGTCGCGGGCCTTATTCGAGGGCGGTTCGACTACGAGGCCGAAGGGGTCATGGACCGCACGCACCTCAAATGGTTCACGCCGCGCTCCCTGCGGCGCGCCTTCGAGCAGGCGGGTCTGGCGCGAGTGGAAGTGCGGGCTCTGGGCTGGAAGGGGCGCAGCCGGGCGATCGCCGCCGCCCTGCCGTTCCGGCAACTGCTGTGGCGCCAGATCGAGGCGCGGGGCGTCCGTAGTCCCGCGGTCGTGGGTTAGCCGGCCGGCGCCAGCGCCTGCCGCGCCCGATCGAACTCGGCCCACATCGGGGCGCAATCGACGGTCTCGCCGCGCGCGGCCGCCTCGTCGATGGCCATGACAGTGAGGCCGGCCTCCATCGACTCCCATGGCGTCACCGGAAAGGCGGCCCCGTCCTCGAGCGTGGCCTTGAGATCGACGGCCATGGCCTGGTCGGCGCCGTTGTGCAGATCGGCGGTGCGGGTGGCGAAATCGATGCGCTCGGGCTTCCTCCGATCGAGGGCGCGGCGGACCATGAGCTTATTGCGCGCGAGATCGGCGATCAGCGTGCCCTCGGTCCCGGCCAGGTACCAGCGACGCTCCTGAAGCGCGACGTGGCTGTTGGAGTGGAAGGCGAGCGTCAGGCCGGAATCGTAAGTCACGATCGCCACCTGGTGGTCAAAAAGATCCATGTCGGAGTGGAACGCGTCGTTGGCGCCGGCCCAGCCGGCGTCGCGCAGGGCATAGGCCGCCTCGCCGTCGGAGTAGACGCGCGGACCGGCGTCGCGCTCGGGAAGGAAGATGCGTCGGCCGCCGAAGCTCGCCACCTTGGCCGCGCGGGCGCCGGCGATGCGGCCGAAGATATCGAAGTCGTGGCACACCTTGTCGAGCATGAACGAACCGCCGAAGTCGGCTCGCCGGCGCCAGTTTCGCGCGAGGTAGGCGCCGTGCTCCGGGTGCAGATGTTCGGTGGCGTCCATGGAGACGAGCCGGCCGAGCTCGCCGGCGTCGACGCGGGCGATGACCTCGCGCACGATCGGCATGGAGCGCATGACCAGGCCGATGAAGAGTGGCGGGACGGGCCGGCCGGCGAGACGTGCGGCGAGGGCCATCGTCTCGACGCGGGTCCTCACGATCGGCTTCTCGCAGAAGATCGGGAAACCCGCCGCGAAGGCGGCCTCGAGGTGGGCGAGGTGGAGGTGGTTGGGCGAGCCGATCATGACGAGATCGAACGGGCCGTCGGCGAGCAGCGCGGCCTCGCTCCCATAGGCGCGTCCGGGATCGATGCCATGCTCGGCCAGGATCGGCAGGCCCACCGGCGCCGGATCGGCATAGCCGGCCACCTCGAGCAGCCAGCCGACTTCGACCATGGCTGCGAGCACATGGGCGATGCGCTGGCCAAGGCCGATGACGGCGATGCGATGGCGGTTCATCGGTCGCTTCTGACGCGCCGCCGCGCTCAGATCAATGCGATTGCCTCGCCCGCGCCGCCTGCCTAGGGTGAACGGCGATAAGGCAAGCGGAGGACGCGCCCGTGAAGTTCACCTGGTTCAATCTGATGCCGTGGCCGTACCTGCCGGACGACTTCCGCGAAAAGAACCACTCGGTGTGGGTCGACATCGACCAGCGCCTGTTCGACCCGGCCAAGAGCCACCAGGTCTACAACACCTACATGGACCTTCTGGAATACGCCGACACCCTGGGCTTCGACGGCGTCGGGGTGAACGAGCACCACCAGAACGGCTATGGCATCATGCCTTCGCCCAACCTCATCGCCGCCGGTCTGGCCCGGCGGACGAAGAACGCGGCCATCGTCGTGCTCGGCAACTCCATCGCCCTCTACAATCCGCCGGTGCGCGTGGCCTAGGAATTCGCCATGCTCGACTGCATCAGCGGCGGCCGGCTCGTGGCTGGCTTTCCGGTCGGCACCTCGATGGACACCAACTATTGCTACGGCCAAATCCCGGCGCTGACGCGGGAGAAATACGCCGAAGCGCATGACCTGATCATCAAGGCGTGGACCACGCGCGAGCCCTTCGCCTTCAACGGCCGCTACAACAAGCTGCGGCACGTCAACATCTGGCCGCGCCCGATCCAGCAGCCGCATCCGCCGGTGCATATCCCTGGCGGCGGCTCGGTCGAGACCTATGACTTCTGCATCGACAACACCTACAGCTACTCCTACCTGAGTTTCACCGGCTACATCAGCGCCAAGGTCCTGTTGCAGGGCTACTGGGACCGGGTGGCGGCGCGCAACACGCCGGACGCCTCCCCCTATCGCGCCGGCTTCGCCCAGACGATCTGCGTGGCCGAGACCGATGAGGAGGCCGAGCGGCTCTATTCCAAGCACGTGCACTATTTCTACAACCGCTGCCTGCACGTCTATCCGGGCTTCGCCGACGCGCCGGGCTATCGCACGATCAAGACCATCCAGACCGGGGCCTTGTCGCAATACGCCCCACCCAAGGGCTTCGGCGAGCTCACCTGGAAGGACCTGACCGAGGGCGGCCATGTGATCGCCGGCTCGCCGGAAACCGTCCGTCAGCGGATGGAAGAGCTGATCAAGAACCTCAACGTCGGCCACATCTTCTGCCTGATGCACGTGGGCGACATGCCGGCCGACAAATGCATGTATTCCTCGCGCCTGTTCGCCGAGAAGGTGATGCCGAAACTGCGCGGGCTGTTGCCTGAGTGCGAGGGCGACGAGCGGTTCTGGTGCCATCCGCTCGAGCGGCGCGCGACACCCGGCTCGCTGCCGGCCGAATACGCCCGCGAGCGCGAGGACGCCTGACGATGAGCCTTACGACCAAGACCCTCGCCACGCGCCACGCCGAGGTGCGCTATCTGGAAGGCGGCCCAAAGAACGGTTCGGGCGCGCCGCTGCTCTATCTGCACGGCGCGGGCGGAATGACGGCGGACGACCCAATCCTCAGCCTGCTGGCCGAGCGCTGGCATGTGCACGCGCCGTTCCTGCCGGGCTACGGCGAGACCGAGGAGTGCGCTTCCTTGCGCGACATGCTCGATTTCACCCTGCACTCGGCCGATGTCGCCGCTGGCCTGGGGCTGAAGGATCCGCTGCTCGTCGGCCATTCCATGGGCGGGATGATCGCGGCCGAGATGGCCGCCCTGGCTCCCAATGACTTTTCCCGCCTGGCCCTGATCGCCCCGGCCGGCCTGTGGCTCGAGGATCATCCGATCCCGGACATGTTCACTCTGCTACCCTATGAGATGCCGCGCTATCTGTTCCACGATCCGGAGTCGGGGGCCAGGCTGATGACGGCGGGCCTGAAGATGGACGATCCGGAGTTCCTCAAGGCCTACCTCATCCGCAATGCGCGGCAGATGGGCATGGCCGGCAAGATCCTGTTTCCCGTCCCCGAGCGCGGCCTTTCCGAGCGGCTCTATCGCATCAAGGCCCGTACGGTGATCGTGTGGGGCGAGAGCGACCGGATGATCCCGCCCGTCTATGGCCCGGCGTTCGCCGCGGCGATCGCCGGCGCGCGCCTCGTCACCGTGCCGGAAAGCGGGCACATGGTTATCCTGGAGAAACCGGCCGAGGTCGCCCAGGCCGTGGCCACGCTGCATTGACCCGCTAGAAGGTTGGGGGGAACCGCGTTGAACATCACCCGGCGGGGATGGCTGGGCGCGACGGCGGCGGGCGCGGCCGCGCTGTCGGCCCCGGCGATGGCGGCTGCCGAGGTTCGGTCGGCTGCCTCGGCGATCGACATTCCGGTCGCGCGTTTCCAGATCCTTTCGCCCGGCCGGCGCGACTACGGTCCGGCGCTGGAGGCCCTGGCCGCCTACGCGCGCGACGAGCTGCTGGCCATCGGCCTTCCCGGCATGACCTTCGGCGTCAGCGACAGCGAGGGCTTCCTGGCCGTGCTGACACTCGGCTGGGCCGATCTGTGCGCCCGCGCGCCGATGACGGCGGACCGCCTGTTCCAGATTGGTTCGATCAGCAAATCGTTCCTGGCGCTCACCGTGCTCAGCTTGGCCGACGCCGGCAAGATCGATCTCGACGCGCCCATCGCCCAATATCTGCCGGGCGCGCCGTGGCCGGAGACGCCGATCACCGTGGCTCAGGTGATGAGCCACACCGCCGGCCTGCCGGACGGCGCGCCGATCTTTCCGCGCACGCCGGACGGGCGGCTGTGGATCGGC
The DNA here is from genome assembly GCA_050729395.1 of Caulobacteraceae bacterium. Taxonomy (GTDB): domain Bacteria; phylum Pseudomonadota; class Alphaproteobacteria; order Caulobacterales; family Caulobacteraceae; genus Acaudatibacter. The sequence continues at coordinate 6,669 of JBOHLC010000137.1, forward strand.
TTTCCGGCCGGCTCGAAGTTTTCCTACAGCAACACCGGTTTCGACCTCCTGGGCGCGGCGGTGAGCCATGTCACCGGCGGCCCTTACCAGACGGCGATCCTCAACCGCCTGCGCGCGCCCCTCGGCGTAGCCGAGATCGCCGCGCGCATCGGCCAGGCCAACCGGCCGAGCTTCCCGACCGCCTATCTCCCGTGGGACCAGACCCTGGCGGCCGAAATGCCGGGCGCGCGGCTGGACGAGGCGACGTGGGATCCGGAGGATTCGCCCGCCGGCTCCATTGCCGCCACCTCGGAAATGATGGCCCGCTATCTGCGCGGGATGATGGCCATCGCCGGCGGCGGAGGCGGCGGCGTGCTGTCTCCCGCCATGGCCAGACGGTTCGCCACGCCGGTCATCGCCTGCGACGCGGATTTCGGGCCAGGATCTCACTATTGCCTGGGCGTTGCCCTGCAACCGGTCGACGGCATACCGGCGCTTCACCACACCGGCGGCATGGTCGCCTTCACCTCCTCGTTCCACGCCGATCCGGCGGCGGGGGTCGCGGCGTTCGCCAGCGTCAACGCCCGCATCGGCGGCTATCGCCCGCGCCAGACCACCGCCTACGCCATCCGCCTGATGCGCGCGGTCCGCGCCGGCGCACCCTTGCCGGGCGCGCCCGATCCGCTAGGCCCCTCGAGGCCGAAGGACTCGGCGCCGCTGATGGGCCGCTTCGTTGGGCCCGACGGCTCGGCGTTCACGATTTCGCCGGGCGACGATTTCCCGGTGGTCTCCGGGATGGGCGGGGCCGCGCCGCTCTATCGCGTCGGCGGCGGGCTGGCGACGCCGCTGCCGGCCTTGGCCAGGCACAGCCTCGATCCGATGCGCCCGGGCGGAGCGACGAGCGGCCCGGTGACCGCCATCTGGTGGGGCGAGACCTTGTTCGGCCGCGACGCGCCTCTGCCACGGCCCGCGGTCCCCGATCGCCTTCGCGCTCTGGCCGGGATCTATATCAACCGCGACCCATGGCAGGGCTACGCCGTCCTCTTCGCCCGGGGCGAGCAACTGGTGCTGTCCGGCGCCGGGCCGGTCGTCGACCGGGGCGAATGGTGGTCGTTTGAGAAGGACCCGGGCGGCGTCGAGCGTGCGCGCTTCGACGGCGTGCTCAACGGTCGCGCCCGGCGACTCAATATCTCGGGGACAGACTTCGAACGCCTGGGGGACTGAAGCCTAGGTTCAGCCGACCCGCGCCCGCCGCACGGGAAGCGCGATCGTTTCCAGGGAGGTGAGGTCGAGGCGGCGGGAGGCATGATCGATGTCGAAGCCGACCACCTCGCCGTCGGCGTCAAGATCGACGTTCAGCCCTGACGCCACTTCCCGCGTCTCCGCGCCCGGCTCGGCCTTGAGCTCGATGTAGAGGCTGTCTGTCTCGGCATAGTAATGGAGCTTCATTTCAAGTCCTCGCGGTAGTCGCGGTCGAAGAAGGCATTGTGGACAGTTTGCCCGTCCTCGAGAGTTACGACGCGCATTATACGCCGCTTTCCATCGCGCGGATCGGTTACGGCGCCCCAATAGCGCACTCGACCATCTGGCTGGACCACGCGCTTCAGAGCTGTGGCAATAACACGCTCGCACGCATCCGGTTGAATATAAGGTCGCTTTCGCAATACCTGCTCATCGAAATACCGGGTGGTTTTCATCCGGGTTGAATACGCCCGCGCGGCGCGCACATCGGCGGGGCACGCCTATTCGGCCATGGCCTCGCCGGAGCCGCCGAACTCCTTGGGGAAATCCCTGAGCTTGGGCAGGCCATCCTTCATCGGCAGGACCGTCTCGGCATAATTGACGTGCACGCCGGGCGCGAAGGCGAGGCTCGGCAGCGTGGCGGCGAAGACATCGACCATGCCCAGCGGCGGATGGTTGGTCATCAGGTGACCTCCGCAGAGGGCGCAATACTGGCGCTCGCTGAGCGGCGTCTTCTGGTAGGTCGCCACATGCTCGCCGCCGGCGGTGACCTTGACCGCCTCCGGCCGCCAAAGGGAAAAGGCGTTGACCGGACCGCCCGACCACGAGCGGCACGAGGCGCAATGGCAATAGCCCATGGCCTCGGGCTCGCCCTCGACCTCGAGGCGCACCGCCCCGCAGAAGCATTGTCCCTGATGAGTCACTAACCGGCCTCCCATGGGCGCCGCGCCTGGCGCGCGGCGGACTCAGCTAAGCTTGCCCGGTTCCGGATGTCCAGTTTCGACCTCGCGCGGCGGGCCGATAACCCGTTGCCCCTACCCCTACCTTCACGCCGCCAAGCGGCCATTATGCTCAAATCTGGCGCGCCCGTCCCGCCCAGTAGGGCGCGCGGACCTTGCCGCGCTGGATCTTGCCCGCCGGACTGCGCGGCAGTTCATCGACGAAGTCGAGCGAGCGCGGGACCTTGTAGCCGGCCAGCCGGGCCTTGGCGAAGCCGAGGATCTCGCCCGCCAGGGCCGCGCTCGGCGTCTCGCCGGGCTGGAGAGTGACGACGACCTTCACCTCCTCGCCCCATTCGGGATTAGGCACGCCGATGGCGCAGCTGTCTTCCACCGCCGGATGCTTGATGATCTCGTTGTCGATCTCCTGGGGATAGATGTTGACCCCGCCGGAGATGATGCAGTCGGCCGTGCGGCCGGTAAGGAACAGATAGTCGTCCTCGTCGAGATAGCCCACATCGCCCAGGGTGAAATAGCCGTCGCGGTGCGCGCCCGCTGTCTTGGCCGGATCCTTGAAGTATTCGAACGGGGCGACGGGCGAGACCTGGAAATAGAGCGTGCCCGGCCGGCCGCGCTCGGTGATCTCGTCGCCCGCCTCGTCGTAGATCTTCAGCGCCTCGGGCGTCGGCAGGCGTCCGACCGTGCCGGGCTTTCGCAGCCACTCCTCGGAGCTGATCAGGAAGCCGGCTCCGCCCTCCGATCCAGCGTAATATTCATGCAGGATCGGGCCCCACCAGTCGATCATCGCCTTCTTGACTTCGGGCGGGCAGGGCGCGGCGCCATGAACCACATAGCGCAGGCTGGAGAGATCGTACCTGGCCTTGACCTCGTCCGGCAAAGCCAGCAGGCGCTGAAACATGATCGGCACCAGGTGGCAGCGGGTGACGCGGTAGCGCTCGATGGCGGCCAGCACGCCCTCGCTGTCCCATTTGTCGAGGAACACCAGCGGATTGCCCTGGGCCAGGGCCGAGCGCACGTCGAAGGCCAGCGGCGCGGCGTGATAGGCGGGGCCGACGCAGAGCTGCACGTCGTTGGGCACGCCGGGGCCCGGCGCCAATACGGTGGTCATGGCCCTTCGATAGACGCCCTTGGGCCGGCCGGTGGTGCCGGAGGTGTAGAGCATCGCCCCGCCCATCACTGGATCATCGATGTCCGACCCCTCCTCGCCCGCCAAGGCCTCGGCGTAGGGAACGAAGCCCGGCGCGTCGGCGCCGATGGAAATCCTGACCTTCAGGTGCGGCGAGTCGGCGGAGAGGGCCGAGGGATAACGCGTCTCGGCGATGAGCGCCTTGGCCTCGCAATCCTGGACGATATAGGCGACCTCCTCGGCGGTCAGGTGCCAGTTGACCGGGGTGATGCGGAAGCCGCCGCGCAGGGCCGCGCTCAACACCTCGGTGAACTCGGCCCTGTTCGAGCAGAGCAGCGCGACGGAATCGCCGGGACCGAGACCCTGGCCGCGCAGGAAGCGGACGAGTTTGTTGGCGTTCTCGTTGATCTCGCGAAAGGCGCGTGTGCCCAGCGGATCATGGACGGCGACGTCGTCGCCCTTGATGTCGGCCCAGACGCTGGCGGTCATGCCGGTGAGGGCGGCGGCGTGGAGACGCGTTACGAGATCCTGCATGGACTCTATTTGTTTGTCCGCGCGCCGCCACGTCAATCGGAAAGGCGCGAGCTATAGGAGTTCGGCATGCTCATCGTCTTCAGCGGGCTTCCCGGCGTCGGCAAGTCGACGATCGCGCTGGCTCTGGCCGCGGAGTTGCGCGCTGTCTGGCTGCGCATCGATACGATCGAAGTCGCGATCTCGGATGCGCGCCTGGAAATGGACATCGCCGACGCCGGTTATCGTGTCGCCTACGCCGTGGCCGCGGACAATCTGCGGCTCGGTCTCTCGGTCGTGGGCGACAGCGTCAATCCCCTTGCCAGCAGTCGCGCCGCCTGGCGCCAGGCCGCCCGCGACGCCGGCGTTCCTTGCCTGGACGTGGAGGTGATCTGTTCGAACTCGGCCGAGCACCGCAGACGGGTGGAGACGCGCGCGCCCAACATCGCGGGCCTTGTCGGGCCGACCTGGGGGGAAGTCGTGGAGCGGGAATATCACCCGTGGGATGGCGATCGTCTGGTCATCGACACCGCGCGCCAGGACACGGCGACCGCCGTGGCCAGCATTCGTTCGGCTCTTGCGAGGCGTCAGACCTCCAACGGCCTGAAGGAAACGTCGGACGCGCGGGGACTGGACGAGGGATAGTGCTCGGCCAGGGCCGCGCCGCAAATCTCGACCGCCTCGACGATCCCCGCCGTCGGATCGGTCCCTGCCTTCATGGCCCCGGTGATGGCCGCCGTCGCGCGCGTCCACGTCGCCTCGCCGCACTTCTGGTGGATGCCTGCGTCGGCCAGGATCCGCACCTGGCGGTCGGCCAGGGCGACGAAGATGAGGACGCCTGTTTCGCTGCCACTCGCCCGCGCCCCCATGGAGAGGAACTGGTGATGCGCCGCCTTGGCCACGCGGTGGCGCTTGAGAACTCTCGGCGTCAGACGCCGGCGCACGGCGGGGACGTGGACGATGGCGAGGACCGCGAGGAAGATGACGATCTGCGCCGCGGCGTAGATGCCAAGGGCGACGCCCATGGCGTAGCCGAGGCCGCCGGCCTGGCCGTTGACCCACAGATCGCGGGCAAGGTCGGCGAGCGGCGCGAGGCTCAGGGACAGGACGATGGGCGGGATGGCCAGCGCGGCGGCCGCGGCCCAGGCCAGCGGAACCTCACGGTATTTCGACACCTCCTCGGCCAGGACGACGAGAATCTCGCCGGAGGTGTGCGCCTCGCATTTGGTCACGGCCGCTGTGATGCGATCCTCGTCGATGGCGCTCAGCATCTCACCAGCCCCCCGAGGCGCCGCCGCCCCCGCCCATGCCGCCGCCGCCGCTGAACCCGCCACCGCCGAAGCCTCCGCCCCCGCCAAAGCCTCCCCCGCCCAAACCACCACGCATGCCGCCGCCCAGCATCATCATCGGCAGCAGCATGCCCATTCCGCCGCCGAAGCCGCCACGCAGCATCGAGGCGATGATGAAGAACAGGAAAATCAACGGGAAGATGCCCCCGATGGGATTGCCGTGGTGCTCGGGCGCCTGGGCCGCCTGCTCGGCCTGGGCCGCCTTGGCCTCCGCTGTCGAGGGATCGGCCGACAGTTGGTCGATGAGAGCCTGGGTCCCGCCAACGATGCCGCCTGGGATGTCGCCGGCGCGGAACTTGGGCAGCACCGCCTCGCGCAGGATGACGCCGGAAAGCGCGTCGGTCAGAATGCCCTCGAGGCCATAGCCGACCTCGATTCGCACCTTGTGCTCGGACGGCACGATGATGAACAGGGCGCCGTTATTGGTCCCCTTCTGGCCGATGCCCCAGGCGCGCAGCAGGCCAACGCCATAGTCATCGATCTGCTGGCCCTGCAGGCTCGGCAGGGTGACGACCACCAGCTGGCGGCTGGTGGACTGCTCCAGAACTGCGAGCTTGGCCGTGAGCTGGGCCTGGACGTCCGGGCTCAGCACATGGGCGTCGTCGACCACCCGGCCGGTCAGCGGCGGATATTGCACCGCCGCGCCCGCCGGGGCGCAGAAGAAGGCGATGAAGAGCGCGAGGACCGGCGCCAGCAGTCCCGCGTGGCGGATCATGGCGCGGCCGTATTCGACGCCGGCGCCGGTGGCGGAGCCGAACCGGGCGCCGCGCCGGGCGGCAGAGAGTTGTCGAAGCTCACGGTCGGGGCCGACTGGGCCGCCGCCGTGGCCGAGAACAGGGCCATGGGTTTGCGATTATGGTAGAAGGTCGCCGCCCAGATCGAGGTGGGCAGCACCTGCAACGTGGTGTTGTAGTCCTGCACGGCTGCGTTGTAGTCGCGCCGGGCCACCGCGATGCGGTTTTCCGTCCCCTCGAGCTGGTCCTGCAGGGCCAGGAAGTTCTGATTGGACTTCAGGTCGGGATAGCGCTCCTGGATCATCATCAGGCGGCCGAGCACGCCGGAGAGCTGGTTCTGAGCCTGGGCGTAGCGGTCCATGGCCGCCTGATTGGTCAGGGTCGATGCATCGACCTTGACCTGGGTGGCGCTGGCGCGGGCCTGGGTCACTTCGACCAGCACGCGCTGTTCCTGCGAGGCGTAGCCCTTCACCGTGGCCACGAGATTGGGAATGAGGTCGGAGCGCCGTTGATAATCGTTCTGCACGTCGGCCCAGGCCGCCTGGGCGGCGACCTGCTTGCGCGGAATGGCGTTGATGCCGCAGCCGGCCAGCGCCACGGGCGCGAGCGCGATCAGAACAAGGCGCGCGAGGCGCCGCGTTGTCGTGGCCAAGAGGCCCTCCCTGTCATGGCCGCGCGGTCGGCGGCGCAGCGCGGAACTTAAGGGCGAGGCGAGCGCTGCGCCAGAGGCGGATCAGGTGGCGACCAGATCCTGCTCGCCGGCCTCCCCGGACAGGTCGTCGAAGGAGCCGTGGGCCGAGGCGTAGAGAATGGCGTAGAGCCCGCCCCGCCGCATCAGCGCTTCGTGCGTACCCTGCTCGACGATCCGGCCGGCGCGCAGCACGATGATATCATCGGCGTCGCGCACGGTGGCCAGGCGGTGGGCGATGACCAGGCAGGTGCGTCCGGCGAACAGCACTTTCAGCGCTTTCTGGATCGCCTGCTCGGTGAAGCTGTCGATATTGGCCGTCGCCTCGTCCAGGATGAGGATGCGTGGATCGGCCACGAGCGCGCGGGCGAACGAGAGCAGCTGCCTCTGGCCGACGGAGAGATTGCGTCCGCGCTGGCCGAGCTGGGTGTCGTAGCCGTCCGGCAGGCGCATGATGAACTCATGCGCCGCGACCGCCTTGGCCGCCGCGATCACGTCCTCGCGCGTGGCGGTGGCGGTATTGTAGCGAATGTTCTCATCGATGGTGCCGTAGAACAGGAACGGCTCCTGCAGCACCATGCCGACGAAGGCGCCGAGGGATTCCAGCGTCACGTCGCGCACGTCCAGGCCGCCGACGCGCACCGCGCCTTCATTCACGTCATAGAAGCGGTGGACGAGCGAGGCGATCGAGGTCTTGCCCGAGCCCGTCGGGCCGACCAGGGCGACGACCTGGCGCGGCGCGATCCTGAGCGACACATCGTGCAGCACCGCCCGCTCGGGCGCATAGCCGAAGGTCACGTGGTCGAGTTCGATGGTCGCCTCGGCCCCATCGAGCGCGCGCGCGTCCGCCCGGTTGGCGATGCTCACCGGCACGTCGAGCACCTCGAAGATGCGGTGGCCGGCGGCCATGGCCCGCTGCATCACCGTGTACTGCATCGAGAGCAGCCGCACCGGATCGAAGAAGCGCTGCACCGACAGGATGAAGGTCACCAGCACGCCGATGGCCAGGCCGCCGCCCAGCACCTCCTCGCCGCCGACGACGATGATGAAGGCCATGGCGACGCCGGTTAGCATGTCCACCGTCGGGGTCATGATCTGGGCCAGCCACGAAGACTTGACCGCCGCTTCGAAGTTCTCGCGCGCCTTTTCCTCATAGAGCTCGAAGTTGAGCGCCTCGCGGCGCGATTCCTGGACGGTGCGCACGCCGTTGATGTTCTCGGCCAGGGCCCCGTTGGCGATCGAGGAGGCGTCGCGCGCCCGCCGGAAGGTCGTCTTGGAGAACGGCAGCCAGATGGCGCGCACGAGAATAAGCGCCGGAATGGTCGAAAGGGTCAGCAGGCCCAGCCGCCAGTCCATCCACACCAGCACGCCGGCGTAGCCGAACAAGGTTGTGAAGTCGCCGAGCGCGCCGGTCGAGCTTTCCAGAAACTCCTGCAGGGCGTTCACGTCGCCCTGCAGGCGCGACATGATGCGGCCGACGTGGGTCTTGTCCATGAAGGTCAGGGCCACGTCCTGGAAGTGGGCGAACATGGCCCGGCGGACATCGAAGATCACCCGCTGCGCCAGGCGCGAGGTCATCCACTGATCGCAGAAGCCGGTCACGGCGCTCATCAGCACCAGGCCGGCGAAGAGCGCGATGCGCGTCTCCATGCCGCGCGCGTCGTGGGCGACGGCGGCGCTGACGATCGACCCGATGGTCCACGGGATGGCCACCGCGCTCAGCGAGGCAAGCAGCACGGCGGCCTGCGCGCCGATCAGCAGGGTCCGGTGCGGGCGCACGAAGGCGAAGAAACGTCGGATGATGCGCGTGTCGAACGCCATGAAGATTTCCTCGGCGTCGGCCGTGCCGAGGTTGGCGTTGCGGCGCGGAGGATCGGCGGCGAAGTCGGTCATGACGCACGCGCCTCGGCGAGCTTGCGCCGCATCCGACTGTCGGCGATCGACAGGCCCTGCTCGGCGCGCGTCTGCAGAGCGAAGAGGTCGGCGTACTCTCCGCCGAGCGCGAGGAGCTCGGCGTGAGTTCCGCGTTCGACGATCCGACCTTCCTCGAGCACCAGGATCTCGTCGGCGTGCATCAGCGAGGACAGGCGATGGGCGATGATGATCGTCGCCTTGGTCGCGGTGGCGTGGCTCAGGGCGTCGCGCACCTTCTTCTCGGTCACCGCGTCGATGGCGGCGGTGGAATCGTCGAAGATCATCACCCCCGGGCCCGGGGTTACGCCGCGGGCGATGGACATGCGCTGGCGCTGACCGCCGCTCAAGGCCACGCCCCGCTCGCCGACCTGGGTCGCATAAGCGCCCGGCAGGGAGGCGACATAGTCATGGATTTGAGCCGTGCGCGCGGCGCCTTGGATGCGCGCCTCCTCGGCCCACGGATCGGCGTAGGCGATGTTGTTGGTAACCGTGGCGTCGAACAGGAAGGCTTCCTGCTGCACCAGGCCGACGACGCGACGCAGGGAGGCCAGGGTGACGTCGCGCACGTCCTGTCCGTCTATGGTCACGCGGCCGCCGGTGACGTCGTAGAAACGCGGGATCAGGTTGGCGATGGTCGACTTGCCCGACCCCGGCGGTCCGACGATGCCCAAGGTCTTGCCGGGCGGGACTTCGAAGCTGATGTCGCGCAGCACCGGCTTGGCCGGGTCGTAGTCGAAGTCGACGTGCTCGAACCGCAGCACGCCCTTAGTGACTACGAGATCGCGCGCGCCGGCCGCGTCGGCGATGCCCGGCTCGAGGTCGAGGATCTCGAACAGCCGTCCGCCGGAAGACGTCGCCCTGGCGGCCGAGGCGAAGATCATGGCGATCTGGCGGATCGGCGTCTGTAGAAGCGTCATATAGGCCAGGAATTCGGTAAGCCGGCCAGCGGTCATGGTCCCGGCGGAGACACGGTGGCCGCCGACCCATAGCAGGAAGCCCATGGAGGTGTAGAAGCTCACGGTCATCACCGAGACGGCGCGATAGCGCAGCAGGATGCGACGGTAGGAATAGGCCAGAGCCGCGTTGGCCGCCTGGTCGAACTTGGCCAACTCGAAGGTCTTGGCGGCGAAGGCGCGCACCACCCTGATGCCCTGGAGGTTCTCCTCCATGGTCAGGGTCAGGATGCTCATCAGGCGCTGGACCTGAAGCCAGGTCACGCGCAGCAGGAATCCCATGCGCGCCAGCACGACCCCGGCGACGGGAGTGAAGGCCAGGCCGATGGCGGCCATCATCGGATCGGTGTCGATCATCCGCCAGGCGGCGATGACGAGCAGCAGCACCAGGGTCAGCGCGGTCATCATGCCGTTCTGGATGAAGGCCCTGGCCCCCTCGAGGTCGAGCATGCCGCGGGTGATGAGATCGCCCGAGTGGATTTTGTCGTGGAATCCGAACGACAGCCGCTGAAGCTGCTGGAAGAAATCCAGACGATAGCGATAGGCGACGCGCTGGCTGACCCACTCGGACTGGTAGTTCGCGGACATGGTGAAGAGGCCGCGCGCGGTCAGGGCGGCGATCACAAACAGCCCTGTCATCAGGAGGTCGTGGCGGATGACCACGGCGTGGGCGTGCGCCAGATGGCGCGCGAGGTCGACCGCCCGACCGAGCAGTCTGGGCAGGGTGAGGCTGGCGAGCGCCGCGCCGAGGGAGGCGACGAACGCCAGCCCTACGCGCCTGGGCGAGCCGCGCACCGCGTCGGCCACGATGCGGCGGACCACGCGCGGCATGGCCTTGACGTCGACGACGCCGAAATCGGCTGCGGGCGGGGCGCGCGGGGTCGCGCCCGAAATATCGGTCACCGGACGAATCCCGTCGGAAGGTTGAGCATACATTGTGAACGGCGTTAACCGTCTTGACTAGAGCGTTGGCGCCACAGTTCATTCTCGGCCGCCTTGCGCCCGCGCGCGGCGCCGAATATGGTCTCGTTCTTGAAATGTTCCAAGCAATGTTCGCAAGGAGACAGTCATGAGCGACGAACTGGTTCTCTACACCAACCCGCAGTCCCGCGGCCGCATCGCGCGCTGGATGCTGGAAGAGGCTGGCGTCCCGTATCGGACCGAGATTCTCGGCTACGAGGGGGCGATGAAGAAGCCGGAGTATCTGGCGATCAATCCCATGGGCAAGGTGCCGGCCATCCGCCATGGCGATACGGTGGTGACCGAAGGCGCGGCCATCTGCGCCTACCTGGCCGATGCCTTCCCCGAGGCGGGGCTCGCGCCGCCGCACGGCGACAAGGCGCGCGGTCCCTATTATCGCTGGCTGTTCTTCGGCGCCGGGCCGGTGGAAATGGCGATGATGACCAAGATGATGGGCTTCGACACCGCGGGCAAGGAGGTGCAGGTGGGCTTTGGCAGCGTGGGCCTGTTGCTCGACACCCTGGAAAGGGCGGTGACAGATTCGCCCTATCTGGCGGGCGATCGGTTCACCGCCGCCGATGTCTACACCGGCTCGCATATCGGCTGGGGCATGCAATGGAACTCGATGGAAAAGCGGCCGGCGTTCGAGCGCTATTGGGAGCGGGTGAGCAGCCGTCCAGCAGCCATCCGCGCCAGGGAGATCGACGACGCGCTGACGCCCGCCCCAGCCCCGGCGGCCTAGGCGCTTGAGCGCCATCGTCTCGATCGAGGGTCTGACCAAGACCTACGCCTCGGGGCTGAAGGCGCTCAAAGCCGTCGACCTCGACATCCGCGAAGGCGAGATCTTCGCCCTCCTCGGTCCCAATGGCGCCGGCAAGACGACGCTGATCAACATCGTCTGCGGCATCGTCCGGCCAAGCGGCGGCAAGGTGCGCGTGGCCGGAAACGACATCGTGCGCGACTGGCGCGCCACCCGCTCGCTCATCGGCCTGGTGCCGCAGGAGCTGTCCACCGACGCCTTCGAGACTGTCTGGGCCACGGTCCGCTTCAGCCGAGGCCTGTTCGGCAAGCCGCGCGATGGCGCCTATCTGGAGAAGGTGTTGCGCGATCTCTCTCTGTGGGATCGCAAGGACTCGACCATCATGTCCCTCTCCGGCGGCATGAAACGGCGGGTGATGATCGCCAAGGCCCTGTCGCATGAACCGACGGTGCTGTTCCTCGACGAACCCACCGCCGGCGTCGACGTGGAGCTGCGCCGCGACATGTGGGAGATGGTCCGCTCGCTGCGCGCCCGCGGCGTGACCATCATCCTCACCACCCATTACATCGAGGAGGCCCAGGAGATGGCCGACCGGGTCGGCGTGATCGATCACGGCGAGCTTATTTTGGTGGAGGACAAGGCGGCGCTGATGAAGAAGCTCGGCCGCAAGCAGCTCACCTTGCACCTCCAGGCGCCGCTGTCGGCGATCCCGGCCAGCCTGGCGGATTATCCGCTGGAATTGTCCGACGATGGCGCGACCATGACCTACGACTTCGACGCCAAGGCCGACTCCACGGGCATCGCCGCGTTGATGCGGCGCCTGGGCGAGGCGGGCGTAGATTTCGCCGATCTCGACACGCGCGAAAGCTCGCTCGAGGATATCTTCGTCAGCCTGGTCGGCCGGAAAGGGAGCGGCGCATGAACCTTTACGCCGTGCGCGCCATCTACGGTTTCGAGATGTCGCGCTGGTTCCGCACGATCACCCAGTCGGTGCTCTCGCCGGTGATCTCGACCTCCCTCTATTTCGTGGTCTTCGGCTCGGCAATCGGCTCGCGCATGAAGGCCGTGGACGGGGTGACCTACGCCGCCTTCATCGTGCCCGGCCTCACCATGCTCTCCCTGCTCACCGAGAGCATCGGCAACGCCAGCTTCGGCATCCACATGCCAAAATGGGCGGGCACCATCTATGAGCTGCTGTCCGCGCCGGTGTCGTGGCTGGAAACGGTGATCGCCTATGTCGGGGCGGCGTCGACCAAATCGGTGCTGCTGGGCCTCATCATCCTGGCGACCGCGCGGCTTTTCGTACCTTTCCACATCGACCACCCGCTGATGATGGCCACGTTCCTGATCCTGACGGCGGTGACGTTCAGCCTGTTTGGTTTCATCATCGGCATCTGGGCCGAGGGCTGGGAGCGGCTGCAGATCGTGCCGACGCTGATCATCACCCCGCTGACATTCCTTGGCGGAAGCTTCTATTCCATCGCCATGCTGCCGCCGCTGTGGCGCAAGGTGACCCTGTTCAACCCGGTGGTCTATCTGGTGAGCGGCTTCCGCTGGGCCTTCTATGGCGTTTCGGACGTGGGCGTGGGCCTCAGCCTTTCCATGACCGCCGGCTTCATGGCCCTGTGCCTGCTTATCGTCTGGTGGGTGTTTAAGACTGGCTACAAGCTCAAGACCTGAAGGAGGACGCCATGCTTTCCAGGCGCGCGGTTTTCGCCGCCCCCCTCCTCGCCTGGCCGGCGCTGGCCGATGCCCCCCTGCCGCGCGTGACCCTGACGACGGCGCTCGGCGCCATCGAACTCGAATTGGCGGCCGACAAGGCCCCGATCACGGCGGCCAACTTCCTCGCCTACGTCGACCAGAAACGGCTCGATGGCGCGAGCTTCTATCGGGCCATGAAGCTGGCGGCCGATCCGCTGAACGGCCTGATCCAGGGCGGGCTGCAGGGTGATCCGGCCAAGGTCCTCCCGCCCATCGCCCACGAACCGACGACCAAGACCGGCATACTGCACAAGGACGGCGTCATTTCCCTGGCCAGATACGCGCCCGGCACGGCGACCTGCGATTTCTTCATCTGCGTCGGCGACCAGCCGTCGCTCAACGCCGATCCCAGCCAGAGCGGCGACAATCAGGGCTTCGCCGCCTTCGGCCATGTGACCCATGGCATGGAGGTGGTGAAGAAGATCCTGCTCTCGCCGGTCTCGCCCACCGCCGGCGAAGGCGTGATGAAGGGCGAGATGCTCGATCCCCCGATCGCCATCCTGACCGCCAGGCGGAGCGGGATCTAATCCACGATCGCACTGTAGATGATGCTCTTGAGCTGGCCACGGAAGTTGAAGGCGCCCGACGGCATCAGCTGGGTCATGAATACGACCGAGAGATCCTCTTTCGGGTCGATCCAGAAGATGGTCGAGGCCGCTCCGCCCCAATAGTAGTCGCCTTGGCCGAGCCCGCCGTTCTTCACCCCGTCAACGGTCGTGGCGAAGCCGAGGCCAAAGCCCACGCCTTCGTTGGCCGTTTCGGAAAAGCCGCCGATGGCCATCTCGGTCAGGTCCTTGCCATCCTTTAGGTGGTTGCGCCGCATCAGTTCGATCGTGCGCGGCCCCAGGATGCGCGCGCCGTCCAGCTCTCCGCCTCGGCGCAGCATCTCGCAGAAGCGCAGATAGTCCTCGGTCGTGCCGACGAGGCCGCCGCCGCCCGAGAAGAAGCTGGGCTCGCGGAGATAGTCGCTGGTCGCCGGATCGTCGATAAGCCGCAGCGTCTTGTCCTCGGCCCGGCGATAGTTGGCGCAGAAGCGCTCGAGCTTGTCCGCCGGAACGGAGAAGGCGGTATCCTTCATCCCGAGCGGATCGAGGATTGTCTCCTTGAGGTACTTGTCGAAGCGCTGCCCGCTGATCTTCTCCACCAGCGCGCCGCACACGTCGGTCGAGAGGGAATACATCCACCGTTCGCCGGGCTGATAGAGCAAGGGGACGTTGGCCAACTTGTCCATGAACTGCATCAGGGTCTCGCCCTTGCCGCGGCGCACGCCCAGCTCGGCGTAGACTTGATCCACCGCCAGGCCGGTGTCGGGCGCGCCCAGCGCCACCAGGGCCGCGCCGTAGGTGAGCCCGCCGGTGTGGCACAGCATGTCGCGCATCGAGAGGCGCCGGATCGGGTCCTCGGTCACCATTTCCGCGCCGCGGCCGGACTTCCACACCCTTTGTCCGCGCCAGGCCGGGAAGAAACGGCTCACCGGATCGTTCAGCTGGAAGTAGCCACGCTCGTACAGGCTCATCAGCGCGACTGCGGTGATCGGCTTGGTCATCGAATAGATGCGGAAGATGGCGTCGTCACGCATGGCCTTGCCACGGGCGAGGTCCATGCTGCCCAGCGAGCGGAAATAGGCGAGGTGGCCATGGCGAGCGACGGCCACCTGGCAGCCGGCGATCTTGCCCGGTGCGATGTAGCTGCGCTCGAGGTGCTCGGTGATCCGCTCCAGGCGGGGGACGGAAAGCCCGGTGTTCTTTGGGGCCAGTTCCATGGCGTGCTTGCTCCTTATTTCGCGGCCGGCGCTGGCGTGGCGGCGGGGCCTGGCGTGACGATGTCCCAGACCGCCTTCCAGCTGCCGTCCGGCTGCGGCTTGTAGACGGTGACGAAAGCGCCCGTTGTCGTGGTGCTGGTCTTGGTCGCCGGATCGGTCGCCGTAAGGGTGAAGGTCCCGCGCGAGGCGGCCAGATCGCCACTAGCGGCGACATCCACCTTGTCGCTGCTGAAGGCGAGGTTGAAAGCCGGGTCGTCCATGCTCTTCTGCGCCATGGCGCGGATCGCCTCGAGGCCGGTGACCGGCGCCTGGCCGGGGATCATCACGACCGCCTGGGGCGCATAGTGGGCCGCGACCTTGCCTGGATCGCCGCTCTTCCAGTCGGCGTTCCAGTTGACCTCGCCGGTGCGGATGGTGTCGATCGCTCGGGCGGCATTGAAGATCGGCGTTGCCGGTGCGCGCGCGCACGCGGCCGCGACGGAGATGGCCATCAGGCACGCCAGGGTCGTCGATTTCATGGTCGGCCTTCGGGCGATGGGCGGGCGCGAACCTTCGACGCGCGGGGGGCGTGCGTCAAGCCGGGAAGGGAAGGCCGCTGTGCCCGCACGCTCGCGCGACGTGCGGGCGAGCGTGCGGGAATCGACAGAGGCAACTCTTTCGCGTATGGGCGATTTTTTGCACGTCTGTTGCGCACGCAGCCGGCGCGATGGCTGTCGAGAGGAAGGTTTTGCCTGGAATTCCGCCAGCGCAGGGACTTTATGACCCCCGCCACGAGCACGACTCGTGCGGCGTCGGATTCGTGGCCAATATCAAGGGCAGAAAGTCGCACGAGGTGGTCACCGCCGGCCTCGAGATCTTAGTCAATCTCGACCATCGCGGCGCGGTCGGGGCCGATCCCCTGGTAGGCGACGGCGCCGGCTGTCTGATCCAGATTCCCGACCAGCTGTTCCGCCAGTGGGCCACCGAGAATGGCCTCGATCTGCCGTCCCCCGGCAACTACGCCGTGGCCATGTGTTTCCTGCCGCGCGACGAGGAGGCGCGCGAGCTCGCCATCGGCCAGTTCGAGCATTTCATTCGCGTCGAGGGCCAGCGGCTGATCGCCTGGCGAGAGGTTCCGGTGAACCGGACGGGTCTTGGCGAGGCGGTGCTGCGCGAGGCGCCGGTGATCCGCCAGGCGATCGTCGCCCGCGGCGCCTCGACGCCGGATCAGGACGCTTTCGAGCGCAAGCTCCTGGTTATCCGCAAGCAGACCCAGAACCCGCTCGAATCGCTCGCCAGGCGCTACGACTCGCCCGCGCTCACCGGCTTTTACATGCCCTCGTTCTCGAGCCGGACGATCGTCTACAAGGGTCTGTTGCTCGCCCATCAGGTTGGCACCTTCTACGAGGACCTGACCAATCCGCTGACCCAGTCCGCCCTGGCCCTGGTCCACCAGCGGTTTTCGACCAACACCTTCCCCTCGTGGCGCCTGGCGCATCCCTACCGCTTCATCGCCCATAACGGCGAGATCAACACCGTGCGCGGCAACGCCAACTGGATGAACGCCCGTCGGCGGACGTTGGAGTCCGACCTGCTGGGCCCGGACCTCGACAAGATGTGGCCGCTGCTCAAGCCGGACGATTCCGACACGGCCAAGCTCGACAACGCCCTCGAGTTGCTGCTCGCCGGCGGCTATCCCATCGCCCACGCGATGATGATGCTGATCCCGGAGGCCTGGGCCGGCAACGCGTCGATGTCGGCGGAGCGCAAGGCGTTCTACGAATACCACGCGGCCCTGATGGAGCCGTGGGACGGTCCGGCCGCCATCGCCTTCACGGACGGGCGCCGGGTGGGCGCGACGCTCGACCGCAACGGCCTGCGCCCGGCGCGCTTCATCATCACCGACCAGGATCACGTGATCATGGCCTCGGAGGTCGGCGTCCTGGCCGTGCCCGAGGAGCGCATCGTGCGCAAATGGCGCCTGCAGCCGGGCAAGATGCTGCTCATCGACATGGAGCAGGGCCGGATCATCGAGGACGAGGAGATCAAGGACTCGCTGGCCCGCGCGAAGCCCTACGCAGAGTGGCTGAGCAATACCCAGTTCAAGCTCGAGGATCTTCCCGAACCGCCGCATTGGGAGCCGGCGCGCCAGGGCGCCGACGCCGATCTGCTCGATCGCCAGCAGGCCTTCGGCTACACCCAGGAAGACATCGCCTTCTTCCTCGAACCGATGGGCGAGAGCGGCGACGATCCGGTCGGCTCCATGGGCACGGATACGCCACTGGCTGCGCTGTCCGACCGGCCGCGTCTGCTCTACGACTATTTCAAGCAGAACTTCGCCCAGGTGACCAATCCGCCGATCGATCCGATCCGCGAGGAGCTGGTCATGAGCCTGGTCTCGATGATCGGCCCGCGGCCCAATCTGCTTGGCCGCCAGGCCGGCACGCACAAGCGCCTGGAGGTCAGCCAGCCGGTGCTGACCAACGCCGATCTGGAGAAGGTCCGCGCCATCGCCGATCTCCTCGACGGGGCCTTCCGCACCGTGACGCTCGATATCACCTGGCCGGCCGAGGACGGCGAGGCGGGGCTCCAGCTGGCGCTCGAGCGTTTATGCGCGGAGGCCACCGACAAGGTGCTGGCAGATAACAACATCCTCATCCTGTCGGACCGGCCGGTGTCGGCCGGCCGCGTCCCCATCCCAGCCGCCCTGGCCGTCTCGGCCGTGCACCATCAGCTGATCCGCCAGGGCCTGCGCATGCAGACGGGCCTCGTCATCGAGACCGGCGAGGCGCGCGAGGTGCATCACTTCTGCGTCCTGGCCGGTTACGGGGCCGAGGGGATCAACCCCTACCTGGCTTTCGAGACCCTGGAGCGGCTGCACCACGGCGATCCGCCGGCACAGGCCAAGGCGAGGGCCAACTACGTCAAGGCCATCGGCAAGGGTGTGCTCAAGGTGATGTCCAAGATGGGCATCTCGACCTACCAGTCCTATTGCGGGGCGCAGATCTTCGACGCGGTGGGACTTTCGACCGATTTCGTCGAGCGCTACTTCACCGGCACGACCAGCTACGTCGAAGGCGCGGGCCACGCCGAGATCGCCCGGGAGTCCGTGCGCCGCCATCGCGACGCCTATGGCGATGCGCCGCTCTATCGGACGATGCTTGATCCCGGCGGCGCTTACGCCTTCCGCCTGCGCGGCGAGGCCCACGCTTGGACGCCACAGTCGGTCGCCGCCCTGCAGCACGCCGCGCGCGGCAATATCCCCGAGCAATACGAGGCCTTCTCCCGCGCCATCGACGAGGAGAACGCCCACCGCCTGACCCTGCGCGGGCTGATGCGCTTGCGTTGGTCCGACGAGCCGGTCGCCCTGGACGAAGTCGAGCCGGCCAGCGAAAACGTCAAGCGCTTCTCCACCGGAGCGATGAGCTTCGGCTCGATATCGCGCGAAGCGCACACGACGCTGGCCGTCGCCATGAATCGCATCGGCGGCCGCTCCAACACCGGCGAAGGCGGCGAGGAGGCCGACCGCTATCCGCCGCTTCCCAACGGCGATTCCATGCGTTCGGCGATCAAGCAGGTGGCCTCGGGCCGCTTCGGGGTCACGGCCGAGTATCTGGTCAACGCCGACGATTTGCAGATCAAGATGGCCCAGGGGGCCAAGCCCGGCGAGGGCGGCCAGCTCCCGGGTCACAAGGTCGACAAAGCCATCGCCGCCGTGCGCCATTCGACGCCGGGCGTGGCTCTGATCTCGCCGCCGCCGCATCACGACATCTATTCGATCGAGGATCTGGCGCAGCTCATCTACGACCTCAAAAGCGCCAACCCCGCGGCGTTAGTGTCGGTGAAGCT
>JBOHLC010000138.1:0-5665 GCA_050729395.1 Caulobacteraceae bacterium
TGTTGATGCCGTCGGCGCCGAGCGCCAGGGCGGCGACGAGGCCGCGGGCGTCGCCGAAGCCGCCCGATGCGATCATCGGAATCTTCACCTTGTCGGCGGCGACGGGAATGAGGATCAGGCCCGGCACGTCATCCTCGCCGGGATGGCCGGCGCATTCGAAGCCATCGATAGAGATGGCATCCGCCCCCATGCGCTCGGCCGACAGGGCGTGGCGCACCGAGGTGCATTTGTGGATCACCTTGATGCCGTGCTCGTGAAAGGCGTCGATGTGCTCCTGCGGCTTGTAGCCGGCAGTCTCGACGATCTTCACGCCCGCCTCGATGATCGCCTGGCGGTATTCGGCGTAAGGCGGCGGCTTGATCGCCGGCAGGATGGTCAGGTTCACCCCGAACGGCTTGTCGGTCCAATCGCGACAGCGGGCGATCTCACGCGTGAGGTACTCCGGCGTCGGCTGGGTGAGCGCGGTGATGAAGCCGAGCGCGCCGGCATTAGCCACGGCCGAGACGAGGCCGGCCCGGCCGACCCACTGCATGCCGCCCTGGGCGATCGGGTGGTCGACCCCGAACAGCTCGGTGAACCTCGTCCTGATCATGCGCGCGCTCCAAACAGATGTTTGAAAGTGATTAAGGCGGCTTTCTCGTCGGCGCGCAAGCGGCCGGCGCATCAGAAAAGCTCCGGTCTGGCCTCCGAGCCTTCGGCCGCCTCCGGCAGGTGGCAGGTGAATGTGGCGCCAGCACCGGGCTCGCTCTCCAGAGCCACCCAACCGCCGTGAAGTTCGACCAGCGCCTTGACCAGGGCCAGGCCAAGCCCGCTGGCCGCCCGGTCCTGGCCACTGAAGCGGTCGAAGATGTGAGCCTGAACGTGGAAGGGGATGCCGCGACCTGTGTCCGAGACCTGGAGGCGAACCTCACCCAGGGCGCGCTCGGCCGACAGAGTCACCGAGCCGCCCCGGGGGGTGTGGCGGAGCGCATTTTCGGTCAGATGGTCGAGCACCTCGGCCAGGCGTCCTGCGTCACCGCGCATCAGACCGACCGCCTCTCCGGCCGCGACGGCCAGCGACACGCCCTGCTCATCCGCCGCTTTGCTCCATGTCTCCACGATCCGCGCCAACAAGGCGTCGACATCCACATCGCCCATGTCGGTGGCGACGTCGCCGGCGTCGAACTGCGCCATGTCGAGGACATTGTTGATCGACCGGGCCAGGTGCGTCGCGGCGGCGCGGATGGACCCCAGGTGAGAGCGGGCCCGCGGTTCCAGGACGTGACCCTCCTGCTCCAGCAGTTCGGCATAGCCGAGGATGGTCGTCAGGGGCGTGCGCAGCTCGTAGGAGACGCTGTCGACGAACTCGCGCTTCAGTCGCTCCGCCTCGCTCAGCGCCGCCTCGCGGTCGGCCAGCGCACGCTCAAGCTGGCGGGTGTCCGTGACGTCGGCGAAGCCAATCAAGGTGGCGCCGTCGGGCAGGGGGCGGGACTGGTGGGCCACGATCCGCCGGTCGGCGGTCAGAATCTCGGTCTGGCTCGCCGCACGCGCAAGCGGATCAGGATCGGTGATGCGCGCGCGAAGGTCGCGCCAGAACTGCAGATCGTGCAGCCGCGGCTGGGCCAGGTTGACGACATCCTGGAAATCCGCCCCGGCCATGAGTTGGCCCTCCGCTGCCGACCAGAAGCGGGCGAACGCCTCGTTGTGCAGGCGCAGGCGACCGTCCGCGCCGAACACGGCCACCGCGTCGGTGAGCTTGTCCAGTGTCGCTTGCTGGACCTGGAGCAGGTGGTTGAACTGCGCGCGCAGACGCAACTCCGGGGTGACGTCGGAAAAGACGATCATCAGGCCGCCGCCCGGATGCGGTTGGCTACCGACCTTGAGCGTGCGCTCGTTGGGCAGTCGCCAGAGCACTTCGGGCGAGGACGACAGGGCCTCGTGCCTGGCAAGCTCGGCGGTCTTGAAAGCGGCGAAATCGGCTTGCTCGGGCAGGCTCCCACGCCGGCGCAACCGGTCCAGGATCTCGCCATGGCTCGGCCGGTCCGCCAGCCACGCTGGCTCGAGGTCCCATAGCTCCGCGAAAGCCGGATTGTGGAACGCCAGGCGCCGATCCGGGCCGAAAACGGCGACGGCGTCGGCCACGCGCTCGAACATCGCCTCCTGGGCCGCCTGCGCCCGGCCGAGCGTTTCGGCCGCGGTCTCCGCCTCGGTGACGTCGTCGGCCCACACGCCGGCCCCGCCGCCCCGCAGCGGCTGGACGCGAAACCGAAGCGCGCGGCGGCCGTCTCGCGTGCGAACCCAGCGCAGCACCGTCCGCGCATCGCCAAGCGTCGCCGCTTCGCGCGCCGCCCGGTCCGCCTCGCCGTCGAGCGAGAGCCCTCGTTCCCCAGCTTCGCCGAGGCTGGCCGCGCCGACGGCCTCCAGCCACGCCCGGTTCACCCAGATCGGCGCGCCAGACGCATCGACAATCCAGCACGGCTCCGGCAGCTCATTGACGAAGGCGGCGAAAACGTCGGCGTTGGGCCGATCAGCGATCGACTGCCTCGCGAGGCGCAACACCGCCAGGGCGCCGGACGTCCGTCCCTCGATCCGCAGCGCCAGGTCGGCCGCCGCCGCGTCGAGGATGAACGCCTCGCCTTCCCCGCGCAGCGCCGCGAGCCGAGCGGCGATCTGGGCATTGAGGTTCGCGAGGCGTTCCAAGAGCGCGCCGGCGTCGGCGCCGACGAGGCCCAAGGCGGCCAAAAAGGCCTCCAGGCTCTCGGCCCCGGCGACCAGTTCAACCCGCTCGCCATCGATGGCGATGAGGCAGGTGTCGAAAGCATCCAGACAGCCCGCCGGGTCGCTGACGAGGCGCGAGCTCCGCCGTCGTCCAAGGCGCCCCGCGAGAGACAAGACAGTCATCGCCGCGTCCGAATCATGGGCGCCCAGCCTAGCAGAGAGCCAGCCTTCCCAGGCCCGTTCGAACCGTGCCATGCTGGCCGGCCAATTCCAGGGGGAAAACGCTCATGACGGGTCATCTGTGGACCGCGCTCGTCTCGCTTGTGGCGCTGCTGGTCTATTTCTACATGGGCCTCAGGGTCGGCCAGGCGCGTTCGAAGTTCAACGTCGCGGCGCCAGCCATCAGCGGCCATCCCGATTTCGAACGCACCTTCCGCATCCATGCCAACACCCTGGAGTGGCTGCCGCTGTTCCTCGTCTCCATGTGGCTGTTCTCCATCTACTGGAGCGATCCGGTCGCGGCGGGCGTCGGCGTGGTGTGGATTCTCGGCCGGGTCCTCTACCTGACCGGCTATTCGCGCGAGGCGTTGGCGCGGAGCCGCGGCTTCGGCATTCAGGCTCTTGCCACCGGGGTGCTGCTGTTCGGTTCCCTCGGGCGGATCATCTGGCTTCTCGTCCCACGATAATCCCTTTGCCGATAGGGCCTGCGCGTGACAGGATTCGCCCCGCGAGGGACAATACCGCGCCAGCTCCTCCTGGGTCGGCGCGCAGGGACGTGAAGACGATGAAGATTTCCACGGCCGCCGCTGTCGCGGCCATCGGCCTCGCCATGGGTCTTGCCGGTTGCGAGACGGCGACGCCATATCAGCCGCTGCGGCCGGGCACCGAGCAGTCTGGCGGATTCACCGATCAGCGGCTCGACCAGAACCACTATCAGGTGACGTTCCAAGGCAATACGCTCACTTCACGCGCGACGGTGGACAACTACCTGCTCTACCGCGCCGCCGAGCTCACGGTGAACTCAGGCTACGACTGGTTCCAGGCGGTCAGCCGGCATACCGACCGCGACCGGCAGACCTACGTCGAGCCCTGGGGGCCTGGCCCTTACGGCTACTGGCAGCCCTACTGGCGCGGCTGGGGCGGTTGGGGCGGATGGGGCGCGTGGGGACCTTACTGGGGACCCGGCTATGTCGACACCACGCAGAAGTTCCAGGTCACGGCGGAGATCGAGATGCAGCACGGACCGAAGCCCGCCGGCAATCCCCGGGCCATGGACGCTCGCGAAGTCCTATCCAACCTCGGTCCGCACATCCAACGCCCGAAGAGTTAGTTTTTCCGCAGATGACACAGATGGACACAGATGAAGAGATGAGAGCCGCTTCGCGGCATAGCTGAATTCAGCCGTCGATGCCGGCAAGGGCCCCGAAGGGGCTAGATTTTCTTATCTGTGCCCATCTGCGTCATCTGCGGATCTCTTCCCTACCTTGGCGCCATGCGGATAGCGCCATCGAGCCGCACGTCCTCGCCATTGAAGTAGCTGTTGGTGATCATGGTCAGCGCCAGCTGGGCGTATTCATCGGCCTTGCCCAGCCGCTTGGGGAACGGAACCGAGGCGGCCAGGGCCTCGCGCACATGCACCGGCGCGCCCATCATCAGGGGCGTATCGAAGATACCGGGCAGAATGGTGTTGACGCGGATGCCCTCGCTCATCAGGTCGCGGGCGATCGGCAGCGTCATGCCCACCACGCCGCCATTGGACGCGGAATAGGCCGCCTGACCCATCTGGCCATCCTCGGCCGCCACCGAGGCGGTGTTGACTATGGCCCCACGCTCCCCGTCCTCGAGCGGTTCCAGGGTCAGCATGCCGGCCGCGCTCTTGGCGATGCAGCGGAAGGTGCCGACGAGGTTGATCTGGATGATCAGATTGAAGTGAGCCAGCGGGAAATGCTTGATCTCGCCGGTGTTGCGATCGCGGCCGGCGGTCTTGGCCGCGTTGCCGGTGCCGGCGCAATTGACCAGGATACGCTCCTGGCCGTGGGCGGCGCGGGCCTTGGCGAAGGCGGCGTCGACCTCCTCGTCCGAGGTCACGTTGCACTGGCAGAAGACGCCGCCGATGTCCTTGGCCACCGCCTCGCCCTTGGCTTCGTTCATGTCGAAGATGGCCACCTTCAAGCCCTGGGCGGCGAGCGCGCGGCTCGTCGCCTCGCCAAGGCCTGAGGCGCCCCCGGTGACCACGGCGGCGACGGACGAATCGAGCTTCATGTGAGGGTCCTTGAGTTTGTCGGAAAGGGATTGTCCGCGCGATTTAGACCTCCGCGCGCCAAGCGGGAAGCGTCACCCGGCGTCACATCAGCTAAGCGGCCGGGCCCAGGCGTCGAGGTCAGGCTCCAAACCCATGTAGGCGAGGCCCGAGGCGATGGAGACGAGTTCGGCCCCGCCTTCCAGCTTCGCCTCCCGGAAGCGTTCGGCGAACAGACGCCGCACGGCCGGCACGAACGACGAGCCGCCGGTCAGGAAGACGCGATCGATGGCGGAAGACGAAAGCCCGGCGCGTTCCACGGCCTGGTCCAGGGCGCCTTCGATGGCCGCCAAATCCGGCGCGATCCAGCGCTCGAACTCCGAGCGCGCGACCCTCTTCTCCAAACGGACCGAACCGGCCTCGAAGAGGAATGTCGCTTCCTGCGCGTCGGACAGGGCCTGCTTGAGGCGCGAGACCGCCTGGTAGAGGCGATAGCCGTGATTATCGTCGAGTATCTCGACGAGCCGCGCGATCTTGTCCGGCTCGAGGGCATCGCGTCGCAGGCGGCGGATTTCGCGCATGTCGGCCGAGGCGCGCAGCAGGGCCAGTTGCTCCCAGCGGGCGAAGGCGGCGTAATAGCGGTTGGGGATCGGCAGGACGTTGTGGAACGTGCGGTAGCTCGACCCCTTGCCGAGTTCCGGCGAGACCAGGGCGTCGATGATCCGGTAG
>JBOHLC010000139.1:0-9059 GCA_050729395.1 Caulobacteraceae bacterium
CTTTTTCCAGGCGGCGGTCGCCAAACCGCCCCAGCGTCAGTTCCATCCCGGCCTCCCTGGCAAATCACACACAGGGAATCAGAGACCGGCGCTCACCTCAATCAGAGATGTGTGAACCTGCTAGCCCTTTGGGAGAGGTCGAGAGCGGCGCCAGCCGCTCCGGGTGAGGGCCCTTAATGCTCCACGTCGCGCCAGACGCCGCGGTAGGCGAACCATAGCAGGCCACTGAACAGCACCAGGAAGATCATCGCCGCCGTGCCGACCTGCTTGCGCTCTTCCATCTTCGGGTCGGCGGCCCATTCGAGGAAGGCGGCCACGTCCCAGGCTTCCTGCGACACGGTCGACTTCGTGCCGTCGTCGAAGGTCACCTTGCCGGGCGCGAGCGGCGGGGGCATGGCGATGACGCCGCCGCGCGGCACCTTATTGGGATCGCCCTTCCAATACTGAGTCAGATCGCCGGCGATATAGGGCTCGTAATACTTGCCGGGGGGCAGGGTCAGTCCCTTGGGCACGTTGACGTTGTCGCTGGTGACGATGGAATAGATGTAGGCCGGGCCGCCCTCGCGCGCCTTGGCCAGCAGCGACATGTCGGGCGGCAGGGCGCCGCCGTTGGCCGCCTTGCCGGCGATGGGATTGGGATAGGGGTTGGGGAAATAGTCGGCGCTCGTACCCGGGCGCTTTATGGCCTCGCCGGTGTCCGAATCGATGTCCGCGATCTGGTAGTCGGCGGCGATGGCCTTGACCACCGGGTTGTCGTTGGGGTTGGGGAATTTCGGGTTCCAGAACGGGCCGCCCTTGTCGCCGAGGTTGCGGAAGGCGACCATGTTCATCGAGTGGCAGGATGAACAGACCTCGCGGTAGACCTTGTAGCCGCGCTGGAGCTGGGCCTGGTCGTACATGCCGAACGGCCCCTGGAACGACCAGTGGACGTCCTTGGGCGAGAGTTGGGTGGTGTCGGCCAGGGCCGGCGCGGCCAGGATGAAGGCAGCGAAGGCCGCGGCGAGGCAGGGTCGAAGCATCATCGAGCTCAACCCTCTTTTTCGGGGGCGGCGACCGCGCCGACCGGGATGGCGCCGTGCGAGAGCACCGGCGTGTACAGCGAATCCGGCACCGGCCTCGGCCGTTCCCACATGGGAAGCAGGAACAGAATGACGAAGAACGAGAAGTAGTAGAGGGCGCCGAAGCGGCTGATCCAGGTGACGGTGTTCAGGTCATAGTCGATCAGGGTGAAGGTGGTGACGCCCGGGAAGAGCTGGGCGTTCGGCTCCTGCGAGCCGCACCAGCCGAGGATCAGGGCCGAGACGATCCAGAAGAAGAAGAAGATCCGCGCGGTCGGCCGGTAGCGCATCGAGCGCACCTTGGACCGGTCGATCCACGGCAGGGCGAAGACCACCGCGATCGACGCGCCGAGCGCCAGCACGCCGGAAAGCTTGTCCGGGATGGCCCTAAGGATGGCGTAGAACGGCAACAGGTACCATTCGGGGACGATATGGGCCGGCGTCACCAGCGGATTGGCCGGGATCTCGTTGTCGACCTTGGCGAAGGCGTCGGGCAGGAAGAACACGAACAGCGCGAACAGGATCAGGAACAGGGAGACCGCGAAGCCGTCCTTGACCGTGTAATAGGGATGGAACGGGAGGGTGTCGGCCTTGCTCTTCACCGCCACGCCGGTGGGATTGCTGTTGCCGGGCACGTGCAGAGCCCAGATGTGCAGCCCGACCACGGCGGCGATGACGAAGGGCAGCAGATAGTGCAGCGAAAAGAAGCGGTTGAGCGTCGGCGTGTCGACCGCGAAGCCGCCCCACAGCAGGGCGGTGATCGGCTTGCCGATGACCGGGAAGGCGCCCAGCAGGCTGGTGATCACCTTGGCCCCCCAGAAGCTCATCTGGCCCCAGGGCAGGACATAGCCCATGAAGGCGGTAGCCATCATCAGCACATAGATGATGCAGCCGAGCAGCCATAGCACCTCGCGCGGGGCCTTGTAGGAGCCGTAGTAGATGCCGCGCACGATGTGCAGATAGACGGCCAGGAAGAACATCGACGCGCCGGTGGCGTGCAGGCCGCGGATCAGCCAGCCGTAGTTCACATCGCGCATGATGTGCCCTTCGACCGAGACGAAGGCGCCCGCGCCGCTGGGATCGTAGTGCATGGCGAGCACCACGCCGGTGGCGATCTGGGCCACCAGCATGAACGACAGGATGCCGCCGAAGGTCCACCAGTAGTTGAGATTGCGCGGGGTCGGATAATCGAGCAGGTCGGCGCTGAAGCGGATGATCGGCAGCCGCGCGTCGAGCCAGCGCTCGATGGCCGTCCTGGGTTCGTAGGTCGAGGGTCCGCTCATCTTCAGCCGATCCTGACCTTGGTGTCGGTGAGGAAGGCGTAGTCCGGCAGATACAGGTTCTTTGGCGCCGGACCTTTGCGGATGCGCGCGGCGGTGTCGTAGACCGAGCCGTGGCAGGGGCATAGCCAGCCGCCGTATTCGCCGCCGCCGAAGGTGGGGATGCAGCCGAGGTGGGTGCAGCTGGCCAGCACGATCAGCCACTGCTCATGGCCGGGCTTGACCCGGCTGGCGTCGGTCGCCGGATCCTTCATCTGCGCGTTGTCGTCGGCCCTGGCCTTGGCGACCTCCGCCGGCGTGCGGTGACGCACGAACACCGGCTGCTTGCGCCAGGCGATGGTCACTTCCTGACCCAGCGCGACTTTGTTCAGGTCGTATTCGATCGAGGCCAGCGCCATGGTGTCCGCCGCCGGATTGAGCTGATCGACCAGCGGCCAGGCGACGGCCGCGGCGGCGCCGACGCTCGCGGTTGTGGCCAGGATATTGATGAAGTCGCGCCTGGTGGGTTCGGCGGCGTCGGGATGGACAAGAATGTCGGCCACCGTGAAGATCACCTTCAAGTCAAACTGTCGGGGGCCAAGCCGAACACCCCGCACGCCCGCGCCCCGTCTTGTTTCGGCTCGGCGCTGGGGTTCGCATAGAATGCGTCACATGGTTTTTCAACCGGACTTTCGGCAAAAGCCGCGCCAGAGAGGCGCAACGGTTGCGCACCCGGCCAGCGACTTCGCGCGTTGACGAAATCGATGCTCGAAACATACGACACACGCGAGGCCTGGGCCGACGCGGCGGCCGAGGCGATCGCGGATACCCTGGCCGCGCCGGGCGCCGGTCCGTTCGTGGCTACCGGCGGCACGACGCCAGGCCCCTGCTATGACCGGCTGGCGAAGATGGACCTGCCATGGCGCCGAATCGCCGTGACCCTGACCGACGAGCGCTTCGTCGATCCGAGTTCGGACGAAAGCAACGAGAAGCTGGTCCGCCAGCGCTTGCTGGTCGGCAAGGCGGCCGCGTCGAGGTTCCTGCCGCTCAAGGGCGACGGACCCACGCCCGAGGCGGACGCCGCGGCCGCCGACGAGCGCCTGCGCGGCCTCTTCCCCTCCGCCGCGGTGCTGCTCGGCATGGGACCGGACGGCCACGTGGCCTCGCTGTTTCCAGGCTCCAAGGCGCTGGCGGCGGGACTGGACTTCGACACCTCGCGACTGGCCATCGCCGTCGACAAGGCCGGGTTGCAACCCCTCGTGCCGCGCATCTCGCTGACCGCCCGCGCGCTGACCCGCAGCGGCCTCATCGTCATCTTCATCTCCGGCGCGGAAAAGCGTGGCGTGATCGAGCGCATCGAGCGCGAGCCGGACTTCGCGCCTCCCGCCGCCGCCATCCTGCGCCAGATGGCCTGCCCCGTGCGCGTCCTCTGGGCGGAATAGGGCCCGCGCCGGCGCAAGAGAAGTGATCCACGGATGACGCAGATTTACACAGATGAAAAAAAGACAGCGCCGCTTCGCGGCCTCTTCTCCTCTCCTTTTGGGAGAGGTCGAGAGCGGCGATAGCCGCCCCGGGTGAGGGTCTTGGCCACGCCGACGCTTGGCGGCGAAGCCGCGAGATATCAACCACAAAGCTCACGAAGGACACGAAGGAGATCATCCAGGCTCGGCCGCGCGGTGTTCAGGTAAATGGGGCGCGCTTCGCGCGCATTTTCACTCTTCGTGTCCTTCGTGAGCTTCGTGGTGAAAAGGGCGCGCCAAGACCCTCACCCGGACGCGCCTGAAGGCGCGTCTCGACCTCTCCCGAGGGAGAGGAGGATCTGAGTTAATCCCGCAGCAGTTCGTTGATGCTGGTCTTCGAGCGGGTCTGGGCGTCGACGGTCTTGACGATCACGGCGCAGCCGAGCGAGGGGCCGGCGCCATGGGGATCGGGGATCGAGCCTGGCACGACGACCGAGTAGGGGGGCACGCGGCCCCGATGCGTATCGCCGGTCTTGCGGTCGATAATGCGGGTCGAGGCGGTGATGAAGACGCCCATCGAGATGACCGCGCCCTCGCCGACGACGACCCCCTCGGCCACTTCCGAGCGGGCGCCGATGAAACAGCCGTCCTCGACGATCGTCGGCGCGGCCTGCAGCGGCTCGAGCACGCCGCCGATGCCGGCGCCGCCGGAGATGTGCACGCCCTTGCCGATCTGGGCGCACGAGCCGACCGTGGCCCAGGTGTCGACCATGGTTCCCTCGCCGACATAGGCGCCGACGTTGACGAACGACGGCATCAAGACCACGCCTGGGGCGATGTAGGCCCCGCGGCGGACCACCGCCCCCGGCACGGCGCGGAAGCCGGCGGCCTCGAACTGCGGCGCGTCCCAGCCGTCGAACTTGCCGGGAACCTTGTCCCACCACGGGCCGACCTGGCCACCGAGGGCGCCGGCGCGCATGACCTCGTTCGGCCACAGGCGGAAGGAGAGCAGGATCGCTTCCTTGAGCCACTGATGGGTCACCCAGGCGCCGTCGATCTTCTCGGCCACGCGCAGCTCGCCGCTGTCGAGCCGTCGCAGAGCCTCATCCACCGCGGCGTGGACGCCGCCGCCGGTCTTCGGGGACAAGCCGTCCCGCCTGGCCCAGCCAGCCTCGATCTCGGCCCTGAGGTCGCTGGCCGGGATGGCGCTCATGGGGCCTCCTTCAGCCGCGCACCGGCCAGGAACGCCGCCAGATCGGGGGCAAAATAGTCCGCGCCAGCGGTAGCCTTGGCCGCCTCTGGCCCGACCAGGATCGTGGTCATGCCGAGCGCGGCGGCCGGCGCGAGGTTGTGCGCGAAATCGTCGAAGAAGGCCGTCGAGGGGGGCGTGATGGCATGCGCGGCCACCAGCCTGGCGAAGGCTTCCGGCGACGGCTTGGGCGTGAAATCGGACGAGGCGATGTGGAACACGTCGTCAAACAGAGCGGCGAGCCCCAGGCGCTCGAGCACCCTGGCGGCATGGACATCGTCGGCGTTGGTGAAGATCAGCCGCCGCCCGGGCAGCCTGGCGATCGCCGCGATCAATCTGTCGTCCGGCTTCAGGGCGTCCAGCGGCAGGTCGTGGAACATGGCGTGATAGACGGCGGGATCGACCCCGTGGTGGCGCAGCATGCCGGTGAGCGTGAGGCCGTATTGGGCCAGGTAGCGCTTCTGCAGCGTCCGCGCCTCGTCGCGCGGCAGGGCGGTGAGCTCGGCGACGAAGTCGGTGATCTTGGCCGAAACGATCTCGGCCAGGCCGGATTCCAGCGGATAGAGCGTGTTGTCGAGATCAAACAGCCAGGTGTCGACGTGGCCAAGGTCCGCCGCGGTGGCGAGTGCCGGCGCGTTCATGCCCTGACCAGGGTGCCGGCGCCGTGCTCGGTGAACAGCTCCACCAGCATGGAGTGCGGCCGGCGGCCGTCGAGGATGACCACCGCCTCGACCCCGCCTTCCACGGCCGCGATCGCCGTCTCGAGCTTGGGCATCATGCCGCCCTTGACCACGCCGCTGGCCATGGCCGCGCGCGCCTCGGCCAGCGTCATCTGCCGGATGAGCTCGCCGTTCGCATCGAGCACGCCGGCGACATCGGTGAGGAGGAGCATGCGCTTTGCCCCGAGCGCCACGGCCAGGCCGCCGGCGACCGTGTCGGCGTTGATGTTGTAGGTCTCGCCGGCCTCGCCCGAACCGATCGGGGCGATCACCGGCACATAGTCGTCGGACGAATTGATCAGATCCTCGATCAGCTTGGGATCGATGCGCGCCGGCTCGCCGACGAAGCCCAGATCGATCCCGTCGCCGTCGGCGCCGCCGGTCCTGCGGCTCGCCTTGACCGCCGTGATCAGGCGGCCGTCCTTGCCCGAAAGGCCCACGCCGCGCACGTTGGCCGTCGCCCCGGCCTGGGTGATCCAGCTGGCGATCTCCTTGTTGATCGCCCCGGAGAGGACCATTTCGGCCACCTCCATGGTCGGGGCGTCGGTGACCCTCAGGCCATCGACGAAGGTCGACTTGACGCCCGCACGCTCGAGCATGGCCGAGATCTGCGGGCCGCCGCCGTGCACGATCACCGGATGAAGGCCAAGCAGCTTCAGGAGCACCGCGTCGGCGGCGAACAGCTTGGCCAGGCCCTCCTCGCCCATGGCGTGGCCGCCGTATTTGATGACCACCGTGGCCCGGTCGTAGATCTGGATGTAGGGCAGCGCCTCGGCCAGGGTCTTGGCCGTGGCCCACCCGGGCTCATCGGTGTCGCTCATCGTGGGCGGCAAATAGCCGGCGCCCCAGTTCTTGTCATGTAGACTCTGGCCTTGTCATGCGAAAGCGGCGGCGGCGATCTCGGCCCGCAGTTCGGCCATGCCGGCTCCGGTTTCGGCCGAGGTGGCGAGAACGCGCGGAAAGGCGGCCGCGCGCCTGGCGACCGCGGCCAGTGTCGCCTGCGTGACGGCGGCCGCCTCGGCGGGCTTGAGCTTGTCGGCCTTGGTCAGCACGATCTGATAGGAGACGGCCGCGAGGTCGAGGGCGTCCAGCGCCTCGGCGTCGGCCGGCTTCAGGCCATGGCGCGCGTCGATCAGCAGATAAACGCGCTTCAGGTTGGCCCGCCCGCGCAGATAGGCCCTGCCGAGATCCTGGAACCGGCGGGCCGCGCCGCGCGAGACGCGGGCGAAGCCGTAGCCCGGCAGGTCCACCAGGCGCAGGCGAGTATCGAGCAGGAAGAAGTTGATCTCGCGCGTGCGGCCGGGCTCGGTCGAGGTCCGGGCCAGGCGGTGGCGGCTGACCAGCGCGTTGATCAGCGAGGACTTGCCGACGTTGGAGCGTCCGGCGAAGGCGACCTCCGGCTGGTCGGCCGGCGGCAGGGCGTCCAGGCTCGTCGCCCCCATGACGAACTCCACCGGGCGGGCGAACAGGACCCGGGCGCGCTCCAGATCCTCCTCGCCGAACGCGCTCACCCCGAGCCCGCCGCGGCCCTGGCGTGGAAGCGGCCGAGGAAGTCGTCGATCGGGTTGGCCACCTTGAACCGGCGCATCAGCGCATACTGCTGGACGATGGTGATCAGGCTGGACCAGGTCCAGTAGATCAAGAGGCCGACGGAATACTGAGCCATGATGAACACGAAGACCAGCGGCATGAAGCGCATCATCAACTGTTGCGTGGGATCCACTCCCTGCATCGGCGTCATGGCCGTGCTGAGCCCGATGGCGACACCGTAAGCGAGCGGCCACACGCCAAGGTGCAGCACGCCGCCGAGCAAGCCGCCGATCAGCGGCGCGGTCGACGGATCCCACGGGATGAGGCCGAACAGGTTCATGATCGTGGTCGGATCGCGCGCCGAGAGATCATGGATCCAGCCGAAGAACGGCGCGTGGCGTGCTTCGATGGTCACGGTGAACAGCTTGGTCAGGGCGTAGAACACCGGGATCTGGAACAGCAGCGGCAGGCAGCCGGTCACCGGATTGACCTTCTCGCGCGCGTAGAGGGCCATCATCTCCTTCTGCTGCGCGGCCGGGTCGTCCTTGAACTTCGCCTGCATCGCCTTCAGCTCGGGCTGAATCTTCTTCATCTTCACGCCCATCTCGTAGCCGCGGTTGGCCAGCGGGAACATGATCAGGCGGATGACGACGGTCAGCATGAGAATGGCGACGCCGAAGTTGCCGACGTGCTGATAGAAGAAGTCGAGAAGGGCGGAGATGGGCTTGGTCAGGAACCAGTCCCACCCCCAATCGACCGCGTCGTCGAAGCGCGGAATGCCCAGGCTTTTGCCATAGGCCCGCAGGACCTTCGGCACCTTGGCGCCGGCGAACAGGCGCGTGGTCTCGCTCGCCTTGCCGCCCGGCGCGACCTGCCGCGCGGCGCCGAGATAGGCCGCTTCGTAGACATCGGCCCCGGCGGGGTCCGTCGCCTCGCGCAGGCTGGCGCCGATATGCTCGCCGCTCGCGGGGACGAAGGCCGTCATCCAGTATTTGTCGGTGACCCCGAACCAGCCGCCGACCGAATCCCAGGTCTGATCGACCTTCTTCTTCCAATCCTTATAGCTGGGCTGCACCAGTTTCAGTTTATCGACCCCGAGCACGCCGATGGCGCCTTCGTGCACGAGACTGCTCTTGCTCGTTTCCGTCGGCAGGCCGACGCGCTTGATCGAGGCGTAGGGCGCGAGGGTGACCGGCCCCGCGCCCGCGTTGGTCACGGTGTCGGCGATGGTGAACATCGACTGGTCGTCGACCGAGATCACCCGGGTGAAGGTCAGGCCGCCGGGGCTCTTGTAATAGAGCGAGATCGGGTGGGTCGGGGTGAGCGGCCCGGGCGTCGCCAGGGTCCAGAGGGTGTTTTCATTGGGCAAACCCGGCAGATTGGCCCCGACCCAGCCCTCCGAGGCGAAATAGGCGTCGGCCGCGCCTTGTGGCGTCAGCAGGCGGACCAGCGGCGAGGTCTTGGCCACCTCCTCATGGTAGCCCTTGAGCAGGAGGTCATCGACGCGCGCGCCGACGAGCGAGATCGAGCCGGACAGCGCGGGCGTGTCGACGGCCACCCGCGGGCTCTGGGCCACGGCGCGCGCGAGCGGCATCGCGGTCGGGCCCCGCTGGATGGCGGCGGCGACGGGCGCCTGGGCCTGCGCGGCGGCGTGCTCAGCCGCCACCCGCTTGGCCTGCGGCCCGACGATGAACATCTGATAGGCCAGCAGGATAATCCCGGCCACGATGACGAAGGCGACGAGGTTGCGGTGTTCGGTCGGCATCTAGCGGGGTTCGGCCCAA
>JBOHLC010000140.1:0-5135 GCA_050729395.1 Caulobacteraceae bacterium
CTTTTTCCAGGCGGCGGTCGCCAAACCGCCCCAGCGTCAGTTCCATCCCGGCCTCCCTGGCAAATCACACACAGGGAATCAGAGACCGGCGCTCACCTCAATCAGAGATGTGTGAACCTGCTAGCCCAGCGGGAGAGGGGAAGACGCGCCTTTCCCTCCTCTCCCAGCGGGTGAGGGGAAGAAGCCGCGCAGCGGCCCTATTTCCTCTTATCTGTGGCCATCTGCGTCATCTGCGGATCTCTTCTCTTCGGCGCCCTCCGCCAGGCTCTTGACCGCCTCGCCCATGGCGCGGAAGCCTTCCTTGATCGGACGGGCGAAGCGCTTGGCGACGCTCGGGCCCAGCAGGCCGTCGAAGATCTCGCCGTTGGAAAAGATGCACGCGCCGGGCGCCAGATGCTCGATCTCGAAATAGCGCCGCGTCTTCACCAGCCCGCCCATCAGCTTCAGCCGCCAGATGAGCTGCTCATTGGGCACCCAGTCCTCGATCACCGGCCGGATCGTGCGCGGTTCCTCGCCCGGCAGGGCCAGCTCGAGGTCGAGCTGCGAGCCGATGCGCATCACCCCCGCGGCCTTCGGATAGAGCGGGTTCCATTCGGACCACTTCTCGATGTCGGCCACCAGCCGCCAGATGACCTCGTCCGGGGCGCGCACGCCGACCCGGTATTCGATCTTGGCGCGCATCAAGCGCGTTCCTTCAGCTTCCAGGTGGCGCCGGTCGCGCTGTCCATCACCTCTACGCCCAGGTCAGTGAGTTCGGCGCGGATGGCGTCGGCCTTGGCCCAGTCCTTGGCGGCGCGGGCGGCAACCCGGTCGGCGATCAAGGCGTCGATCCTGGCCGCCAGCGCCGGGTCGGCCCCGCCGTGGAACCAGGCCTCGGGCTCGGCCCCGAGGAAGCCGATCAGCCGGCCGCCGGCCAGCAGCTCGCCCTTGGCCAGGGCCCGCTCCTTGGCCGTGCCGCCCTCGAGCCGCCGGGCCAGGGCGAAGAGCTCGGCGTTGGCCCGCGGCGTGTTGAGATCGTCCTCCAGGGCGGCGAGGAAGGCCGGCGAGGGCTGGTCGGTCGAGGGGGCGACATCCGCCGCCCGCCGCAGCGCGCCGTAGAGGCTGTCCAGCGCGGCCTTGGCGGCGGCGATTATCTCCTCGCTCCACGCCAGTGGCTGGCGGTAGTGCGAGGCCAGCAGCGCCCAGCGCAGCGTCTCCGGCGGCCAGCGCGTCACCAGGAAATGCACCAGCTCCACATTGCCCAGGCTCTTGGACATCTTGTCCGAGCCCAGGTTGAGGAAGCCGTTGTGCAGCCAGTAGTTGGCGTACGCCCCGGCGTGGCGGTCGGCGCACACGCCCTGGGCTCGCTCGTTCTCGTGGTGGGGAAAGATGAGGTCGTTGCCGCCGCCGTGGATGTCGATCGGCAGGCCCAGCGTCTGCTCGATCATGGCCGAGCACTCGATGTGCCAGCCGGGCCGGCCGGAGCCGAAGGGACTGTCCCACACCGGCTCGCCCGGCTTGGACGGCTTCCACAGCACGAAGTCGGCCGGGTGCTGCTTGTAGGGCGCCACCTCGACCCGCGCGCCGGCGATCATGTCGTCGAGCGAGCGGCGCGAGAGCGCGCCATAGTCGCTGTACGCCTGTGTGTTGAACAGCACGTGGCCCTCGGCCTCGTAGGCGGCGTTGGCGCGCACCAGCCGGCCGATCATGTCGACGATCGCCGCCATCGTCTTGGTGGCGCGGGGCTCGAACGTCGGCGGCAGGGCGCCCAGCGCCGCCATGTCGGCATGATAGGCGTCGATATAGCGGCCGGTGACCGTCTCGATCGGCACGCCCTCCTGGGCCGCCTTGAGATTGATCCTGTCGTCCACGTCGGTGACGTTGGCCGCGTAGAGCACGTGCGCCTCGCCATAGAGGCGGCGC
Source organism: Caulobacteraceae bacterium (assembly GCA_050729395.1). Lineage (GTDB taxonomy): Bacteria > Pseudomonadota > Alphaproteobacteria > Caulobacterales > Caulobacteraceae > Acaudatibacter. The sequence continues at coordinate 1,903 of JBOHLC010000140.1, forward strand.
AGCAGGCGGAACAGCACGTCGAACACCACCACCGGCCGGGCGTTGCCGATGTGGGCGTAGTTGTAGACCGTCGGGCCGCAGACATACATCGTCACCCGCTGCGGATCGGTGGGGACGAACGGCCGCTTGGACCTAGTCATCGTGTCGTGCAGAACGAGGCTCATGGGCGGTGCGATATAGCGACTGCCCCGCCCCAGGGCCACGGGGGGGGGCGCGGGCGTCGGGTAGTTACGGGGACACAATACTTAATTCTTTGTGGTGGCGGCGCGGATCGGGGAATTAAGTATTGTGTCCCCGTAACTACCCGTAACTACCGGCTGGCGGGCTGGCGGGCTGGCGGGCTGGCGGGCTGGCGGGGGCGCCCATCAAGCTTCATATTTCGGTCCATGAGCAAGCCCTCTTTCCCCACCGCGCCCGACACCGCCGCCCTCGAACGCGGCGCCGTGCTCGCCCCGCGCTTCGACGAGCACGGGCTGATCGCCGCCGTGGCGACCCATGCGCACACCGGCGAGGTGCTGATGCTGGCCTGGATGGACGCCGAGGCCCTCGACCGCACGCTCGCCACCGGCGAGGCGCACTATTTCAGCCGCTCGCGCGGCGAGCTTTGGCGCAAGGGCGAAACCAGCGGCCAGGTCCAGAGGGTCGAGGAGATGCGCATCGACTGCGACCAGGACGCGGTGTGGCTGAAGGTCATTCCCGGCGGCGACGGGGGCGCCTGCCACGTCGGCTTCCGCTCCTGCTTCTACCGCGTGGTCGAGAACCGCGCCCTGGTGTTGCGGCCTTGAACGGGCGAGCCGCCGAGATCGTCGAGGTCGAGCTTACGGCGGCGGACGGGCGTCTCGACCGCGCCCTGGCCGACGCCCTGCCGCAATTCTCCCGGGCGCGCATCCAGGCGCTGATGGCCCAGGGCGCGCTCAGCCGCGACGGCGCGCCGATGGACGACGCCTCCGCCCGCGCCGAGCCGGGCCTCTATCGCCTCGCGGTCCCGCCGCCGACGCCGCCCGAGCCCGAACCGGAGGACCTGGCGCTCGCCGTGCTCTACGAAGACGCGCACCTCATCGTCATCGACAAGCCGGCCGGCATGTCGGCCCATCCGGCGCCGGGCAGTCCGGCGGGCACGCTGGTCAACGCCCTCATCCATCATTGCGGGGCCAGCCTTTCCGGCGTCGGCGGCGTCGCCCGGCCGGGCATCGTCCACCGGCTGGACAAGCTCACCTCCGGGGTAATGGTCGCGGCCAAGACCGACCTCGCCCATCACGGGCTGTCGGCCCTGTTCGCCGCCCACGACATCGAGCGGGCCTACCTCGCGCTGACCCGCGGCGCGCCCGAGCCGCGCAAGGGGACGGTGGCCACGCGCCTCGGCCGTTCGCCGCGCAATCGCAAGAAGATGGCCGTGCTCGCCGCCGGCGGGCGCGAGGCGGTGACCCACTACGCCGTCGAGCGGGCCTTCGGTCCGGCGACCCGGCCCGTGGCCGCGCGCGTGCGCTGTACGCTGGAGACCGGCCGCACGCACCAGATTCGCGTGCATTTGGCCCACAAGGGCGCGCCGTGCCTGGGCGATCCGGTCTATGGCGCGGGCGCGCCGGCGCCGGCGGTCGGGCAAGCCATGGCCGAGGCCGGGCTGCATCGCCAGGCGCTGCACGCCGGCCTGCTCGCCTTTCGCCATCCGATCACTCACGAGCTTTTGAGCTTCGAGACCGCCCCGCCGGCCGACATGATCGCGCTGGAGCGGGCGCTTGAGGGGCTTTAGGACTTCTGGCGCCGGCCCCAGAAAGCCTCGCTGGAACGCGCCCTTAAAGGAGGGGCAACCAATACTTATCTAACGGATTGTCCGGAGTGGACGCGCCACGCGCGCGCCTTGACAAAAGGCCCCGCTCCGCAAGGGGATATGTACACAAAATGGCTTCAGTCAACGCGCTCTCCGTCATGTCGCCCGATGGCGGCCTGTCCCGTTATCTGACGGAGATCCGCAAATTTCCGATGCTGCAAAAGGACGAGGAGTTCATGCTCGCCAAGGCCTGGCGCGAGCACCAGGACTCCGAGGCCGCGCATCGCCTCGTCACCTCGCACCTGCGCCGGGTGGCCAAGATCGCCATGGGCTACCGCGGCTACGGCCTGCCGATCGGCGAGGTGATCTCCGAGGGCAACGTCGGCCTGATGCAGGCGGTCAAGAAATTCGAGCCCGACAAGGGCTTCCGCCTTGCGACCTACGCCATGTGGTGGATCCGCGCCTCGATCCAGGAATACATCCTGCGCTCGTGGAGCCTGGTGAAGATGGGCACCACGGCGGCGCAGAAGAAGCTGTTCTTCAACCTGCGCAAGGCCAAGAGCGAGATCAGCGCGCTCGACGAGGGGGATCTCCACCCCGATCAGGTCAGCCAGATCGCCACCAAGCTCGGCGTGCTCGACTCCGAAGTCATTTCCATGAACCGCCGCCTGGCCGGCCCGGACGCCTCGTTGAACGCGCCGCTCAGGGCCGATTCGGAGAACGAATGGCAGGACTGGCTGGAAGACAAGGACGCGGTCAGCCAGGAAACGCACCTGGCCGAAAGCGAGGAATACTCCCTGCGCATGGGGCTCCTGGAAGAGGCGATGAGCGAGCTCACCGACCGCGAGCGACATATCCTCACCGAGCGTCGCCTGAAGGACGATCCGACCACGCTCGAGACCCTGGCCGCCGAATACGGCGTCAGCCGTGAGCGGGTGCGTCAGATCGAGGTGCGCGCCTTCGAGAAGCTGCAGAAAGCCATGCGCGCCGCCGCCCTGGAACAGAACCTGGTCAACGCATAAAACACCTCTCCCGGGGGAGAGGTCGAGACGCGCCTTGGGGCGGGTGACAAAAGCCCCCCTCTCCCTCTGGGAGAGGTCGAGACGCGCCTGAGGGCGCGTCCGGGTGAGGGGCAGCGAAGTTGACAATTTCGCGCTCGACGTTCGAGCGTCCTTCTCTTACCACGAAGCTCACGAAGCCCACGAAGGCGCGCGCATCGCGCGCTCATCAACTTCGGCGCCCACGCTGCCCGTGGCAGGAAGGAGTTCCTTCGTGAGCTTCGTGCTGGACTCTCGCGGCTTCGCCGCCAAGCCCTGCCTGCGCCTGGACTTCCAACGGCGTTGCCCCTCACCCGGACGCGCATGTCGGTGCGCTCGACCTCTCCCCACGGGAGAGGTGTTTTATGCGTTGACCAGGTTCTGTTCCAGGGCGGCGGCGCGCATGGCTTTCTGCAGCTTCTCGAAGG
>JBOHLC010000141.1:0-13166 GCA_050729395.1 Caulobacteraceae bacterium
AGCGGCGAGCGCGTGCTGGAGGCCGGCTGCGGCGCCGGCGCCGTGCTGCTGATGGCCGCGTTCCGTCGGCCCGGCGCGTCCTTCATGGGTCTCGAACGCGACCAAGACGCGCTCGACCTGACCCAGACCAACATCGCGCTCAACGATGTTCAAGACCGCGTGTCCGCCCGCTATGGCGATGTATTGAACGCCTGTGAAGGCGAGCCCTTCGATGCGGTCCTGGCCAATCCGCCATTCTTTGATGACGAGAGCTCATTGCGTGGCCCCGCTCCGGCCAAGCGCGCGGCGTGGATAGCCGAGGGTGGCTTGGCTGCCTGGGTCGATTTCCTCACCCGCGCCGTGCGGGAGGGGGGAACGGTGACAATGATCCACCGCGCCGAGCGCCTGGGCGATCTGCTCGGTCTGCTGGCGCGTCGCGCGGGCTCGTTCCAGATCAGGCCGGTCCATCCCTTCGCCGACGCGCCGGCGAACAGGGTCCTGGCGCGCGCGATCCGTGGCGGCCGCGCGCCGCTGAAGCTCCTGCCTCCACTCGTCCTCCACCCGCGGAAGGGGCCCAAGCACACGCCCGAGGCCGAGGCCATCCTGCGCGGGGAGGCAAGTATCGACTGGGACTAGGCCGGCCTGGCATACAGACGCCACAGCACCACCGCCCCGGCGCCCACAGCCGGCAGTCCAAGCAGGATGGTCGCCGAGAGGCCGCCGCCCAGCGCTGTCATTGCCGCGGCTATGAGACAGGCGCCGATATAACCAACGTCCCAGCCGGCCTCGCTCACCACCTGAAAGCGCAGGGCGCAGGGCGACGCCGCAACGTGATTGTAGACCGCCCCGCCAACGGTCGGCGAGAGGATCGGGATGAGCAGGGCGCCGAGCGCATTGGCGCCGACCGCCAGCCATGGCGCGCCCAGGCTTGCGGCGCGTGTGATGAGAATCCCCGCGCCAAGGGCGTAGGCCGCCAGCACGGCGCTCCGTCCGCGGCCGGCGTCGATGCGCGGACCGATGAAGAGACCGCAGGCGGCGCCGGCGAGGCCGGCGAGGGCCATGGCCCCGCCGTAAGCGGGAATGCTGTCCTTCAAGGTGATGTAGAGGGCCATCTGCCACGCCGAAATCAGGCTGGCGTCGAACCAGCCATCCGTGGCGTTGAACAAGGCGACCGTGCGCCCCGCGCGATATGCGCCGGGCGCCGCCGGACTAACCGGCACTCGCGGAGCGCCGAAGAGGGGAATCGCGGAGAGCGCCTGGACCAGGCCGACGGCGGCGAAGGTGAGGCCGGGGCCGAGGGTCATCAAGGCCAAGGCGCCGAGCAGCGGCGCGATCACCCCGGCCACAGCCGCCAGGGCCTCGCGCGCGCCGACCTGGTGGCCGCGGTGCCTGGCATCGCCGACAGTGGCGAAATAGGCGTGGAATGAAGGCCAATAGAGCAGGTCGCCGAGGGCCGCGACGGCGATCAGGACCCACAGGGCCGGTCCGACGCCTCGGACCTGGCCGAGCACAGGGTATTGCAGGCCCATGCAGATCGCCCCGGCGATGAGCATTGCCTTGAGACCGAAGCGCTTGGCCAAAGGCACGAGGATCGGCCGGAAGCAAAGCCGGCCGCCGAGGATCGCCGCCATGACCACGAACGTCTGGGGCACGGTGAGACCGGCGCGCAGCAGGAAGACAAGATAGAAGGCCCCGCCCGAGGCCTGGGCCAAGGCCTGGACGCCGTAGTGCAGATTGACGCGGTTGACCGCGTCATTGGCGAGAAATGCCATGTAGGTTTTCCGGAGACAGGAATGACGGGAGCGGTCCCTCGGGACCGCCTGGGCGGCGCGTGCCTACGCTCTGAACGCACCCATCCTTGTCACTCCGACCTCAGCCGGCGTGTATAGTGACCGGCCACAACCCGGCTGGCAAGGGCGCCGCTAGTTCCGCGCCTGGTCCACCAGCTTGTTCTTGGCGATCCAAGGCATCATGTCGCGAAGCCGCGCCCCCACCTCCTCGATCGGATGCTCGGCCCCGCGCCGGCGAGAAGCCTTGAACGAGGCCAGGCCAGTCTGGTTCTCGGCCATGAAGTCTCGCACGAACCGGCCCGACTGGATGTCATCGAGGATGCGCTTCATCTCGGCCTTGGTCTCGCCCGTCACCACGCGCGGGCCGCTGACGTATTCGCCGTATTCGGCCGTGTTGCTGATCGAATAGTTCATGTTGGCGATGCCGCCCTCGTAAATGAGATCGACGATCAGTTTCACTTCGTGCAGGCACTCGAAATAGGCCATCTCCGGCGCGTAGCCGGCCTCCACCAGCGTCTCGAAGCCGGCGCGAATCAACTCCACCAGGCCGCCGCAAAGCACCGCCTGCTCGCCGAAGAGATCGGTCTCGCATTCCTCGCGGAACGTCGTTTCTATGACTCCCGAGCGGCCGCCGCCGATGGCCGAGGCGTAGGCCAGGCCCAGATCGAGCGCGGCGCCGGTCGCGTCCTGGGCCACCGCGATCAGGCATGGCACGCCGCCGTCCTTCAGATATTCGCTGCGCACCGTGTGGCCGGGCCCTTTCGGCGCGACCATCAGCACATCTATCGACGGCTTGGCTTCGATCAGGCCGAAGTGGACATTGAGACCGTGAGCGAAGAGCAGGGCCGCGCCGTCGCGGATGTGGGGCGCGATTTCTCTCTCGTAGATCCCGCGCTGCAGCTCATCCGGGGCCAGGACCATGATCAGGTCGGCCCAGACGGAGGCGTCGGCGACACTCTTCACCTCGAGGTTCTCCGCCTTGGCCTTGGCCGCCGAGGCCGAGCCAGGACGTAGCGCCACGGCCACGTTCTTCACGCCGGAATCGCGCAGGTTGAGCGCATGGGCGTGGCCTTGCGAGCCGTAGCCGACGATGGCCACCTTCTTGTCCAGCAGACGGGCGAGATCGGCGTCGCGATCGTAGTAGACGCGCATGAACTTTTCTCCGGCTCGGCAATGCGACGCTCCGCGCGCGGGGAGACCGCCCGCGAAAGCCGCCGCTATCGATAGTCATTTGGCCCGCGCGTCAAGGCGAGGGGGCGATTGTGGTGGACAGCCTGTGGATCGAGCCGCAACAGCGGTGCTTTGAAGGCGCGAGTCGGTCTACCATCTAGCAGACATGTCCGCCCAGCCGATTACCCTCGACCACGCCGAGCGGCAGTACCTCGACCTCCTGGCCGAGATCATCGCCTGCGGGGAGCCGCGCGGCGATCGGACGGGCGTGGGCACGCTCGGCATCTTCGGCCGCCAGATGCGCTTCGATCTTGCCCGCGGCTTTCCGCTGTTGACGACAAAGAAGGTTCATTTCAAATCGATCGTGGTCGAACTGGCCTGGTTCCTGCGCGGGGAGACCAATGTCGCCTGGCTGCGCGAACGCGGCTGCACCATCTGGGACGAGTGGGCCGACGAGCGCGGCGAGCTTGGTCCGGTCTATGGCAAGCAGTGGCGCTCGTGGGCCGCGCCCGACGGTCGCGCGATCGATCAGATCGCCGGCGTGGCGACGAGCCTGAAGGAGGATCCCGAGAGCCGGCGGCACATCGTCTCGGCCTGGAATCCGGCCGACGTCGAAGCCATGGCCTTGCCGCCATGCCATTGCCTGTTCCAGTTCCACGTCGCGGGCGGGCGCCTCTCATGCCAGCTCTATCAGCGCTCGGCCGACGTCTTCCTGGGCTTGCCCTTCAATATCGCCAGCTACGCCTTGCTCACCCATCTGATGGCCAGGGAAACGGATCTCGCGGTAGGCGATCTCGTCATCGCCCTTGGTGACGCGCACCTCTATCTGAACCATCTCGACCAGGCGCGCCTGCAGCTGACACGCGCGCCGTATCCTTTCCCGACCTTGCGCCTCGCGCCTGGCGCCGACCTGTTCGCGCTCGAGGAGGGAGACGTCATCCTGGAGAACTACCGGGCGCACCCGCTGATCAAGGCCCCGATCGCGGTCTGATGGTTGGCCTGACCCTCGGACCCGTGGCGCGCGCGGCCAACGGCGTGATCGGACGCGCGGGCGCTCTTCCCTGGCGGCTCAGGTCCGACATGACGCTGTTCCGCGAACTGACCCTTGGCAAACCGGTGATCATGGGTCGCAAGACCTGGGAGAGCCTGCCAAGGCGACCGCTGGCGGGACGCTTCAACATCGTCCTCTCCCGCGACGGCTCGTTCGCTGCGCCAGGCGCGCTCGTGTGCGAGGAGTTCTCCGAGGCGGTGCAGATTGGTCGTGAGCAGGCCCAGGAGGATGGGGCGGAGGAAGTCTGTGTCATCGGCGGCGCGGCGCTCTTCGAACTGGCGCTGCCACGCGCCCGGCGCATCTATCTGACCGAGGTCGACGCCCGGCCGGAGGGGGACGTCCAGTTCCCACCCTTCGACGAGACGGCTTGGAGCGAAACCCGGCGCGAGGCGCATCCGGCCTCGGAGGTTGATGAATTTCCATTCGTCTTTCGGGTTCTCGAGCGGCCGTTATAGTCTCCTTCCCCGAGCCGAAACCTAGGGAGACACGCGTGGATATCGAACTGGTAACCGAGGATCTCGGCTTTCCCGAAGGTCCGATCGCCATGGCCGACGGCTCGGTGATCCTGACGGAAATCGAGCGCGGGGTGCTGACGCGCGTGACGCCGGATGGGCGTAAATCGACGGTGGCCGAATGCGGGGGCGGCCCCAACGGCGCGGCCATCGGGCCGGACGGCGCCATCTGGGTGGCCAACAACGGCGCCGCTTTTACCTATGTCAAACAAAGCGGCCTCAATGTTCCCGGGCCTACGCCGGCCGGCCACAAAGGCGGCTCAATCCAGCGCGTGGATCTGGCCACCGGTAACGTCGAGACCGTCTATGACGCGTGCGAGGGGCGCCCACTGTTCGGGCCAAACGATCTGGTCTTCGACCGTCATGGGGGGTTCTGGTTCACCGACCATGGCCGCAGCACGCCAACCGGCCGCGACTACGGCGGCCTCTACTATGCGCTTGCCGACGGCTCGAAGATCGTGTGCGGTCGTGACCACCAGATCTCACCCAACGGCGTTGGCCTCTCGCCCGATGGCGCGGTCGTCTACGTGGCCGACACCTGGCTTGGGCGACTGTGGGCGTTCGACGTTGCCGCGCCTGGGGAACTCACTCCGGTGCAGGGTTTCGCGCCCGGACGGGTGATCTGTAATCTGCCCGGCTACCAGCTCCTCGACAGCCTGGCCGTGGAGGCGGGCGGCAAGGTATGCGTCGCCACCATCATCAATGGCGGCGTCACCGCCTTCGACCCCGACGGCTCGACCGAACACTTCGCCTTCCCCGACCCGCTGGTGACCAACATCTGTTTCGGCGGGGCTGACATGCGCGAGGCATGGGTGACGTGTTCCGGAACAGGCAAGCTCTACAAATGCCGCTGGCCGCGCCCCGGCTTGAGGCTTAACTTCAATGCCTGAGGCTTGCGGTTCACTCAGCGTTCAGCTTGCCGGGCGCAAGACTCGTCGGGACGACGAGGCGTTCGCGTCTCGGGGATTTCAGGGAACAGATGTGATGAAGAAGAAGCTCATTGCCGGTATCGCCAGTCTGGCGGCCGCCGGCGCGCTGGCCGTCGGACCGGCCTTGGCGGCGCCCCATTTCAGCGGCGGCGGCGGCCACTTCAGCGGTGGCGGCCATTTCAGCGGCGGTCATTTCGCCGGAGGACACGCTTGGGGCGGTCACGGTTGGGGCGGCCACGGCTGGGGCGGCCACGGCTGGGGCGGTTGGCACGGTGGCTGGGGTTGGGGACCCGCCTGGGGCTGGGGCTGGGATCCGTTCTTCTGGGGCGGGCTCGGCTTTGTGGCCGGCTACGACCTCGCGCCCTACTGGTACGATGACGACTACTATGATTACCCCTACGCGGCGCCTTATGGCGCCCCCGCGGCGCCAGCGGCCGGCTACAACTGCGACGGGTGGCGCTGGGACGCCAGCCAGAACCGCTACGTCCCGGCCAAGGTGGCCTGCCAGTAGAAGCTTCGCGGACGCGGGCAGGAGCAGGATGATTGGAGGCAAGGTCGCCTCGAACCTGAATCCTGCTCGCAACTAAGGCTTAGAGCCTGATGGGGGGCGGGATCGCTCCGCGCCAACGCCGTCACGCTCTATTCGACCGTGTCCAGCATCTCCACCTCGGGACGACCGGCCATGAACGGACCCATCTCGCGTCCGATCTCGCGGAAGTGGTCGGCGCCGCGGTGCGCCGCTGCGGCGTCTTCGTCCTTGTAGAGTTCCAGCACCTTATAGGTGTTGGCTTCGGCCCGGCTCTTGGTCAGTTGGTAGAGGACATTGCCAGGCTCATTGGCGCGTACGGCCGCGGCCAGCCTCAGAAACACGGCCTCGAAGTCCGGTCCCTTCCCGTCCTGCACCTTGATTGTCGCCACCAAGCCCAGCATCTCGTCCTCCGCTCTTGTTAAGAAGCGGATGGTAACGGACCGGCGCGTCCACGCAACGGTGGCCGCCCGTCTAAAACTTCTTGAATTGGGTCCTTGGCCGAGGGCTTGCGCGCGGCTTCCAGCCCGGCGTCAGTGGCCATCCCAGCCATAGGCGACCCACGAGTGGCCGCCCACATGATGGGCTTCTATGACATCGGGATCGTTCGCTTTCGGCCTTCGCCGCGGCCGCGGAGCGAGGCCCACGACCGCCAGGCCGGCGGCGCCGATGACGCCAACCACCACCACGACCGCGGTGAGCAGCGCCGCCAGCGCCACGCCGACGACGCCGGCGACGAGCCAGATGCCGGCCGCGCCGACCATCGCCAGTCCGCGCCGGCTGGGGGCCCTCGTCGACGGCGAGGCGGTCATGGTCTGGTCCTTCATTCGCGAGCGGCCGCGTTCTTCGGCTTGCAATCCGCGCCCGTCAACCGTTTCTGCGCCGGGAAAGGCGTTCCATCGGCGCGCGCTCTTCCACAGGACCGGCATGACCCTTCTTGAACGCACCGCCGGCCGCTGGAGTTTCTGGATCGACCGCGGGGGCACCTTCACCGACGTCATCGGCCGCTCGCCGGACGGCTTGCTCGAGACACTCAAGCTGCCTTCGGCCTCGCCGACCTATGCCGACGCGAGCGTCGAGGCGATGCGCCGTCTGTTGCGCCTGAGCCCAGGCGAACCTTTCCCGGGCGCGTGGGTCGAGGCCATCCGCATCGGCACTACGGTGGCCACGAACGCCCTTCTCGAGCGGGCCGGCGCACGGACGCTTCTCATCACCACCGAAGGTTTCGCCGACGCGCTGGTCATAGGCGATCAGACCCGGCCACGCCTTTTCGCGCTGGATATCGAAAGACCGGCCCCGCTCTACGGCGCGGTCATCGAGGCGCGCGAGCGGCTGGCCGCGGACGGGACGGTCATCTTGCCGTTGGACGATGGAGTGCTGGCCGAGGCTCTGGCAGTCGCAGCGCGAGCAGGCTTCGAAAGCGCCGCCATCGCTTTCCTCCACAGCGACCTTAATCCGCGCCATGAGACGCGGGCGGCCGAGCTCGCCAGAGCCGCCGGCATCGCCTACGTGGTCGTGAGCAGCGAGGTCTCGCCGCTGCCAAGGTTCATAGAGCGGGCCGAGACCGCCGTTGCGGACGCTTATCTGACCCCGCCGCTGCGCGCCTATGCCGAGGAACTCGCGCGCGCGGTCACCGGCGCCGACCTCTTCTTCATGACTTCGGGCGGCGGCCTTACCTCGGCCAAGGCGTTTCGCGGCCGCGACGCAGTACTCTCCGGGCCCGCCGGGGGCGTGGTGGGCGCGGCCAGGGTTGCCGCCGCGGCGGAAACGAAGGCGGTGCTTGGCTTCGACATGGGCGGCACGTCCACCGACGTGTGCCGTTATGCCGGCCAACTCGAGCGGCGGGACGTCACGCGCGTCGCCGGTGTCAGGTTGCGCGCGCCGATGCTCGACGTGGAGACCGTGGCCGCCGGCGGCGGGTCGATCCTGACTTTCGATGGCCTGCGCGCCCGCGTTGGACCGACGAGCGCCGGGGCCGCGCCAGGTCCGGCCGCCTACGGACGGGGCGGTCCGGCGACGGTGACCGACGCCAACCTCGTCCTTGGGCGGTTGGAGCCGAGCCTCTTCCCCGAGGTGTTCGGACCTGACGGCGATGCGCCGCTGGATACGGACGCCGCCTTCAGCCGCCTCGGCGAACTGGCCCGGGCGATGGGCCTGGCGGACGCCCGCGCCGCCGCCGAAGGATTCATCGCGGTCGCCGTCGAGCAGACCGCCGGCGCCATTCGCCGCATCTCGACCGAGCGCGGCTTCGACCCGCGCGATCACGCACTTATCGCTTTCGGCGGGGCGGCCGGACAGGTGGCCTGCGCGACGGCCGAGGCGCTCGGCATCGGTGAAGTTCTCTGTCCGCGCTTCGCCAGCCTGCTCTCGGCCTGGGGCATCGGCCAGGCGCGGATGAGCGCCGCCATGCAACGCGGCCTCGAAACTCCGCTCTCCAGCAAGGGACTGGACGAGGCGCGCGGCCTCGCCGGGCTGCTTTCAGACCAGGCGCGCCGCGACCTCTTGGTTCAAGGCGCGACGCCCGGGCCCAGCCAGGCCCGCCTGCGCGTGCGCTATCAGGACAGCGACGCCAGCCTGCCCGCGCCTCTGACCTCCCTTGAGGCGGTAACCGATTCGTTCGAAGCGGCTCACAAGCGCCTTTTCGGATTCATCGAACCTGGCCGGCAGATGCTGATCGGCAGCGTCGAGGTCGAGGTCCTGGAGGCCGATGACCGGGCCGATTCTCCGGCCACGGAGGATCGGTTCTCAATCGCGCCGCGCGCGCCGCATCCCAACATTGTGCTGGCCGACGACCTTGCCTCGCCCATAGACGGTCCCAGGCTGATCGCGCGCGACGACACTCAGATCTGGCTGGAGCGCGGCTGGCGCGCGACGCCGAAGGCCGACGGCCTGATCCGCTTGACACGATTGTCGCCGCCGCGACCGGCGGCGAGCGCCATCACCGATGCCGTCGATCCGGTGACCCTCGAGCTGTTCAATCGCAGGTTCATGGGCGTCGCCGAAGCGATGGGCGCGGCCCTCGAGCGTACGGCGCGCTCGGTCAACATCAAGGAGCGGCTAGACTTCTCCTGCGCTCTGTTCGACGCCGCCGGCGGCCTGGTGGCCAACGCGCCGCACATGCCGGTCCACCTGGGCTCCATGGACGCCAGCGTGCGCGCGGTGATGGCGCGGCGCGCACGGTTCGCGCCGGGCGAGGCCTTCGCGCTCAACAATCCCTACGCCGGCGGCACCCACCTGCCGGACATCACGGTGGTCATGCCGATCTTCGTCGGCGAAGGCGCGGCGCCGGCCTTCTTCACCGCCGCGCGCGGCCATCATGCCGATGTCGGCGGGGTCCAGCCAGGATCGATGCCGCCGTTCTCACGAACCATCGAGGAGGAAGGCGTCCTACTGGACGCCCTGCCGATCATGCGAGGCGGCGTGTTCCTCGAAGCGGACGTCCAAGCGGCGCTGACGGCCGGCCCATGGCCGAGCCGCTCGCCTGAACGCAACATCGGCGATCTCAAGGCGCAGGTGGCCGCATGCCAGGCAGGCGCGGCATCGATCTCGGCCATGATCGACGTCCATGGCCGCCACATGGTCAGCCAATACATGGGACATGTGCAGGAGAACGCCGCCGAATGCGTCAGGCGCGCCATTGCCAGGCTCGCCAACGGCGCCGCGCGCGCGCCCATGGACGGTGGGGGACGGGTCGAGGTCAAGATCCGCGTCGACGCCGAGGCCCGCGAGGCGAGGCTCGACTTCACCGGCTCGGCCGACCAGCTCTCCTCCAACTTCAATGCGCCTTCCTCGATCGTCAACGCCGCCGCTCTCTACGTCTTCCGCACTCTGGTCGACGATGACATCCCGCTGAACGCTGGCTGCCTCGAACCCCTGGATGTCGTCACGCGCGAGGGCTCGATGCTGAACCCGCGGCCGCCGGCGGCGGTGGTGGCCGGCAATGTCGAGACAAGCCAGCATGTGGTCGACGCTCTCTATGAGGCGCTGGGCGTCATGGCCAATTCGCAGGGAACCATGAACAACTTCACTTTCGGCGACGCCGAGCAGCAATATTACGAGACCATCTGCGGCGGGGTCGGGGCCACGGCCAGGGCGGCCGGGGCGAGCGCCGTGCACAGCCACATGACCAATTCGCGCCTGACCGATTCGGAAATCCTGGAGCGCCGTTTTCCCGTGCGGCTGGAGGTGTTCGAGGTCCGCCACGGCTCGGGCGGCGCGGGCGTCCATCGCGGCGGCGACGGCGTCCGCCGGCGGATCCGGTTCCTCGCCCCGATGGAGGCGGCCCTGCTGTCGACGCGCCGCGGGCATGCCCCGCGCGGACTCGCCGGTGGCGGCGAAGCCCTCCCCGGCGCGCAGAGGTTGATCGCCGCCAGCGGCGCGGTAAAGGTGCTGCCTGCTTGCTTCAGCCTCGAGGTCCAGGCCGGCGACGCCATCGAGATCGAGACCCCCGGGGGCGGGGGGTTCGGCGCGCCGGAGGTCCTTGAAGCTTAGATAAGGAGAACCGATGCATGCCGGGCACCGCCCTCTTCCTCGCCCTTTCGCTCATGGCCAGCAATCCCGCGCCGCCGCCGCCGGCCGACGCCGAGCCGCTGCCGCCGGGGGCGCCAACTCAGGGCTATCCGCTCGCCGCTTGGTGCTATGGCGCGCTTAGCGAGTACCTCGATGTGTACGACCGGGTGAAGCCGGACCTTCGGGCCATAGACAAGATGTTCGGCACCTCCGAGCCGCACGAGAAGGAACCTTACGCCGATGACATGGCCGCCGCGCGCGTGGAGCTGAAGGTCATCGGCCATGCGGTGCAGGCGGCCGAGCAGGCCAGTCCCTCGGCCATCGCACCGCAGGGTATCGAGGCGATCAACCAGGGCCGGAGCATCTGGCGTCCGGTGGAGATGAAGACGCGGAGGGAACTGGCCAGGGCGTGGCTGACCTGGGCCCTGCCCGACCGTTGCGCCTCCAACGCCCGTGAACTGGCCGCCAAATCGGCCCTGCTCGGCCAGGCGCTGAAATACAACAATCCCTCGGCGACGGACGCGCCGGCTCCGCCCGCGCCGCAGTCCGCGCCGGATACGGCCCCCGCCTCGCCGGCGGATGCGGCGCCGGCCACCCCGCCGGCGCCAGGCCTCTGATCAGCGGAACGGCGAGGGAGCGAGAACAGTCGCCCCTTCCGACCTGAGGCGCGCGTCGGCGGCGGCGGCCAGCAGGGCGCGCCCTTCTGGATCGGCGGCGAGATCGATCCCCGTCAGGCGCGCGGCGAGAGTCTGCAGGCCCAGAAGGCGCTGTAGCGCTTCGAGCGCCGTGGCGGCGGGCCCGAAGGTCTCCAGTCGCGCCTCGCCGCTGATCCCAGCCAGGGTTTTGGCCCGTTCGACCGCCTGATAGAATCCGCCCAGCTCATCTACGAGCCCGAGGCCCTTGGCCTGGGCGCCGGTCCACACCCTGCCGCGGGCGATCTGAGCCACCCGCGCAAGCGGCATGCGCCGTCCCTGGGCCACGCTGGCGACGAAGCCGTTGTAGATCTTGTCCATCCAGGCTGAGAAGGCGGCCCGCTGGGTCGGCGTCATGGGCTGAGCCGCGCTGCCCATGTCGGCGAACTGGCCGCCCACCGAGAGCCCGCGCATGTCCACACCGAACTTGGCAAGGGCCGGGCCGATGACGAACTTGCCCCCGAAAACGCCGATCGAGCCAGTCAGGGTGGACGGCTCGGCCACGATCTCATTGGCGTCCGAGGCTATCCAATAGCCGCCCGAGGCGCCGTAGACGCCCATGCTGACCACCACCGGCTTGCCCGCGGCCCTGGCCGCGCGCACGGCGGCGAGGATCTGCTCAGACGCCGTGTCAGAACCTCCGGGCGAGGAGACGCGGAACACGATCGCCTTGACCTGCTTGTCGTCGATGGCGTCGTAGAAGGCCTTGGAGATATCGTCGGAGTGGATGACCTGCTCGCCGCCGAGGGGGCTGGCGCCTCCTCCGCGTCCGGTCATGATCGCGCCCTCGGCGGAGATCACCGCGACCTTGGGGCCCGCGCCGCCGCGCCGGGCGAGGCGGTCGGCATAGTCGGAAAATCGCACCAGCTTTGCCCCGTCGCCAGCCTTGGCCAGCAGGGCGCTCTCGGCGTCCTTCACCTCGCCGACATGGTCGATCAGGCCCTTGGCCAACGCGTCCTCGGCCGAGTAGGGACCGGCCTCGATGAGGGCCTTTACGGCGTCGGCCGGCTGGTTGCGATCGGCGGCGACATCGGCGATGGCCGTCTCATAGACCGAGGTCATCCAGCCCAGCTCCGCCTCGCGGTGAGCCGGGGTGTAGTTGTCATAGAGGTAGGGATTGACCGCGTTCTTGTATTGATAGCGCTGCTGGTAGTCGGCGATCACGCCATAGCGGTCGAAGGCGCGCTTGAAGAACAGGTCCTGGTTGGCGATTCCAGTGACCTGGAAAGCCGATGACGGCTGCATCCACACATCGCCCGACGCCGCCGCCAGTTCATAGGTCGAGGTGACAATGCCTTCGGCGTAGAGGCCTTGGCTGTGCGCGGCGATGAACTTGCCATGAGCGCGGAAGTCCTTGAACGCGAGACGTAGTTCGTCGGCCGCCCCCGGCGCGATGCCGGTCTCGGGCAGGCGGACGAAGAGCCCGCGCACCCGATCGTCGGTTTCGGCCCGCCGCAAAGTTTCCTCGATCAAGATCACCGATTGGCTGCGTCCGCCAAGGAAGGCGAGAGGATTCGACGATGGCTGGTCGGTCAGGCCGCCGCGCAGGTCGAGCACCAGGACCGCGTGGTCCGGCGTCGGCGCCGGCCGGGACGCGGCGGCCAGGAAGCCGAGAAAGACGATGGGGGCAAGAAAGGCGAACAGGAAGAGGCCGACAAGCACGCCGGCGATGGTGATCAGGAAATGCTTCATGAGCCAGGCCTCGCCAGCGCGCGCGGCCGGCGGCCGCGTCGGCCAACGCCATAGCCGAACCGCGGTCAAACGCCATGGCTGGATTGGTCGGAGTGGCAGGATTCGAACCTGCGACCCCCGCGTCCCGAACGCGGTGCTCTACCAGACTGAGCCACACTCCGATTGAAGAGCGGGCCTTATAGAGGAGGGCAAAATCACCCGCAACAGCGGGAGGCGCGAGTGTAGGGAGCACACGATCTGTCCGGTTTATGTAGCAGGTGATCTGTCCGGTGCATGTCGCCCTTGGGAGGGGTTGGGATGCGGCGGAGCGAAGTGC
>JBOHLC010000142.1:0-13043 GCA_050729395.1 Caulobacteraceae bacterium
GGCCCACACCGGCTCATAGGCGAGCGAAAAGGCGTGGCCCTCGAGCGCCGGTGGCAGGGAGGCGCGGACCTGAGCCGAAACGACTCCGATCGCCCGCCCCCCGCGCCGCTCCTCCAGGGTCTCGCCGACGCAGACGATGGGTTCCAGGCCGGCGACGATGGCCGCCTTCACCTTGGCCGCGACCTCGGCGTTGCCTTCGCCGTGGCCGTGGCGGCGTTCCGAATGACCGAGGATGACCAGCCGCGCGCCGGCGTCCATGATCATGTCCGCGGCGATGTCGCCGGTGTAGGCGCCGGAGGCGTGAGGACTGCAGTCCTGCGCGCCGACCTCCACGCCTGTCCCCGCCAGCGCCACGGCCATGCGATGGAGCAGCGTCGCGGGCGGACACAAGGCCACGCGCGCGCCGACGGGGTGGGACTCCAGCCAGGAGGCGATCGCCCGCGCCTCCGCCAGGGACGCTTCGACACCGTTCATTTTCCAGTTGCCGGCGATCATCGGGCGAAGGGGCGTCAAGGATTATCTCCCGCGAACCAGAACGTCCGCTTCGAGCTAAGGCGCCTGGCCGCGCCTGTCACCTGTGCTTGCGGCGGATGGGGCCGCGCGACTATACCGCCGCCCAGGGCGCGCCAGCCCACCGACGCCCCGAGATTTCCCCAGTATGACCGGCTCCCTTCGCTCCAGCGCCCGCAATCCGATCGCCATAGCGATCATGGGCGCGCTGATCCTGGTGTTCCTGATCCTGGGCGTGGGCGGTGGCCGGTTTCCGGACGCCTTCCGGTCCGTCAACGCCGATGCCGTCGTGACCGTTGGCGACCACTCGATGAACAGCAAGACCTTTGAAAAGAACTGGGACGAACAGAAACAACGGTTCGAGCAGCAGACCGGACAGGACCTCACCAACCAGTTCCTGGTGCAGAACGGCGTGGATGTGCAGCTCCTGGCCCAAATCGCCCAGCAAGAAGCATTGATGGAGATGCTCACGAGATCCGGCATCGTGCCGGCGCCCCGGCTGGTCGATGACGAGTTCAAGAAGCAGCCGTGGGCCTTCGACAAGGTGACCGGCCAGTTCAGTCAACAGCAGTTCCTTCAGGTCCTGGCCGCCAACGGCGTGACCCCGCGCCAGGTGCAGGCCGATTTCACCGACCAGATCGCGGTGCGTCACTTCGGCTTCGCCGTGATCGGCAATTTTCAGGAGCCGCTCACCTATGTGGCCATCGGCGCGGCCCAAGGCACGGAGAGCCGCGACATTTCCTATTTCATCATGGGGCTCAACGCCGTGGCGAAGCCGGCGCCGCCCACCGACGCCCAGCTGACCGCGTTCATCAAAGCCCATGCCAACCAGCTCATGCAGCCGGAGATGCGCATCATCACCCTTGCCAAGTTCTCGGCCAAGGACATCGCCCCGACGATCAAGATCGATCCGGCGCAGGTGGCCAAGGAATTCGCCTTCCGCAAGGATTCGCTGTCCGCGCCCGAAAAACGCACGATCGTCGACATCCCGGTCAAGAGCGCCGCCGAAGGCGCGGCCGTGGCGCGGCGCATGGCCTCCGGCGAAGACGCCTCCGCGATCGCCAAGTCGGTCGGCGTCGAGGCGGTCACCTATGACGACAAGCCACAGTCGGCGATCCCCGACACCAAGCTGGCCCAGGCCGCTTTCGCGGCCAAACCGGGCGCGGTCCAGGGACCGGTGACGGGCGATCTCGGCCTGGCGGTGATCAAGGTGGTCAAGGTCACGCCCGGCGCGCAGGCGACTTTGGCCAGCGCCACGCCTCAGATCGAAGCCGACCTGCGGCAGAAGCAGGCCGCCGACCGGGCCTATCAAGAGAGCGAGAAGTTCGACGACGCGCGCCAGGCCGGGGCCAATGACATCGACGCCGCGCGCAAGGCCGGCGTCACCCCTATCACGCTGGGGCCGGTCACCGCCCAGGGACTCGACGCGAGCGGCAAGCCCAATCCTGAGCTCAGTGACAAGATCCTCAAGGCCGCCTTCGCCATGCCCGCCGGTCAGGACGGCGATCTCGAGGACGCCGGCTCGGGCGAGTATTTCGCGGTCCGCGTGGAAAAGATCCTGCCACCCGCCCTGCCGTCCCTGGCCGACAAGCGGCCCGAGCTGACCAAAGCCTATATGCAGGAGACGCTGATCAGCGAACTCAAGGCCAAGGCCAACGAGCTGGTGGCCCTGTCCAAGAAGAACGGCAATCTTGACGCCGCCGCCGCCCAGGTCGGTGCCCATGTCACGCATGAGACCGACATGACCCGCCTGAAGGCGCAGCAATATCAGGCCCTCGGTCGGGAATTCCTCGAGGGCGTGTTCGGGGCCAAGCCGGGCGAAGTGTTTCCGGCCGGTGGTCCCAACGGCGTCTACATCGCCAAGATCGACGCCGTGCACGCGGGGGATTCGCAACTGACCGCCCAGATCACCGCCGCCATTCGCGGCCGCGCGTCCAAGGCCTATGCGGAGGATCTTCTGAACGCGGTGCAGGTGGCCGCGGGCAAGGACTACAAGGCAACGATCAACTACGCCCTGGCGCGCCAGACCCTCGGCGTGGAAGCCGGACCGCCGGCGAAGGCGGGGGCCAGGCCCGGGGCGCCGCTGGCCAAGTGAGCGCCTCGCCGGCGTTCGACGATTTCGCGCGGCGCTACGCGGAGGGAGCGGCCCAGGTCGTCTGGCGGCGGATCATCGATGATCTGGAAACGCCGGTCTCCGCCTACCTCAAGATCGCCCACGGACGGCCCTACGCCTTTCTGTTCGAGTCGGTGGAGGGCGGCGCATGGCGCGGACGCTATTCGATCATCGCCATGCAACCTGACCTCGTGTGGCGCTGCCGGGGCGACAGGGCCGAGATCGCCACGGGCGAAGACGTCGTCGCGGATCGCTTCACCGCCCAGCCGGGCGCGCCCCTGGACTCCTTGCGCGACGTGACTGCGGGGGCGGGCATGGATCTGCCGGAGGGCTTGCCGCCGATGGCGGCCGGTCTCTTCGGGGTCTTCGGCTATGACATGGCGCGCCTGACCGAGCATCTGCCGGATGTGAACCCCGATCCGCTCGGCCTGCCCGACGCGATCCTGATCCGCCCCTCGATCGTCGCGATCTTCGATTCCATCGCCCAGGAAATCCTGCTGGCGACCCCCGTGCGCCCCGACGGAAGCCGGGCCGACGCGGCCTATCGCGGGGCGCTCGCGCGGCTGGACGCGGTGATGTCCGATCTCGCGCGCCCGCTCGAGCGCGCCGGCGGCGAAAGACCGCCGTCGACCCAACCGGAGCTGGTTTCGGCAACCGGCCGCGCGGCCTATGGCGCCATCGTCGAAAGGGCCAAGACCTATATCCGCGCCGGCGACATCTTTCAGGTTGTCCCCAGCCATCGCTTCGCCGCGCCGTTCGACCTCGATCCCTTCGCCCTCTACCGCTCCCTGCGACGCGTGAACCCGAGCCCATATCTCTATTTCCTCGACTTCGGCGGCTTCCAGCTCGTCGGCTCCTCGCCGGAGATCCTGGTCAGGCTGCGGGACGGGAAGATCACCATCAGGCCAATCGCCGGCACCCGTCGGCGCGGGGCCACGCCGGCCGAGGACGCGGTCTTGGAAGAGGAGTTGCTCGCCGATCCCAAAGAGCGGGCCGAGCATCTGATGTTGCTCGATCTCGGCCGCAACGACGTCGGCCGCGTCGCCATGCTGCGGGATCAGGGACGCAACGAGCCGGCGGGATCGGCCAGGGCGCCGCGCGTGCGCGTCACCGAAAGCTTCGCCATCGAGCGCTACAGCCACGTGATGCACATCGTCTCCAACGTTGAGGGCGACGCGCCCGAAGGCCTCGATCCGGTAGACGTGATCATAGCCGCCCTGCCGGCCGGCACGCTTTCCGGCGCGCCCAAGGTCCGGGCGATGCAGATCATCGATGAACTGGAGAGCGTCAAGCGCGGCATCGCCTACGCCGGCGCGGTGGGCTATTTCGGCGCCGACGGTTCGGTGGACACCTGCATCGTGCTGCGGACCGGCCTGGTCAAGGATGGCGTCCTGCACGTCCAGGCCGGCGGCGGCATCGTCGCCGACAGCGACCCGGACGCCGAATACCAGGAGACCCTGCACAAGGCCGGCGCCCTCAGGGACGCCGCCGCCGAGGCCTGGCGCTTCCCCTGAGCGCTTGGCGCGCGCCGAGCGCGGCCTTAAGAGGCCGCCATGATCCTCGTCGTCGATAACTACGACAGCTTCACCTACAACCTCGTTCACTATCTGAATGAACTGGGCGCGGAGACGCGCGTGCATCGCAACGACGCCCTGAGCGCCGCCGAGGCTCTGGCCTTGCGACCGGAGGGTGTTGTGCTTTCCCCCGGTCCCTGCACTCCGAACGAGGCGGGGATTTGCCTCGATCTGATCCGCGGCGCGCCCGAGGAACTGCCGATCCTTGGGGTGTGCCTCGGGCACCAGGCCATAGGCCAGGCCTTTGGCGGCCGGGTGACAGCCGCTCGGACCCTGGTGCACGGCAAGACCAGCCCAATCCGCCACCTCGGCCTTCGCCTGTTCGAAGGTCTGCCCGACCCCTTCACTGCGACGCGCTATCACAGCCTTTCCGTCGCCCGCGAGAGCTTGCCGGCGGCGCTAGAGACCACCGCCTGGTGCGACGACGGCGAGATCATGGGCTTTTCGCACCGCTCGCGGCCGGTGCACGGGGTGCAGTTCCATCCCGAATCCATCGCCACGGAGGGCGGTCACAAACTGCTCGCCAACTTCCTCCGGCTCGCCCGGGTGGTCGCGTAAGGGGGCAAGCAAAGTGTCCGAGACCTTCAAGCCTTTGCTCGCCCGCCTGGCCGACGGCGCCACCCTGATCGGCGAGGATGCCGACGCCTTCTTCTCCGCCTGCCTGCGCGGCGAGCCGACACCGGCCCAGATCGCCGCCGCCGTGACCGCCATGCGCCTGCGCGGTGAGACCGTCGGCGAGATCACCGCCTGCGCCAGGGCCTTGCGCCGCGCCGCCATGCAGCTCGACCACCCGCACGACGTGGTCGACGTCTGTGGCACGGGCGGGGATGGCGCGCACACGCTCAACATCTCGACGGCCGCGGCCTTTGTCGCCGCCGGCGGCGGACTGAAGGTGGCCAAGCACGGCAACCGCGCCGCCTCTTCGCGCTCTGGGTCCTCGGACGTGCTCGAGGCGCTTGGCGTCAATCTCGACGTCAAACCGGAGCAGCAGCGGCGCGCCCTCGAGGAGGCGAACATCTGCATCCTGTTCGCGCCTGCCCATCACGGCGCCTTGCGCCATGTCTCGCCGGTGCGCCAGGAACTCGGCTTCCGCACGGTGTTCAATCTGCTGGGGCCCCTTTCCAACCCGGCCGGAGCGAAGCGGCAGCTGCTCGGCGTGTTCGACGGACGCTGGGTCGATCCCCTGGCCCGCGTCCTGGGCGCGCTCGGAGCCACCCGGGCCTGGGTGGTCCATGGCGAGGGCCTGGACGAGATCACGACCACCGGCGTCACCCATGTGGCCGAGTGGCGGGACGGGGGCATCCGGCTGTTCAACATCACGCCCGAGGCGGTCGGCCTGCCGCGCGCGGCCCTGGCCGATCTGCGCGGCGGCGATCCCAAGGAGAATGCCGCGGCCCTGCGCGAACTCCTGGCCGGCGCGCCAGGGCCCTACCGCGACGTGGCCCTGATCAACGCGGCGGCCGCCTTCCTGGTGGCCGACAAGGTCGAGACCCTGCGCGAAGGCGTCGAACTGGCGGTCCGCTCGATCGATTCGGGCGCCGCCCAAGGCGCGCTCGACAAGCTCATCGCCATCAGCGCCGAGGCGCGATGAGCGACATTCTTGCGGCGATCGCGCTCTACAAGGGCGAGGAGGTGCGCGCCAGGCGCCTGGCTATGCCGCGGAGCGCGGTCGAGGCGCGGGCCGACGGCCAGAGCGCTCCGCGAGGTTTTCGCGCCGCGCTCGAGCGCTTTCACATGCCCGGCCGGCTGGCCCTCATCGCCGAGATCAAGAAAGCTTCGCCGTCCAGAGGCGTGATCCGCGCCGACTACGATCCGCCGGCTCACGCCAGGGCCTATGAGCGCGGCGGCGCGGCCTGCCTGTCGGTGCTGACCGACGGCCCAAGCTTCCAGGGCGACGACGCCCATCTCCGCGCGGCCCGCGCGGCGGTCGCCCTGCCCTGCCTGCGCAAGGAGTTTCTGGTCGATCCGTGGCAGGTGGCCGAATCGCGCGCGCTCGGGGCCGACGCCGTGCTGGTGATTCTCGCCCTGGTCGATGATTCATTGGCCGCGGAGTTGATTTCAGAGGCCCGCCGCCTGGCCATGGATGTGCTGGTGGAGACCCATGACAGCGCCGAAATCCGTCGCGCCGTGCGCCTTGGCGCCGACCTGATCGGAGTCAACAACCGGGACCTGCGCACCTTCGTCACCGACCTCTCGGTGACCGAAAGTTTAGCTCAGGAAGTTCCGCCAAATGCATTTCTGGTAACGGAAAGTGGGATTTTCGACACGGCCGACGTCGCTCGTCTCGAGCACGCCGGCGCCACGGCCATGCTGGTCGGGGAAGGCCTGATGCGCCAGCCCGACATCGAGGCCGCGACCCGAGGCCTTCTCGCCGGCGCGCCGCGTTCAACTTGACATCCCGAAAGAACACTCCGAGAACACCGCCAATTCGTTTTTGATTTGTTCCTTGACATCCAAGGATGGCGGCGATGCTCACACGCAAACAGCACGAACTGCTCATGTTCATCCACGAGCGGATCAAGGAGACAGGCGTCTCCCCTTCCTTCGATGAAATGAAGGAGGCCCTCGACCTGGCGTCGAAGTCCGGCATCCATCGCCTGATCACGGCGCTCGAGGAACGCGGCTTTCTGCGCCGCCTGGCCCATCGCGCGCGCGCCCTGGAGGTGCTCAAGCTGCCCGAGCAGGCGACCACGGCGGCGCCGCCCAGAGGACGCGGTGTCTTCCATCCGAAATTTGTCGAGCCGGGCCACGCGCCGACGGCGCTCGCTGCCAATGAGGTGCGCGAGGTGCCGGTGCTCGGCCGCATCGCCGCCGGCACGGCCATCTCCGCCATCGAGCACGAGAAGGATCGAATGCAGGTGCCTGAATCCATTCTTGGGACCGGCGAACACTTCGTTCTCGAGGTGCAGGGCGATTCAATGATCAATGCCGGTATTCTCGATGGCGACTTCGTGGTCATCCGTCGCGGCGACACCGCCAATTCCGGCGAGATCGTCGTCGCCTTCCTGACCAACGACGAGGAAGCGACGCTGAAGCGATTTCGCCGCAAGGGCGGCTCGATCGCCCTGGAGCCGGCCAATCCGGCCTATAAGACGCGCATCTGCGGATCCGACGAGGTCGAGGTGCAGGGCAAGCTCGTCGGGCTCATTCGCCGCTATCACTGAGCGTCCACGGCCGCTGGCCGCGCAGGGGCTGCGACCACACCAGCCGCCAGCCCGCGCCTTGCGGGAAAATCTCCACCGCCCCACCGCGTTCGAACGCCGCGCGGCCAAGGACACGCACGCCGTCGCATTCGGGCGGCAGGAACGTGTCGGCCCGCAGGATGAGAATGTCGGCGTTCTCGCATAGCCTGGCCAACCGCTCGGGCTTGGGGACCCGCTTGGTCCACCACGCGGCGATTGCCGGGCGGGTGCGGGGCCTGGGCGCACAGGCCAATCGGTCACAGTCGTAGAGCGCGTTCAGCGCCGCTTCCGGTTCGGCCGGTAGGCGCAGATCGCGGCGCTGGGCCCAGGTCTGGGTGGCGTAGAGGCGTGTGCGCGGTTTCAGCGCCACGACTTCGTGGTTGACCACGATGGCCGCGTCGCCGCCGTCATTGGCGATCCACGCGGCGGGCGGCGCGGGTCGGGGCCACAGCGCGACCGCCGCGGCCATCGGCACGCCGATCCAGCGCAGATGGCCGCGCCACAGGCAGGCGAAGACGATGCCGACATAGGAGACGGCGAGCGCGATGGGCGGGGCCGACGACATGGTGACTGCGGCCCCTGGCGCGCTGGAGAAGATGTGACCGATGGCGATCACGCCGCGCGCGGCCCATCCAGCGGCCCAAAACAACGGTCCGGCCTGACTGGCGTCCAGCCCCACGGCCTGCGCCGCCAGGCACAGGGCCAGCGTCGGCATCAGCACCGCGCTGGCCAGGAAATCCGCGGTGAGGTTGGCGAGCACCCCGTAGTTGGCCACGCGGTTGAAATGCTGGATGGCGAAGGGTCCGGTGGCCGCGCCGGCGACGAAGCTCACCATGACCATGGCGATGAGCCAGTCACGCCCCTTTTGCAGCGCCGCGATCGGCCAGGCGAGGCCGCTGGCGCTCGTCCGTCTTGGCCAGATCTCGGCCATGGCGACCAGCGAGGCGGTGGCGCAGAAGGACATCTCGAAGCCTGGCTGAAGCACCGCCTCGGGCTCGACCAGGAGCACGATCAGGGCGGCCAGGGCCAGGGAGTGCAGGCTGACCGCGCGCCGGTCGGCCAGGATGGCGAGGAAGGCGACGCTGGCGGTGATCGCCGCGCGCCGGGCCGGCGGATGGGCGCCAGAGAGGATCAGATAGCCGGCGACCACGACCAGGGCGGCGGCGGCGGCCAGCTTCTTGCCTGATACGCGCAGCGCCAGCCAGGGCCAGGCTGCAATGGCCAGGCGAAAGGCGAAGAAGGCGAAGCCGCTGACCGCCGCGGTGTGCAGGCCGGCGATGGCCAGCATGTGCGCCAGACCGGATCCTCTGAGGGCGTCGCGGTTGCCTGGAGCGAGCCAGTCCTGGTGGCTCGTGGTCACCGCCGCCGCCAGACCGGCGGCCCCGCCATCGTCCGGGCCCATGATGGCGTGGATGTTGCTGGCCAGGCGGCTGGCGACCGACCAGCGCAAGGCGTTCACCGCCATCTCGAGGCGTAACAGGAAAGGCGGCGGCGTAAGGCTGGTAGGCTCCGGTGACTCGAGGGCGAGCCCGACGCCGCCGACCCCCTCGAACCAGGCGTCGCGGGCGAAATCAAAGGCCCCCGGAGCCGCCGGTCCTGGCGGCGGATCGAGCAATGCGAGGACACGGATGGCCGAACCGGGCGGCGGGGTCATTTCCGGACCGCCCCGCTGCGGGACGACGATGCGCACGCGGCCGGGCGTCGCGCCGGGAGCGAGCCGGGAGATGCTCACCGGCGCGATCAGGAGCCTTGGGCCGCGCTCGCTCGGCGCCTCCACGTCGACGACGAAGCCCTCGATGGTCGCCACGCCTGTCGGTGCGATGGGCGTGGCCACCGCGTCGCTGTGCAGCTTGGCCACGAGAAAGCCCAGGCAGGCGATCGCCGCCAGTCCGCTCACGGCGAGCGCCCACCTATGGCGGCCTAGGCGGCGCGCGCCCAGGGCGACGGCCACGGCGCCGAGGGCGACGATCCAGGCGATGACCGCCGAGGGTTCCCGCGCAAGACCGAGGTAGAGCGCGGCCCCGAGCCCGAAAGCGACCGGCGTCCACAGCAGCACCCGTTCCCACTTGGCGGCCGCTTCACGCCTCAGGCCGTCGGCGAGCTGCCCCGGGCTAGGAAGGCGGCGAGGCCACGTGATAAGAGCCGGCCGCCATGGCGCCGCCCGGCCTCCCGGCGCGCCCGCGCCAGACCCCACGATCGGATCGCTGATGTCCAATCCTTCCCCCGCCCAGACGGTCGTCACGCGTATCGCCCCGTCGCCGACGGGCATGATGCACATAGGCACCGCTCGGACGGCTCTGTTCAACTGGCTTTATGCGCGACACTTCGGCGGACGGTTCCTGGTTCGCGTCGAGGACACCGACCGTGAACGCTCCACCGAGGCCGCGGTGCGGGCGATTTTCGAGGGCCTGGCGTGGATCGGCCTCGAACCGGACGCGCCGCCCGTCTTCCAGCATGCCCGCGCCGAGCGCCACCGGGAGGCTGTCCACGCGCTGCTGGAAAACGGTCGCGCCTATCGCTGCTACATGAGCGTGGACGAACTGACGGCCGAACGCGAGAGGGCGCGCGCCGAGGGCCGAGCCATCCGTTCGATCTGGCGCGACCGGGACCCCCCGGCCGGCGACAACCGGCTTTTCGTCGTCCGCTTCCGCGGGCCGATTGAGGGCGAAACGGTGGTCCATGACCTGATCCATGGCGAGGTGACTTTCCGCAACCGGGAGCTGGACGATCTCGTCCTGCTCCGCTCGGACGGCGCGCCGACCTACAACCTGGCGGTAGTGGTCGACGATCACGACATGGCCATCACCCATGTGATCCGCGGCGACGATCATCTGAGCAACGCCGCGCGCCAGAGTCTCATCTACGCCGCTCTCGACTTCGAACCGCCGGCCTTCGCTCACGTGCCGATGATCCACGGCCCGGATGGCGCCAAGCTCTCCAAGCGCCATGGCGCGCAGGCGGTCGCCGAGTTCGCCGATCTCGGCTACCTGCCCGAAGCCATGCGCAACTATCTGGCCAGACTCGGCTGGGGCCATGGCGATGACGAGATCTTCAGCGACGACGAAGCCATCTCATGGTTCGACGTGGCCGACGTGGTCCGCGCGCCGGCGAGGCTCGACTGGAACAAGCTCAACCACATCAATAACCACTACATCCGCGCCGCCGAGGACGACCGTCTGGTCAGACTGACCATGGACGCCCTGGCCCTGGCCGACGAACGCGCCGGGCCGGAACCGGAGGAAAAACTCCTGGCCGCCATTCCGATGGTAAAGGAAGGGGCCAAGACTGTGCGCGATCTTGCCGACCTGACCCGCTTCGTCCGCCTCGAACGCCCGCTGCATCTAAATGAGAAGACGCTTTCCCTGCTCACCGACGAGGCGCGCGCCCGCCTCGCCCGGCTGGCCGCCGCCCTCGCCGGCGAAAGCGATTGGACACGCGAGCGTCTCGCCCCGGCGATCCGGGAGTTCGCCACCGTCGAAGGGGTCGGGATCGGCGCCTTCGGTCAGGTTCTGCGCGCCGTGCTCTCCGGCGAGGCGGGCGCGCCTGACCTCGCCGGCGCCCTCTCCGCGCTCGGCAAATCGGAGAGCCTCGGCCGCATCGAAGACGCCCTTTCGCACATGCGGTAAGGCGCTATAAGAAGCGCCGAACACAGGTTTGAATTCCACGGCAGGGGATTGCCCGCATGCCCGATAACGCCAGCCTCGCTCTCGGCGACAAGAAAGTCGATCTCCAGATCATCAAGGGCACCGCCGGCCCGGACGTGCTCGACATCCGCAAACTCTACGCCGACGCCGACGTGTTCACCTTCGATCCCGGCTTCACCTCGACCGCCAGTTGCGAGAGCAAGATCACCTTCATCGACGGGGACGCGGGCGTTCTGCTGCATCGCGGTTATCCGATCGAGCAGCTGGCTGGGGAATCCACCTTCCTCGAGGTCTGCTACCTGTTGTTGAACGGCGAGCTGCCTACAGCGGCCCAGTTCGAGGAGTTCGAGCACAACATCACCTACCACACCATGCTGCACGCCCAGTTCGATCGCTTTTTCGGCGGCTTCCGCTCCGACGCCCACCCGATGGCGATCATGACCGGGGCGGTGGGCGCGCTCTCGGCCTTCTACCACGACAGCATCAACGTCGATGATCCGGCGCAGCGAAGGATCTCCGCTCACCGCCTGATCGCCAAGATGCCGACGATCGCCGCCAGGGCCTATAAGTATTCGGTCGGCCAGCCGTTCGTGACCCCAAGGAACGACATTTCCTACGCCGAGAACTTCCTGCGCATGGCCTTTTCGGTGCCGGCCGAGGACTGGAAGCCCAATCCGGTGCTGACCAGGGCGATGGACCGCATCTTCATCCTGCACGCCGACCACGAGCAGAACGCGTCCACCTCGACCGTCCGTATCACCGGCTCGTCCGGAGCCAACCCGTTCGCCTGCGTCGCCGCGGGCATCGCCTGCCTGTGGGGACCAAGCCATGGCGGGGCCAACGAGGAAGCCCTGATGATGCTGCAGGAAATCGGCACCGTCGACCGGATTCCCGAGTACATCCAGGGCGTCAAGGATCGGAAATATCGTCTCATGGGCTTCGGCAATCGCGTCTACAAGAACTACGATCCCCGGGCCACCGTGATGCAGAAGACCTGCCACGAGGTTCTCGACGAAGTTGGAGACTCGGACGACCCGTTGTTTAAAGTGGCGCTGGAACTCGAGAGGATCGCGCTGCACGATCCGTATTTCGTGGAGCGGAAGCTGTTCCCCAACGTCGATTTCTATTCGGGCATCATCCTCTCGGCGATCGGCTTCCCGACGACGATGTTCACCGCGCTGTTCGCGCTCGCCCGCACGGTCGGCTGGGTGGCGCAGTGGAACGAGATGATCTCCGACCCCGGCCAGGTGATCGGCCGCCCGCGCCAGCTGTACACCGGGCCGACCCGGCGCGAGTACCTCGAGATCAACCGGAGGCGCTGAGCCGGTCGCCGAGCAGCGCCTGCACTTCGATGAGGTTCGCGCGCCGCATCGGCCGGCAGTCGACCGGGCTCACAGGCGCCTGGCGGATGCCGTCGGTCGGGAACACCGTCGCCTCGATCGCCTGGTCGTCCAGGCGGAAGCGCACTCCCGGGAAGGCGCGCACCCGCTCGGCACTGAGCTTCACGCGCCGTTCGATCACCTCGTGCTCGATGCCCTGATCGAGGAGTTTCAGGGTGACCTCCTCGGCGCGCTCGGCGAACAGGTGCAGCTGCACGTCGGAGTGCTCGGTGGCGGTGCCGGCGAGCACCGCCCCGACCAGCCGCGGCTCGAACTCGCTGAAGTAGCGCATGGCGGCGAGCGCCGCGCGTCGCTGTGCTTCCAGCGAGCGCTGGTGGCTCGCGCCGCCGAACAGGCGCTGGTACTCGGCGAGCGCCGCCTCGATCTCGCTGTTCTTCGGCAGCAGCGCCGCGCCGTCGGTGGCGCCGAAGCGCTCGGCGGCCTTGCGCTTGGCGACTAGGAAGTCCTGCACGCCGTGCTCGGCCATGATGCGCGCGGCCTCCTGCGCCAGCGCATGCCGCAGGTTGTCGCCGCGCGTCGCGCCGCGCGTGGGATGTCGCCTGGCTCGCATCGTGTCAGAAGATCGGCTCGCTGCTCGACTGGCCTTCCGCATTCTGCATCGCGCCCGGCTCCATCTGCGG
>JBOHLC010000143.1:0-1614 GCA_050729395.1 Caulobacteraceae bacterium
CACTCGCAGATCGAGGAGTTCCTGCGCGACTACCGCGGCGAGGGCATCCAGCACATCGCGCTGGGCACGGCCGACATCTACCGCTCGGTCGAGGCGATGAGCGAGCGCGGCATGAAATTCCAGCAGAGCCCGGACACCTATTACGAGGCGCTGGACGGGCGCGTGCCGGGCCACGGCGAAAACCTGCAGCGTCTTCGGGCCGACGGAATATTGCTCGACGGCGCGCCGACCGAGGGCCAAGGGCTGCTGATGCAGATCTTCACCCAGAACATGATCGGGCCGATCTTCTTCGAGGTCATCCAGCGCAAAGGCAACGAAGGCTTCGGCGAGGGCAACTTCCGCGCCCTGTTCGAATCGATCGAGGCCGATCAGATTCGCCGCGGCGTCATCCCCCCAACGGGGGTGTCATGACCACCTCTCCCGGGGGGAGAGGTCGAGACGCGCCGTCCAAGGCGCGTCCGGGTGAGGGGGCGTACCGCCCCGTAGCCCCTCACCTTCCCACGCCCTTGCGGGCGCGGGCCCCTTCCTCTCCCGATGGGAGAGGTGAACATGCCTAACTGGATCCCGGTTCGCGGCGCGCAGGGCAGGCACTCGCGCCAGGCGCACGCCGACATGCCGGAGGGGACGTTCGAGCGCGAGGTCAGCAAGGAGGGCTTCTTCGGCCCGGCGGCGTTCTTCCACCATGCCCATCCGCCGACCGGCTGGACGAAGTTCGAGGGTCCGCTGCGGCCGCGCGCGTTCAACCTCGCCGCGCTCAACAAGGCCGCCGCCTCGCCGTGGAACGCGCCGAAGGTGCTCGGCAACGCCCACTTTGAGCTGCGCTTCTGGAAACTGGCCGCGCCGATGCCGGCCCTGGCGCGCGACGCCGACGGCGACTTGCTGCTCTTCGTCCACCAGGGCGAGGGCGACCTCTTCTGCGACTACGGCCACATCGCCTTCGAGGCCGGTGACTACATCTACCTGCCGCGCGGGACCATGTGGCGGCTCTCGCCCAAGGCGGGCGCGTCGCTGCTGACCATCGAGGCGACCGGCGAGCATTTCACACTGCCCGACCGCGGGCTGCTCGGCCCCACGGCGGTGTTCGACCCCGCGGTGCTGGATACGCCGGTGATGGACGAGGCCTTCCGCGCTCACCAGGCCATGCCCGGCGAGACGCGAGTGGAGGTGAAGAAGCGGGGGCAGGTTTCCACCATTAGATATCCGTATAATCCGCTGGACGCGGTCGGCTGGCACGGCGACCTCGCGCCCGCGCGCCTGAACGTGCGCGACATCCGCCCGGTGGCCAGCCACCGCTATCACCTGCCGCCGTCGGTCCACACGACGTTCCTGACGCGCCGGTTCGTCGTCTGCACCTTCACGCCCCGGCCGTTCGAGACTGATCCCGGCGCGCTCAAGGTGCCGTTTTTCCACAACAACGACGATTTCGACGAGATCCTGTTCTACCACGCCGGCGATTTCTTCAGCCGGGACAACATCGACGCCGGAATGATGACGCTGCACCCCTCCGGCTTCACCCATGGCCCCCATCCCAAGGCCCTGAAGAACATGCTCGTCCAGTCCAAGCCCGCGACCGACGAGGTGGCGGTGATGATCGACGCCCGCGATCCGGTGGAC
>JBOHLC010000144.1:0-7942 GCA_050729395.1 Caulobacteraceae bacterium
GGGCACGTTCCCACGTGTTACTCACCCGTCCGCCACTAATCCCGAAGGATCCGTTCGACTTGCATGTATTAGGCCTGCCGCCAGCGTTCGCTCTGAGCCAGGATCAAACTCTCAGGTTGAGTTGACGTTCTGACTTTCGTTTTCACCGACCCCGGAGGGCCGGCGAGCGTAGTCTGCGTAGTTCTATTGACGAGTTCCCACGAACCATCGCGTCCCTTTCGGGGCGAAATGGTCATGGTATGTCTTCAAAAGAGACCGCAAACCAGTCAGCGTCGAGTTGGCCACGAATGACCAACGTCAGGACGCCGCCGCCTGCGTTTCTCTTTCCAAATCAACGATGTCAAAGACCCGATCGGCTTGTGGCCGACCCCGCCGATAACGCCCGGCGGAGGCGCGGAGGCGGGTCTCTAGACGCGCCCCCAAGACCTGTCAACCATGCGCGTCCGATCGCGGCGACGCCGCTTTCGAAGGCGCAAAAATCACCTGCGGGCCGCCGGGGCATGCCCCATCAGTCCTTGGCGATTCGATTGAAGGCGCGGAAACTAGGTCGGACCCGTCGGAAAATCAAGCTCCAATCGCTTGCTTCCGGCGCTTCCTCGCGCCTTTCGTCCGCGCGGGCGAGCTTCTCGCGCCTCAAGCGGCGGTTATGTAGGCGCGCAGCCCTTCGGCCTCGGCCACCGTCTCGGCGATCTTGCTCTTCACCAGGTCGCCGATCGAGATGATGCCCACCAGATGCTGGTCCACGCACACCGGCAGATGGCGGATGCGCCGGTCGGTCATGCGTTCCAGGAGGGAGTCCACCGTCTCGTTCGGTTCGGCGAAGATCACGTCGCGGGTCATGCAGCCGGATACCGACTTGCCCAGCGCGGCCGCGCCCTGCTCGGCCACGACGCGGACGATGTCACGCTCCGAGACAATGCCGGCCACCTCGCGATCACCCTCCACCACGACGACCGCGCCCACGCGCCTCTGATGCAGCATGGCCGCGACCGCCGCCACCGTGTCCGCCGGAGCCGCCGTGAACACCATGTCGCCCTTGTCCCTGAGAATGTTGGAAACGAGCATAGCCTTCCTCCCTGGCCGTGGAAGCCAAGTATCCGGCCAATAGCTTCCGCCCGATGGCGAAATCGAGCAAGGCGTTATTGTGTCATGTCTTTGTGAACCCCGGCCGCCCAGGCGAAGGGAGAGATGAGGAAAAGGCCGGCGAAATAGCCGATGATGTGCGCCTCCCAGGCGACCGGCGCGCCCTCGGTCCCGGGCGTGAGGCCGGTCAGGCCGAGGA
The DNA here is from genome assembly GCA_050729395.1 of Caulobacteraceae bacterium. Taxonomy (GTDB): domain Bacteria; phylum Pseudomonadota; class Alphaproteobacteria; order Caulobacterales; family Caulobacteraceae; genus Acaudatibacter. Next base: position 1,283 of record JBOHLC010000144.1, read on the forward strand.
CCGCATTGATGGCGATCCAGATGAGGCTCATCGCGACCACCGTGCGGCCGGTGACCGGCCCCAGCCGGCCGCGGCCCTCGATCAGCCGCCCCGCCGCGCCCATCAGGCCCGACGCCGCGCCGGACGCGCCGATGAGCGCCCAGTCGGATGGCGCGAGCCCCATGCGCGCCAAGACCGCCGCGACGCCGGCGAAGCCCGCCCCCGCGATGATCCCGCACACCAGGAAGAACAGCCAGAAGAGGGTCGCGCCGCGCGCGTCCGTTCGCAGGAAGCGGGAGACCGGGGCGCCGAACGCGAGGATGAAGACGGCGTTCATCAGCACATGCGCCCAGCTGCCGTGGATGAACAGGTGGGTGACGAGCGCGCTCCAGCGGCCGGCGGCGATATCGCCGGCGGAAAGGGCGAAGGGTTCCGGATCGATGCCCAACCCGGTTCGCAGGGCATGCAGGCCGATGAGGATGGCGATCAGCAGCATCAACGGCCAAGGCGCGTTGAAAGCTGGCTCGGAGCGGCCGCGCGCGCGTCCCTCCAGCGGCGGATCGCTCACGCCGCGACGCGTTCGTCGCCGGCGACCGGGACATTGAGGGGCGACGGCGCAGGCCGGCCAAGGATCATGTCGGCCGCCTTCTCCGCGATCATGATCGTCGGAGCGTTGGTATTGCCGCCCACGAGCGTCGGCATGACCGAGGCGTCGACCACCCGCAGACCCGCCAGTCCCATGACTTTCAGGGTTTCGTCGACCACGGCCATGGGGTCGCCCGCGGCCCCCATGCGGCAGGTGCCGACCGGGTGGTAGATGGTCTCCGCCGCGCGGCGGATCCAGGCGTCGATAGCCGCATCACCCTTGACGTCATCGCCGGGCACGATTTCCGCCCCGCATATGGCGGCCAGGGATGGCTGCGAGGCGAGGCCGCGGACGATGTCGAAGCCGGCGCGCAGCGCGCGGCGATCCTCGTCGGTCGCCAGATAGTTGGCGAAGATCGCCGGATCGGCCAGCGGATCGGCCGACTTCAGCCCGATGTGGCCCCGGCTCTCTGGGCGCAGCTGGCAGACGTGGACGGTGAACCCGTCCCGATCGGCCGGGATCTTGCCGTGTTCGCGCATCAGGGCCAGCACGCAATGCAGCTGCAAGTCCGGCCGATCTAGGTCGGGGCGCGACTTCAGGAAGGCCCCGGATTCAAGGAAGTTCTGCCGCCCAGGCCCCTGGCCAAACAGCATGTAGCCTAGGCCCGTGGCCAGCCTGTTGAGCCCCTTGTTGTAGGCGAAGACGGTCTTGTGGCCCGGCGTCTCCCAGGAAAGCGTCAGATCCAGGTGGTCCTGCAGATTGGCGCCGACTCCCGGCAGGGCGTGAGTGACCTCCACGCCCGCCTGGCCCAGACCGACCGGCTCACCGACCCCCGAAAGTTGCAGGATCTGCGGCGACTGCACCGCGCCGGCGCAAAGTAGCACCTCGGCATCGGCCATGGCCCGTTCGGTCTTGCCCTCGTGAAGGTACTCGACGCCGGTGGCGCGGCCGCCATCGATGAGGACGCGGCCGATGCGCGCCCCGGTGAGCGCGGTAAGGTTGGGGCGCTTCAGGGCCGGATGCAGATAGCCGGCGGCGGCGCTGCATCTCTGGCCGTCGCGGATGGTCAGCTGATAGGGGCCAAAGCCCTCCTGCTGGGCGCCATTGAAGTCCGTCGTCAGCTTGTACCCGGCCTCGCGGCCGGCGGCGATGAACCTGGAATACACCTCACTCTTCGAGCTTGCCCTGGAGACGTAGAGAGGCCCGTCCGCGCCGTGATAATCATCGCCGCCGCCCTCGAGCGTCTCGGCCCGTTTGAAATAGGGCAGGATATCGGCGTAGCCCCAGCCGGTCAGGCCCGTCTGCCGCCACTGATCATAGTCGCGCGCATGTCCGCGGATATAGATCATGCCATTGATCGACGACGACCCGCCCCAGCCGCGGCCCCTGGGCCACCACAAGCGGCGGTTGTCCAGATTGGGCTCCGGCTCGGTCCAAAAACCCCAGTTGTAGTCGCCCTTCTCCGGGAGGATGGCGCCGACCCCGGCCGGCATCTTGACGAGGATCGAGTTGTCCTTCGGTCCGGCTTCGAGCAACAAGACCCTGGCCGCCCCATCGGCGCTCAGGCGATTGGCCAGCACGCACCCGGCCGAGCCGGCGCCGATGATGATGAAGTCGTAGCGGCCGGCGGCCATGGCGATGTTCCGTTTCCTTGATAGGTGACTCCGGCGTCGCCCTTAGGCCAAAGCGGGCGCGGTTGTCACGCCACGCCAGGGATCCGGCGCTTGATCAGCCGCCAAGCCTCGCCGCTTTCCTGCAGGCGCAGGACGTGCGCCGCGCCGAAGTAGACCGGCACGCTGACGCCGATGGCGACGATCAGGCCAAGGCCGCGCAACACCCAACTCGCGGTCGCCGCTTCGACGAAGTGATCGACTCCCAAGGCCACGCCGCCGCACAGCGCCGCCGCCAGCGCGCAACGCGGGAGAAACGTCGCCCACTCGGCGAGACCGCCGATATTCACCTGTTTCGACAGGGCGTGGGCGAGCTGGCCAAAATTAAGCAGCGCCACGCACGAGGTCGCCAGCGCCAAGCCGACGTGGCCGAAGCCCAGCACGGTGGCGTTGAGCGTATTGAGGATGAGGTTGGCCGCGATCGCCACCAGACTGATGCGCAGCGGCGTCTTCGGCAAACCCAGCGCATAGAAGCACGGCGTCAACACCCGGATGGCGGCATAGCCGGCCAGGCCAATGGAATAGGCCTGCAACGCGTGCGCGGTCTGCAGAGTGTCGAAGGCGCTGAACCGTCCGTGCTGATAGATCAAGGCGATGATTGGCCGTGCGAGGAAACCGAGCCCGGCCGACGCCGGCAAGGCCAGGAACCAGGCGAGCCGCAGGGAATCGCGCACGGTGCGGCCGAAGCCAGGCAGATCCTTGCGGGCGAAGGCGCGGGTCACCGCCGGCAGGGTCGCGGTCGCAAGGGATACGCCGAATATTCCGATGGGAAGTTGCGCCAGGCGAAAGGCGCAGAACAGCCACGAGCGGCCGCCGTTGATCTCCGAGGCGAAGTTGCCGTTGACCAGCACATTGACCTGCACGGCGGACGCCGCCACCAGGCTTGGCCACATCAAATGCCACAGCTTCGCTAGGCGCGGGTCCTTCAGATCGAGCCGCCAGCGGAATCGAAAGCCCAGGCGAAAGAGCGAGGGCAGCTGCATGCTAAGCTGGGCAAGGCCGCCCAGAAGGACACCGAGGCTCACGCCGTAAAGGGCGTTGGACGTGAAGCGCGGGTGCGGCCAGCTCGCCCGGGCGGCCGGATCGAAGGCCAGCGCCAGGCTCACTCCGGCGATCACCGAGACGATGTTGAACACGGTCGAGGCCGAGGCCGGCACGCCGAACACGAATCTGGCGTTCAGCATGCCCATGACGGCGGCGGCCAGGGAGACGAACAGGATGAAGGGAAAAAGGATGCGGGTCAGCCGCACCGTCATCTCGAACTTCCCGGGCACATTGTGATAGCCGTAGTTGGTCACCTCCACGAGCGCTGGCGCGGCCAGGATCGCCACCACGCACAGAATGCCCATCAGCAAAAGCATCGCGCTGAGGATGAGGTTGGCCAGCTCCCATGCCGGCTTCTCGCCCTCCGTGTCCCAGGCGGTGGTGAACATGGTGGTGAAGGCGATGGAGAGCGCGCCCTCGGCGAAGAGGTCGCGCAGCAGATTGGGGATCTGAAACGAGGCCAGATAGACGTCGAGCAGCTTGCCGGCCCCGAACATCGCGGCGAACACCTGCTCGCGCATCAGGCCGAACAGCCGCGAGGCGATGACCGCCACGCCGACGATCCCCGCGGCCTTGCGCGTGCTGGGCTGGGCGGCCGGCTGGCTCATCCCGCCAGCCTGTAAAGTGCTTCGCGCCGCTTGGGCGCCCGCCGATTCGACGCTCAACGGCCCGCCCAGTTCGGCATGCGCTTCTCGGCGAAGGCCCTCGGCCCTTCCACGAAGTCGTCCGACTTGAACAGCGCCGCGACCGCCGGATAGGTGCGCTGGTTGCGGATGGCGGCATCGAGGCTCGGCTCGTCCAAGCCGCGCATCACCGCCTCCTTGGAGGCGCGGATCGACATCGGACTGCACTCGCCGATCTGGGCCGCGAGTCTGCGCGCGGCGGCCATCAGACCGTCAGGCTCGGTCACTTCATGCACGAAGCCGAGGTCGAGCCCCTGCTGGGCCGAGACCCGCCGGGCGGTGAGGATCATGCCCATGGCGCGCTTTATGCCAATGGCGCGCGGAAGCCGGTGCAGGCCGCCGGCGAGCGCGGCCAGGCCCACGCGCGGCTCCGGCAGGGCGAACACCGCCTTTTCCGAGGCCACGATGATGTCGCACGCAAGGGCGATCTCGAACCCACCGCCCATGGCCACGCCGTTCACCGCCGCGATCAGCGGCTTGGCGAGGTCGAAGCGCAGCGCCAGGCCGCCGAAGCCCGTCGCCGGCGATCTCATCTCGCCGCCTGCGGCTTGCCACTTGAGATCGTTGCCGGCCGAGAAGGCTCTCTCCCCCGCCCCGGTGACGATGCCCACCCACTGGTCCGGATCGGCCGCGAAGGCGTTCACCGCCTCGTCCATCTCGAAGTGCATCGGCGTGTGGACCGCGTTCATCACCTCGGGCCGGTTGAGGGTGATGGTTGTGACCGGCCCGTCTCGCTCGACTGTGATGAACTTGAAGCTCACGGCCCCTCCTTTTTTATCCGAAGATGACGCAGATGACGCAGATGACGGAATCTCGGCGGCCTTATCGGCCGTTCTAAGGCCGGCATTCGGCCGGCGATTCCTCTAGCTTCACTTAATCTGCGTTCATCTGCGTCATCTGTGGATAAAATTTGGTTCGCGGATTGCTAGATTTCAGCCATCTCCGCCCGGAAGCGCTTCCAGTTCTCGACATAATGGCGCGCGCCGGCCTTGAGGCCCTCCGCCTGCTGCGGCGTGACCTGACGCACAACCTTGCCGGGCGCGCCCATGACCACGGAGAAATCGGGAATTTCCTTGCCCTCGGTGATCAGTGCATGCGCGCCGATGAGGCACCCGCGACCAATGCGCGCGCGGCCAAGCACGATCGCACCGATGCCAATGAGGCTTCCTTCGCCGATCACACAGCCATGCAGCATGACCATGTGACCGACGGTGACGTCATCGCCAATGATCAGCGGTTCACCGAAGTCGGTGTGAAGCACGCTGTTGTCCTGGACGTTGGAATTCTCGCCGATTTCTATCGCCTCATTGTCGCCGCGGGCCACGGCCCCGAACCAGATACTGGCGTTTTTCTTCAAGATGACTTTACCAATGACGCTGGCGGTCGGCGCAATCCAGTATTGATCGTTTCCTGGCAAGGTCGGGCTATGGGCGCCCAATCTATAGCAAGTCATCCGCGTACCGCCTATTCTTGCCAACATTCACTTGCTTAACCCTTCCGAAACCAGGTTAGCCTCAACCTCGTCAGGCGATTCGGCGAGTCTTCGTCGTATCCCGCCGCGAGCGTTCAGCGCGTGGTCTCCTCGAGAACGGAGAACCGGGTGTCGCTTAGTGTGGTGAGGCGGTCAACTCCGCCGCCATGGACCCGAAGTCTCCCCGCGCCGCGGGTCGAGTCGATCGTTCTGTTCCCTTTGCTTTCGCCGATCCGCCGGAGCGCCTGCTTCGGCGGCCGATTTTTCCTGACCCTCAAGGGAGACTTTGGATGACCAAACGAGCCCTCAAGCGCTTCGTCCGCGAAGGCGCCTTCGATGAGCGCGAGTTCGACGACGACGCCAAGATCCGTCGCTTGCCGACGGCGCGCGGCTGGTCGCCGACGCCGCACAACGACGATCGCGAGCAGGGCTTTCTCAAGACGATCCGCGCCAAGTCCGACGGTCAGGCGCGGCTTCTGGCGGCGATCGACGCCAGGAACCTCGTTCTGGCGCTGGGCCCCGCTGGCAGCGGCAAGACCTATCTCTCCATCGCCAAGGCGGTCGAGGCGCTCGAGGCCGGCAAGGTCGGCCGCATCGTCCTTTCCCGGCCGGCGGTGGAGGCCGGCGAATCCCTCGGTTATCTGCCAGGCGAACTGGAGGACAAGCTCGCCCCCTATCTTCGTCCGCTCTACGACGCCCTTTCGGACCGCCTGTCGATGAAGCGGGTGCGCTCTCTGATCACCGAGGGAGCGATCGAGATCGCGCCGGTGGGCTTCATGCGCGGGCGCACGCTCAACAACGCCTTCGTGGTCATCGACGAGGCGCAGAACTGCACCTATGGCCAGCTGAAGATGCTGCTGACGCGCCTGGGCTGGAGCTCGACCATGGTGGTGACCGGCGATCCGGGCCAATCCGACCTGCTGGCCGAGCTTTCCGGCCTCGAGCGGGCCGCCGCGCGGCTGGAGGCGGTGCCGAGCGTGGCGGTCATCCGCCTCGCCGAAGCCGACATCGTCCGCCACCCGCTGGTCGCGCAAATGCTGGCGGTGTTGTGAGCGGGGGCGTGATAGAGACGCCCGCGCCGCCAACAGGAGGAGCAATGTCGATGGCCGCCCGCCGCGCAATCCTGGTCCTCGCACTGGCCGCCGCCGGCCTGACCACCGTGGCCCTGGGCGGCTGCTACACCGAGCACACAGAGAACGCCGCCCGGCGGATGCCCCTCCCCCAGGC
>JBOHLC010000145.1:0-11664 GCA_050729395.1 Caulobacteraceae bacterium
CGGCGGTGCCGCGGGTTTCGCCGCGGGTTTGGCCGGCGCCGGCTCAGGTTTCGGCGCCACGGCCGGCCCTGGCGCGGGTTCCGGCTCGGCCGCCTTGGCCGGCGGCGGCGCTTCCTTGGCGTTGCCCGCCCCGTCGACCTTGAGCCGGGCCAGGGCCGCGCCGACGGCCATGGTGTCGCCGATCTCGCCGCCGACCCAGATGACCTCGCCGTCCACCGGCGATGGGATCTCCACCGTCGCCTTGTCGGTCATCACCGCCGCCAGGGGGGCGTCCTCGCGCACCAGGTCGCCGACCTTGACATGCCACTCGACGAGCTCGGCCTCGGCCACCCCCTCGCCCACGTCCGGCAGCTTGACGACGTGCTCGCCCATCACCTCGTCTCCATGATCTCGGCAAGGGCCGCGCCGACGCGCGCCGGGCCTGGAAAATAGGCCCACTCCTGGGCGTGCGGATAGGGCGTGTCCCAGCCGGCGACGCGCATCACCGGCGCCTCCAGGTGGAAGAAGCAGGTCTCCTGGACCAGGGAGACGATCTCCGCCCCGAAGCCGGAGGTCAGCGTCGCCTCATGCAGCACGATGCAGCGCCCGGTCTTCTTCACCGAGGCGGCGATGGCCTCCAGGTCGAGCGGCACCAGGGTGCGAAGATCGATCACCTCGGCGTCGATGCCGGTCTCCTCGGCCGCCGCCTGGGCGACATAGACCATCGAGCCATAGGTGATCACGCTGACCGCCGAGCCCTCGCGGCGCACTGCGGCCTGGCCGAGCGGCACGGTGTAGTGCTCGTCCGGCACCTCGCCCAGTTCGTGCTTGGACCATGGGGTCACCGGCCGGTCGTGGTGGCCGTCGAACGGACCGTTGTAGAGCCGCTTCGGCTCGAGGAAGATCACCGGATCGGGGCTTTCTATGGCCGAGATCAACAGGCCCTTGGCGTCATAGGGATTGGACGGCACCACGGTCATGAGGCCGGCGACGTGGGTGAACAGGGCCTCGGGGCTTTGGCTATGCGTCTCGCCGCCGAAGATGCCGCCGCCGGTCGGCATGCGGATGACCATCGGGCAGGTGAAATCGCCGGCCGAGCGGTGGCGCAGCCTCGCCGCCTCGGAGACGATCTGGTCGTAGGCCGGGTACATGTAGTCGGCGAACTGGATCTCCACGCAGGGCCTGAGGCCATAGGCGGCCATGCCGATGGCGCAGCCGACGATGCCCAGTTCGTTGATCGGCGTGTCGAAGCAGCGGCTCGCCCCGTATTTCTGCTGCAGGCCCTGGGTGCAGCGGAACACGCCGCCGAAGAAGCCGACGTCCTCGCCGAACACGACCACGTTCTCGTCCCGGCCCATGGAGACATCCATCGCCCCGCGGATGGCCTCGATCATCGACATCCGTGCCATGCGCCTAGACCCCGACCTGCTGGCGCTGCCGGCGCAGATGGGCCGGCGGCTCGGCGTAAACGTCCTCGAAGATGTCGCGCGTCGAGGGCTTGCCCCCGGCGTGCAGGGTGCCGTGACGCTCGGCCTCCTTCTGCGCGGCGACCACCTCGGCCATGATCTCGGTCTCGGCCTGGACGTGGCGCTCGGCCGACCAGGCGCCGGCGGCGATCAGATGGTCCTTCAGACGCGTGATGGGATCGCCGAGCGGCCATCCTTCGGACTCGGCCTTGGGCCGGTAGGCGGAGGGATCGTCAGAGGTCGAGTGGGCCCCGGCGCGGTAGGTGACGTATTCCACCAGCGTCGGACCGAGGTTGTTCCTCGCCCGCTCGATCGCCCATTGGGCCACGGCGAAGGTCGCCAGGTAGTCGTTGCCGTCGACCCGCAGCGCGGGAATGCCGAAGCCGAGGCCCCGGGCCGCGAAGGTGCCCGAGCCGCCGCGCGCGATGCCCTGGAAGGTCGAGATGGCCCACTGGTTGTTGACCACGTTGAGCACCACCGGCGCCTTGTAGGTCGAGGCGAACACCAGGGCGGCGTGGAAGTCCGATTCGGCCGTCGCCCCGTCGCCGACCCAGCCGGCGGCGATCTTGTCGTCGCCCTTGATGGCCGAGGCCATGGCCCAGCCGACCGCCTGGACGAACTGGGTGGCTAGGTTGCCCGAGAGCGAGAAGAAGCCGTGCGCCTTGGACGAATAGAGCACCGGCAGCTGGCGCCCCTTCAGCGGATCGCGTTCGTTGGAATAGATCTGGCACATCATGTCCACCAGCGGGTAGTCATCGGCGATCAGGAGGCCCGCCTGGCGATAGGTCGGAAAGTTCATGTCGCCGGGCGAGAGGGCCACGCGGAAGGCGCAGCTGACCGCCTCCTCGCCGGTGTTCTGCATGTAGAAGCTGGTCTTGCCCTGGCGCTGGGCCATCTGCATGCGCGTATCGAAGGCGCGCACGGTCATCATGTGGCGCAGGCCCCTGATCAGCTCATCGCTGCCCAGCGCCGGGACCCAGGGGCCGACGGCCTTGCCGTCGCGGTCCAGCACGCGAATGATCGAGAAGGCCAGATCGCGGATCTCCTTTGGGTCCACGTCCACCGGCGGGCGGTCGACCGAGCCGGCTTTTGGGATCACCACATTGGAGAAATCGGGCTTGCCGCCCGGCCGGCTGGCCGGCTCGGGCACCAGAAACCTGAGCGGAGCGGTCACGGCGCGCCTCCCCAACCCCTGCCGTCATCGGCGGGCGCCAGTCCCGCCGATCCATGAACACGCGAGGAGATGGGCCGCGCCTGCGCGGCCATGCGAGAGCCTTTGGTTCGGCAGCTGTTTGCGACCGCAGAGCATTGAACGCGCTTGCGCGCGTCCACCCGCCAGATCGCGATCATCGGTGGCCGGGACTTACGCCCGGCCATGACGTAGGGGGCGGATTTTCCGCCAGCTGCCCTCTTGCCACGCCTCATCGCAAAATCCTTCCCTCCGACCCTGGCCCGACGAGCGGCAATGATATATGGGATCGGCGAGAAAGCTTGCCAAAGGTTTTCCGCTCTCGCTAGGTCAGTCAGCAAGATCGGAGCCAAAAACAGCGCACGAGGGGAGAAATCTTGTCCGACCGGCTCGACGCGGTGGATGCCCGTATCCTCGACCTCATCCAGCATGACGCCGCCCTCTCGGTGGCCGAGATCGCCGACCGCGTCGGCCTCTCGTCGAGCCCGTGCTGGCGGCGTATCAAGCGGCTGGAGGAGGACGGCGTCATCCAGCGCCGCGTCACCGTGCTCGACCGCGAGAAGCTCGACCTCGACTTCGAAGTCTATTGCACGGTCAAGCTCTCCCTGCCGATCAAGGAAAACCTCGAGGTTTTCGAGCAGTCGGTCAACAGATGGCCTGAAGTCGCGCAATGCGCCACGGTGACCGGGGCGGCCGACTATGAGCTGCGCATCGTGACCCGCGACATGCACGCCTTCGACGCCTTCCTGCGCGACAAGATCCTGGCCCTCGGCGTCGTCTCCAACATCGAAAGCCGGATCGTCATCCGCTCGGTCAAGAACTCCACCGCCATCCCCCTGGCCTTGATCAGCGCCTACGTCCCGGCGAGAGGCTAAGATCCGCAAGATTTTTATCCGCAGATGACGCAGATGAACGCAGATAGAAGATAAGAATTTGCCGGCCGAAGGCCGGCCATAGGCCATTGCCCGTAGCTCGGCGCGCATTCGCGGTATGTCGGCTGAAGGCCTGCAAAAAACGTCAGACCGCGCCTCGCCGCTTCGCATCTGTGTCCATCTGCGTCATCTGTGGATAAATCCTACTCTCTTGCTTCCACGGAGTGGGCCGATGATCGAGCTGGTGATCCCTTCCCGGCGCCACAGCCTGGGCGCGTTCGAGGTCGGTCGCGTGTTGCCCTTCGCGCCGCACCGCACCGTCGGGCCGTTCGTCTTCTTCGACCACATGGGCCCGGTGGACTTCCCCGCCGGCCTGGCGCGCGAGGCGGACGTGCGCCCCCACCCGCACATCGGCCTGGCCACCGTCACCTATCTGTTCGACGGCGAGATCACTCATCGCGACAGCCTGGGCTCTGAGGTCGCCATCACCCCCGGCGAGGTCAACTGGATGACCGCCGGCCGCGGCATCACCCATTCGGAGCGCTTCGACGCCATCCGCAAGACCGGCGGTCACATGCACGGCATTCAGGCCTGGGTCGCCCTTCCGGCCGAGTTGGAGGAGACCGACCCGGCCTTCGCCCACCATGGGCCTGACGATCTGCCGACATACGAAGGCGGCGGCATGTGGGCCCGTCTGGTGGCCGGCAAGGCTTTCGGCGCCGAGGCCAAGGTCAAGACCTCCTCGCCGATGTTCTACGTCCACTGGCGGCTCGACGCCGGGGCCAAGGCCCAGCTGCCGGCCGAATATCCCGAGCGCGCCGCCTTCGTCGCCGAGGGAACCGTGGAGATCGAAGGCCGGACGTTCGAGGCTGGCGATATGATCGTCTTCGAGGCCGGGGAGCCGATCACGATCGAGGCCCTGTCGCCCTCGACCGTCATGCTCCTTGGCGGCGAGAGTCTAGGTCCGCGCTTCATCGAGTGGAACTTCGTCTCCTCGTCGCGCGAGCGAATCGATCAGGCCAAGGCCGATTGGCGCGCCGGGCGCATGAAGCTGCCCGACCTCGACCACGACGAGTTCATCCCCTTGCCGCCCGACCCCGTCCCTGCGGCCAACCCGATGTCGTAAATGCGTCATCCCGGACGAAGCGCCGAAGGTGCGCAGCTCCGGGACCTAGGGTTGCCGTACGCTGTATTCGAAGCTTCGGCACGCTGGTCGAAGAATTTGCGTTCGATCCCCTGGGTCCCGGCTCTTCGGAGTGCTCGCGCGCTCCTGCGGCCGGGATGACGCACTGTGTTTGCGAGCGCGTTCTTACTACTCCGCCAGGGCTTTGCGCGCCTGCTCCCAGTATTGCGCTCCGGTGATGAGGGTGATGGCCGCCGCCAGCCACAGCAGCGCGTGGGCCCCGATCGTCGCCGGTCCCAGCACCGCCGGATCGTTCGGCAGGGAGAAGGCCGCCCAGCAGGCGATCAGGAGCTCGGCCCCGAGCGCGACGAGCTGAAGCGTCGTCTTCCACTTGGCCAGCATCGTCACCGGCAGGCGTACGCCGCGCCCGGCCGCCACCTCGCGCAGGGCGCTGACGGTGAATTCGCGGAACAGGATCAGCGCCGCCGGAATGGCCACCGGCGCGTTTGGCCCCAGGGTCAGGAGGCCAAGGATTACCCCGCACACCAGCACCTTGTCGGCGATGGGATCGAGGATCGATCCCCACAGGCTGGTGGCGTTGAGCCGCCTGGCCAGCCAGCCGTCGAAGAAGTCGGTCACGGCCGCGATCACGAAGGCGACGAAGGCCCAGCGCTCGAGGCTGAACTGCGCGGCCGGCGTCAGGCGATCGCTGAGCAGCGTCGCGCCCGCCAGGCCGAAAAACGTGAAGAGCGCCAACGCCAGGCGCAGGCCGGTGAGGAGGTTGGGGACTCGGCTCATGCCGGCTAGCCTAGGCCAAGCGGCCCACGGGCGCGAGGAGATGGTTTGACCAGGACGGCGCTGATCATTGGTGGGACGGGGCAGATCGGACTGGCGACGGCCGCCGCCCTGCGCGCCGATGGCTGGCGGGTGATCGCCGCCAGCACGAGCGGCGCCGCCGTCCCAGGCGCGGAAGCCATGAAGCTCGACCGCGAGTCGCCCGGCGCCGTGGCCAAGGCCATCGGCTCCGGCGTCGACGCCCTGATCGACACCATCGCCTACGACGAGAGCCACGCCCGCCAGCTCCTCGAGGTCCAGGCCGACGTCGGCGCCCTGGCGGTCATCTCCTCGGCCAGCGTCTATCGCGACGCCGACGGCCGCACCCTGGACGAGGCGCGCGAGACGGGCTTCCCGCGCTTTCCGCTTCCCATCGACGAGGACCAGCCGACGGTCGAGCCTGGTCCGGCGACCTATTCCACGCGCAAGGCAGCGCTCGAACGCGCCCTGCTCGAGGCGACCAGGACCGCGCTCGCCATCCTGCGTCCCTGCGCCATCCACGGACCGGGCTCGCGCCATCCGCGCGAATGGTTCTTCGTCAAGCGCATCCTCGATAAGCGCCGCGCCGTGCCGCTCGCGTGGTCGGGCGAGAGCCGCTTCCACACCACGGCCACGGCCAATATCGCCGCCCTGATCCGGCTTGTCCTGGCGTCTCCGGCCACGCATGTGCTCAACATCGCCGATCCCGAGGCGCCGAGCGTGGCCGAGATCGGCGCCGCCATCGCCCGCGCCGAGGGCGCCGAACTGGAGTTGATCCCCTTCGAGGGCCCGCCACGGGGGACGGTCGGCGACAATCCCTGGGCCGTTCCGCGCCCGCTCGTTGTCAGCACCGCCAGGGCCGAAGCGCTCGGCTACCGGCCGGCGGCGGCCTACCAGGATGGCCTGGCCGAGACTTGCGCCTCGGCCACGGCCATGGCCCGCGCTGGCGTCGTCTTTCCCGACTACATCAACGCCTTGTTCGACTATCCGGCCGAGGATGCCTGGCTGGCGGAAAATCGGCCGTGACTTCCCCACCCCCGCTCTTCCCCGCGAAAGCGGGGACCCAGGTTCTTTTGTGTTTGCCTGAACCCGCTAATCCCCTCGGAAGACCTCCAGGCTGGACACCACTGGGTCCCCGCTTGCGCGGGGAAGAGCGGATCGGGAGGGCTGGCTGAGCGATGAAGCCCCTCCGCTCCATCCAGTACCTGCGCGCGGCGGCGGCGCTGTCGGTGGCCCTGTACCACGCGACGCAGTGGCGCCTCCTACCGGGCCAGATCAGCCGCTTCGATGTCGGCCGCGCCGGCGTCGATCTCTTCTTCGTCATCAGCGGCGTGATCATGTGGAAGGTGACGGGGGCCAATGAAGGCTCGCCCGGCGCTTTCGTCTGGCGGCGCGTGACGCGCGTCGCCCCGCTCTACTGGCTGGTGATCCTCGTCCTCGCCGCCGTGGCTCTGGTCTGGCCGATGTTCCTGGCCAACGTCCACCCGGCCGCCGGCCACATCCTGCTCTCCCTCGCCTTCGTCCCTCACCTCGATCCGAAGGGCCAGCCGTTTCCGCTCTACGGACCCGGCTGGACGCTCGATTACGAGGCCATGTTCTACCTCGTCTTCGCCGGCGCCCTCTTCGCCCCGCGCCGGCGCCAAGCCGTCATCGTCTGCGGCGCGCTCTTCGTCATCGTCGCCGCCGGCTTCATCCTCGACGACCCGGTCTATCAGCTGGGCGCCAACCCCATGCTGTTCCAGTTCGCGGCCGGGATCGCTATCGCGAACCTTTCGGAAATGCGCGGCCTCCCGGGCCGGCGCGGCGGCTGGGGCCTGATCGCGGCCGGGATCGCCGGCCTCGCCCTTCCGGCCATGCTCGGCGTCTTCAGCGAACTCTGGCGCCCGTTCCTGTGGGGAGTCCCGGCGGCCCTGATCGTCGCCGGGGCCATGGCCATCGAGGGTGACGGGGGTCCGGCCAGGCTGCCGGCGCTTCTCGCCCTCGGCGACGCCTCCTACGCCCTCTATCTCACGCACGAGCCGGCGCAGGCCCTGCTCGGCCACACCCTGGGCGCGGGCAATCCGTGGCTCTTCTATCCGCTGGCCATGGCCGCCTCGATCGCCGCGGCCCTCGCCTGCCACCGGTGGATCGAGCGGCCTCTCACCGTTTGGGCGCGGGCGATCCCGGCGGAGCTGGCGAGGTTGGCCGCGCCGGCGCCCCGGCGGAGCTAGCCGTCTTGGCCATCGGCGGACATCCGACGTAGTCGTTGGGGGCGGCGACGGCCAGCCTCTGGCCACCCGCGATCAGATCCTTCCAGTGTTGCGCCGGCGGCGCGAAGGTTTCGCGTCCGGCTTTCAGGTCGGCGATCGCCTCCGGGCAGATCGGGCCGTCGATCTTGCCAACCCAGGTCCAGCCGGCCTTGCCGGACTGGGCATAGAGATGCAGTCCGGCCGATACGCTCACAGCATATTGCGTGCTTCCGTCGGCGGCCAGGGCCACCGGAAAGACTCGGCATGCCCCGTAGGCGCATCCGATCTCATGGTCCCGTAGCGCCGCGAGAAGCCCGGCCGGCCAGGCGGCGCCTTTCGGGTAGAGCGTGAATGCTGTCGGCGGGGGTGGCTGCATCACGGTCTGGTAGAAATTCTTTAGCTTCAGAGCGCTGGCCGCGTCCTGGGCGATCAGCGCCGCGTTCGGCCCGGTGCGTTGCGCGGCCAGGGCCTCGAGCGCCTTGACCCCCGCCGTTCCGGCATTGAAGCGCAGGAAGGCGAAGTCGAACTTGTCCGGCGCCACCGCGCCCGTTTCGAGCCTGGACACCTGGTCCCTGATCGAAATCGGCCTCGGATCGGCGATCGGCGAGAACAGGGCGACGATCAGAGCCAAGATCAGGAACGCCGCGGCGATGTTGGTCGCCTCCAGGCGGCGCATCCACGGGCCGCGGACGATGGCGGCGATGGCGTAGCCCACCGCGTACACCACGGCGACGAGCAGGAAGGCGGCGGCGATGATCCGTTCCGGTGTCAGGCCGTGCTGGTGGATACGCAGCCACAGGCCTAGGGCGGCGACCGCGGCGATGGGCACGAGGGCCACCGCCGCGATCCTGGCGGTCCAGCGCAGCACGACGTTGACCGTCTCGCCGAGGCCGTCGCGATAGGTTGCGTTGATCAGCACCACCAGGACGGTGATCGCCCATAGCAGGACCCCGGTCGCCAGGCGCGACGCCCACAGCGGCGTGAGCCCGGTGAAGATCAGCGACACCAGGAAGCCGACCGCGATCAGGGTCATCAGCGGCGCCAGCCACGACAGCAGGAAGAGCCCGATCGTGCGCACGCCGCGGGTCAGGCCCACGCGGATGTCGGCGAGATGCAGGCCGGCGGCGAAGGCCAGGCCCGTCGCGGGATAATAGAACCAGTCGTGCTGGATCAAGGTCCGGAAGGCCGTGATGCCGATCAGATTGAACAGCTGGGCGCCGAGTTCCAGGACCAGCCAGAACACCCCGGTGAACACCGCCGCCAGGCCGAGCTGCGCCGCGTCCAGCCAGCCGACGTCGAAATAATCGCGATAGGTCGCCAGCCAGCGCCGGCGCGCGTCGGCCGGGACGATCAGGTGGTGGGCGATGAAGACGAACGCGGCGATGGCCATGACCACCGGGAAATCCGGTTCGAGCGCCGGCGAGGCCATCTCGAAGCGAGGCACGCCTGTCGCCACGGCGTAGGCGGCCAGACCGCCTGCTACCGCCGCGCAGACCAGTGTCCAGATCGCCAGGGTCCCGCGCCGCAGGTGACCGAGGCCGCCGATGATCACGAGCGGGACGAAGCTCAGCGCCATCGACAAAGCCGCGAAGAGCGGCGGAACGGTCGCGGGCCACGTCTTGTCCCGCGCGGCGTAAGTCAGCCCGTAGAGCGCGAACCCCTGAGCAACGCCGATGGCGACGCGCGCCGCGCCGAGCGGCCAGCCGGCGCGCCCCGCGCCATCCGCTGCATCCGACATGCCGATCGCTCCCCCTCGCGCCTGGGGAGCCTACGCCGTCATGTCGACCCGGCAAAGCCTGCCGGGGCCGTCTTCAGGCGGGGACGCGGTTCCTGGGATGGAAGAACAGGGCCTGGCCGATCGCCGCCTTCACCGTCTCGGGCTGGAAGGGCTTGGTGATCAGGAAGGTCGGCTCCGGCCGCTCGCCGGTCAGGAGGCGCTCGGGGAAGGCGGTGATGAAGATCACCGGCGCGTCGGTGTCGTGCAGGATGTCGCGCACCGCATCTATGCCCGAGGAGTTGTCCGCCAGCTGGATGTCGGCCAGGACGAGGCCCGGCGCCTCCTTGCGCGCCGCCTCCGCCGCCTCCTCGCGCGTGGTGGCGATTCCCGAAACCCGGTGGCCGAGCTCCTTGACCAAGGCGGCGATGTCAGCCGCGATCACCGGTTCGTCCTCGATGATCAGCACGTCAGTGGCCAGTTCGGCGTCGATGTCGGTCTGCGCCTCCCCGATCAGGCTTTCGATGTCGCCATAGTCGATGCTCAGGATCTGCGCCGCCTCGCTCGGGCTGAAGCCCTCGACGGCGGTCAAGAGGAACGCCTGGCGCGAGCGCGGCGCGATGCGCATCAGGCGCTCGCTCGGCGAGCGCGGTTCGGTGTCGGAATCGTAGGTCTCGAGCTTGGCCCCGGTGGACTGCCACACGGCGTGGAACACCTGATAGAGCGCCGCGCGTGGGGGGAGGGCGTCGTTGAGGGCCTGGCCGCCGGCCGCCAGGGCCTCCAGCGAGGCGCGCACATAGGCGTCGCCCGTGGCCTGGTCGCCGGTCAGCGCGCGGGCGTAGCGCCGGATGTAGGGAAGATGCGGCGCAAGTCGGGTCGATAGGCTCATTTTCCCTCCCGGGAGCAAGGCGCGCGCAAGCGCGGCCGCGAACGTTTCCGCCGCCCCTGGCCAACGCGGAACTCGGGGGCCGGTTCCTGTGGCGGGAATTGTGTTACCCCGTTTGTCTTCGCCCCGCACCGGGGAAGAGGGGTGGAACCCCGCGCTCCACCGCACGTTGTCGGTCGCGTGTACACGGTGACCTCGTGAAAATGGGAATCGAGCGGTGGTCGACGCCGTCGGAGGGGGGCATTATCTTAAGCATGGCCAGAAAAGGGTCGCCGAAACGTCCGCTCGCGCTCGATGAAGCGCGCTTGCGGCAACAGGCGATCGGCGCTCAACTGCGCCAGATGTTCGAAGATGTGGTCAAAGAACCCGTCCCGAGGGAGTTTCTCGACATATTGCGCAAAGCGGACGGTGACGGCGCGGACGAGGACTGAATGGTCCCGACCGACAAGACGACCGAGGCGCGACGCGGCGCGACCGCCCGCGACGGCGCGGGACGGACCGAAGCCGACCGCGACGATGAGTTCCGCCGCGCCCTGGTGGCCCTGATCCCACAGCTTCGCGCCTTCGCGCGCACCCTGGCCGGCGATCCGACGGCGGCCGACGACCTGGCCCAGGACGCGATGATGAAGGCGTGGGACGCCCGCGCCAGCTTCGAGCTGGGCACCAACATGAAGGCCTGGACCTTCATGATCCTGCGCAACCAGTTCTACTCCGAGAAGCGGCGCTCTTGGCGGCAGGCCCAGCTCGACCAGGAGGCGGCCGAGCGCACCTTGGTGGCCGTGGACGATCCGTCCGCGCCCGTGGCCCTGGACGAACTGCGCCTCGGCCTTGGCCGCCTGCCGCCCGAGCAGCGCGAGGCCCTGGTGCTCGTCGGCGCCGGCGGCTTCGCCTATGAGGAGGCGGCGGAAATCTGCGGCTGCGCCGTCGGCACGGTCAAGTCCCGCGTCAGCCGCGCCCGTCGCGCCTTGCAATCCATTCTCGAGCGAGGCGATTATGAGCGCGACGGAAAGGCGGCCGGAGAGGCGATGGGCGAGATTCTGGCCCATGCGGAGCGCCTGAGCGGCGCGCGGTGACTCCCTGGCGGCGGGCCGGGGGATGGGCGGCCGTGCCCGTGCGCTTGCGCCTGCTGCTGGCCCTGCTGCTGGCCCTGGCCCCCGTGGTCATCGTCGCCCTCGTGCAGTCGTCCATCGCCGCGCAGCGGGAGCGGCAGGCCAACCAGTCCGAGCTGGCGGCGGCGGCCGAGCGCAGCGCGGCCACGGCCAGGGCCAGGATCGCCTCGGCCGAGGTCCTGCTTCAGACCCTCGCCCCCGGCTCGGTCGGCCTGCAGTGCGCGACGCGGCTGGCCGAGATCAAGACGCGCATTCCCGGCTACGACAACCTCATCCGCTTCGACC
>JBOHLC010000146.1:0-2750 GCA_050729395.1 Caulobacteraceae bacterium
GCGCCATCGCTAGCAGCGCGGCGGCGCGGCGGCAATGGGGCCGACCGGACCAGACCGCGTGACCCTTGCACGACGCCGGCAGGCTAAGCATCGATCGCGCGGCGGATTTTCGCGGCCAGCGGCTCGATATGCTCCGGCGTCAGATTGCCGTGGTGGGAGCTAAATTTTGTTACGGCCATGGTGGCGGCCGCGATGGCGAGGCAGGGTTTAAGGGGATCCGAGCATCGTGGAGTGAACCCCCACAATGAGACAGGGGAAATAGGTACAGTTCTCGCTAAGGAGAAAGGATGTCCAAGATGGACGCCGGAAGTGTCAGCCGGGAGTTCAAGCTGAAGGCGATGCCCACCAACCGGTTCTCCGCGTCCCAGCTATAGGTCCGCGTTCCGTCCGAGGTGAGATTGCCGACGGCGTCGTAGGCAAGCGCATGGCCGCTGAGATTGGAGAGCTGGTTGAGGCCGTTGTAGCTGGCGGTCTGGGCCAGCGAGCCCGGCGGATAGGCGATGATTGCGTCGCTCGTCTGCACCTGGCGGGTGATGAAGTTCGAGGCATTGGTGGTGAAGGAAAAGCTGGTCGACTGGCCAAGCGAGAGACCAGACGTGGAGACGCCGGAAAGGCGGCGGTCATGGGCGCTTGCGGGGCTGGAGACCGCAAGCAGCAGCAGGGCGAGCGCAGCGAGGACCATAGCCGGAAGCGACAGCCTGTTGGCTCTCGGTGCGAATGCTCACGCGGTTCCGTTGATCCCGGGGTTCACCGCCGCAAACTCGACCTGAGTAAAACGACGCCAATCAACCTGCGCTTCATCCCACCCCGGAGAGCGCCAGTAACAGGCCGAGCGAGGCAAGCAGAGCGACCCAGAGAGCGCGCGAACTGATTGGTCGTTGGCACGACAGGCTTGCAAACGGGGCGCGCGGTCCTGCTACCTTGTTCGCTTTCATCTCACTCACGCGACTTTACCCGCATTGACAGCCAACTTGGACCAATAATCATAAAGCTCTTTCAAGCGCTTACCTGTGTGCTTTCCGCTCGCAATGCCATAACATAGGATCACCACGATCCGGACAGGGTTGAGAGGCGCTCGCCCGAACCCCAGTAGCGCCATCTGACCAAAATCCGCGAAGTCCTTGCCTTTGAGTAGCTGTTTCCACTCAAGATTCGCGCAATGTCGAAACAGAGTTTCCCCAAAATACATACCGACATCTATGGCGAGCGAGAACGTCCTATCTGTAAGCTCTTCTCTCGGAATATCGATGTCGAACGTTGCGCGTTGCCTGATACGATAGACCTCATCTGCCGTGCGGGCTCGACTCTCGACTTGATGCGCAAGCCAGGAGCCGAGCATCTCAAGAGAAGCTGGACTTAAATCTGGCGTCCAATTCTCAAACCCAGGGCTTGAGGTTACCGCGTGCTCAAGGGCAGCGGTTCTCACCGGAATATTCTCAATGAACCACCGACGATAAGCTTCGAGCTCTTGCGGAGACATCTTCCGGAATTTCAACGTGGACGGTAGCTGTATGGTTGAATATTTCATATCAGCGCAGAATCGCCGCGATTTCCATTTTGCTCGAGAAAAGATGCCAAAGGTGCGGATGGCCCTCCCAATCCGGTAACGGGACTTGGAAAGAAATGCCATGTTGATCCACTGATTTGACCTGACTCGGTCAAGTCAGCGTCCTTTAATATTTGGAGCCGATTTACCTGATTCAGCGACTGGTAGCCCACCTCCGATTCGTTCGCGATGCCATTTACAAGCTGATCCACATAACGTGCGCCAAGATTTGATCTGAAGTAGACTTGTGACTCCCCACCCAACTCCTGGAGTGTCGCTTCTCCAATCTGGCCAGTGGAGCCGATTGAAGAGTACCCTTCACTTGCGCTTTCTGTTGCCCCTATGTTGGTCGCGGCTCCGACCTCCGCATCGGTTACGGCGCTGTCGGCGGCGGCTTCAATGGCGGGGTCGGCCGCCCCGTCGGCCAGCCCGGCCGCGAGCCCGGCGCCCTCGTCGGCGGCCGTCAGCGCCTCGTCCAGCGCCAGTCCGACCTCGATCGCCGGCGCATCTAGTGCTGCTGTGGTCAGAGCATCCAGCCCGAGTTCTAGCCCGGCCCCGGCGGTCGCGCCGAGCGCCGCCCCTAGGGCCGCCGCGCCGAGGCAGCCTCCGGGGCCTAATCCGTGAACATCGGTCAGGCCAACCGGATTGCCCCCAACGTAGGCATAGAGGTTCCCCTGCGGATCGGCGCTCTCGCCCGCCGGATCGCGCGAAAGCCAGCGGCCGATGGCCGGGTTGTAGACGCGATTGGTCGCCAGCAGAAGGCCGCTGTCGGGGTTGTAGAGGAGGCCGGCGTAGACGAAGTCCGTGACCGGGGCGGTCCCTTGCAGGGTATTGCCGCAGGGGTCGTTGTCGTAGGCGGGCGAGCTCGCTGCGGTGACCGCGCGGCGCACGGAGCCCACCTGATCGGGGGCGTAATAGGCGCCGACGCCCGGCGAGCCCGGCGCGTACTCGCCCTCGGCGTAGTAGCCCTTGGTCACGGTGCCGGCGGCGTTCCTCGCCTGACAAAGCCGCGTCCCGCACCAGAGGTAGCTGATGACCACCGCCGTGCCGCCGCCGGCCGGCGTGCTCGATATCTGCACCCGCCGGCCCAGGCCATCGTAGGCGAAGGTTGTCGCCTTGCCCGGTTGGCCCGGATAGGCGATGGCCACGAGCCGGTTCTCCGCGTCCCAGCTATAGGTCCGCGTCCCGTCGGAGGTGAGATTGC
>JBOHLC010000147.1:0-19274 GCA_050729395.1 Caulobacteraceae bacterium
CTTCAACGCCTCCCGCGCTCACCACGGCTGATATGCTGACACCGCCCGACGATGTGCCGAGTTCGCCAACCGATTCCTCGCCGCCGAAAGCGACCCGAGAGTCAGAAGTCACGCCAAAGACAGTGGCTGATCCGCCCTCGAGGAAAGTAGACGTCGCTGTCCCTGTAGGCTCAATATGTAGAAGACCATCTTCCAGAACTAATGCAGACGCCGTTCCATTTAGTAAAATGACGAGGTCCGCCGCGTCTTCACCGATCGTGACGCCGTCTATGTTGCCGTCTATGCTGGTACTAACTCCTCCACCGTAGATTCCGCCCGGTCCAGAGAGCGTGGCGCCACTGGACACGGTCACCGAGGTGTACGCCTCACCTGCTGGAATCGTGTAGGTCCCGCCCGAGACGGTCAGTGACCCTTCTTCCGTGACGGGGGCGTCCGACGCCGTCCGAGCTTCCGAGGTTGATCCTGCGCCAGCCGCCGCAGCGGCTCCAGACGTTGGTCCCGGCCCAGCTCCGGTCAGAAAGTCAGCCGGAACGTCGTGAACAAGAGAGCCCGACGTTTGGTAGTTAATGACATGGAAGCCATTGCTAAACCAGGTCTGGTAGGAAGGATTTTGCCCAGCTTCAGCCGTATCATCTACAATCGAAATCCCATAATCACTCCACCTGCCGGCTGCAATGGTGATGTGGGCTGCTATTTCATAATCCTGATTTAATACTGCCTTATCGAAATATCCGTACAATCCGAAGGTGTAACTTATTTGCTGGGAGGTCGTTGGTCCCCCCGCCAGGATGTAGAGTTCGAAGTCCGTGCCTTCGCCGTTATGAGGGTTTTGCGATGTGTTGAAGCCATCGGCCGTGCCCGGCGTGTCCTGGAGCAGGATGAAATTTTGGCCCGTGTTCGTAACGCCCCACGCCACCGGAACGGTGGTGGGGAAATCGCCTGGTTGCTCGAACTGGAAGATGGTCAGCGTGGTCAGCTGTTGGGTCGAGGAACCGTACGCCAACATGATCTTGTTGCCAGAACTCTGATCCTCGATCGTGCCCGCGCCGTAAAGACCGTTTCCCGCAGCCGTGTAGTGTGTAGTTGGCCCGGTCGGGATGATGTACGTATCGCCCGTGCCGCCGGCTGCCCCCTCGGCGATGATCTGGCCATTCATGACGAAGGTGTCGGCACCGGATTGGCCGACGAACGTTGCCTCACCGGAAATTTGATCCGTGCTGTCGGCCTGAGATATGCCTTGGAAGCCCGCCCCTCGAGATGGGTCCCATGCGGCAAACTGAGTAGGCAACGGAGGAATATAAAATGATTTCGGGCCGCCAACCACTACAGAACTGGGATTCCCCCCCACTAAGACAGTGTAACTCCCTGTGCTGCTATAGCCAGCTGGATCAAACAAACTAACTACACCTAGTGATTTTACCACGTCCCTGATGCCGGCCAAATTATTAAAGATGAAGTCGCCCGTGGCCACGAAAGCCAACACCGGCCCCTCTTCTGGGAGGGCGGCGAATTGCACAACGAGTCCGCCAATGCCGCTTATAAGGCCAAGCAGATCGTTGGCTGCGGCCACATCCACATCGAGATCAAAATATTGACCTCTCTTTATATCGGATAAGAATGACGGCCAATCCTTTTCGGCGTGCACTACCGCATTTATAATAGTGGACACGGACCCTATAAACGGTGCATATTTCTTGAAATTCCTTAGAAGTGGATCGCTACTTGTATCCCCATATATCCTGGCAAGATCACCTCCGATGCTGAATACGCGTGTTAGAACGGCGGCCCAGGCCAGCCCCAGATCCCCGAGCTTGGGATCTTTACCATCGGCATAGTTTGCCATTGCAGATCCAAGCGACGCAAATGAGCCTATTGACGTGGCGAAGTCGCTATTTAGCTTCTCAATGTCAGTGAGCGTCTTTGGAGCCAGGAGTGTCATTCCAAAGTCCCACAATTTAACATTGCCGGACGCAAACATCTAAGTATAAATATAATATATGCCGCTCGGCATTTGTCTATCTTTGTTATATCATCCAACATTTTTGTCTATTGCCCGACAAATATTTCGGATATAGTAATAGAACACCAAATGGCGGCCGAAATCATAAACGCGTAAAACATAACTGTCAACAACTTGGCATCGCTTTTATTATTGTTGTTGTCCTTATCGTTCTCTACATCTCCTCCCCCGGTGCGTTGGCGTCTGTACAGCGCGAGAAGCTTGGTTATGCCGAGTATACACATCACTGAAATAGAAACCAGCATCACGCTTAGGGCGCCGTTGGCAAAATAATCAAGGATCGCGCGGGGCTCGATATGTGTAGGCATCACGCCAAGGAGCAGGCTGTATATTTACGGAATGCGAAGGCAATTTGTGGCAAGCGGTCATGACCTCGCTCGGATTGGATCGCGATCCTACATGCGACGGGCTGCATGGCGCCCTCGCCGGCCGCGATCCGTGGCGGCGATGGTCCGATTCACGGGGGTCATTTGGATGACAATCCATCCAAAGTGCCTGCGCCGTTGCCATCGCCCTGCTGATGTGGGCGGCAAACCTTCAGCCACGGGCTCCGAATGAAGAGGCCACCCTGTCCGCCTCGTACGGTCGTCATCCCATCCTCCACATAACGCCAGTTGAACCTGCCCTCACCGTGACAAGTGTTCAACCGATCTTTTGCCGACCAAATTGAAATTCACTTGATAAGAGGGATACCTCGGCTGGCGCCGACAAGGCTGTGGAGGGCGGAATGGAACGGCTCTCAGTAGCTCATAATCCGGCCGCACATCGACTGTGGCCGCGTTTCAAAGACTCGCGGCTTGGCTTTCGAACATTCGTCGTCTGGTCGAAACACGCCGCAGGAAATTCGCTTGTCCAACCTTCGCACGGCAGAGACGTCGACGCCCTCGGTCGAGAAGAGCTCGCGTTAGACCGACGTGCTCACGCGAGGTAAGAGAATTTCAGAGTCCCAATCTCGCGAGACAAGCCGATGAGGCCAATCACCTTCCTGGCGTACAAATGGAGAGCTCATCCGAAGTATCGGTATAGCTTCAATGCCAGCCACGTGAACGTCCTTGCCCGGATGATCCGGCGCAACTTCGCCCATCCGCATCGGTTCGTCTGTTACACAGATGAGCCAGGAGGCGTCGACCCCGACGTGGTCGACGTGAGGGAAATCTGGACCGACCACGCCGAACTCGCAAACTATCCGAGAGTGAGCCCGGCGGGCTTTCGCCGCCTCAAGATGTTCTCTCGCGATGCGGAAGAATGGCTGGGCGAGCGGGTCGTGATGATGGACCTGGATACGGTCATAACCGGCGACCTGACACCGATCGTGGACCGGCCGGAGCCGTTCGTTGCCAACAAGGGTGCAATTCCAACTATGGCCTATAACAGCGGGCTCATCATGTTCACCACCGGCGCGCGGCCACAACTTTGGGAGGAGTTCGATCCGGTCGAGAGCCTGGCGTTTATCCGAAGCCATGACCTGCCTCACACTGACGACGGCTGGATGTGCGCCAAGCTCGGGCCCGACGAGGCTAAGTTCGGACCCGACAATGGCGTGTACTCCTTCAGGAACGATCTTCTGAAAAAGCGCGACACGCTGCCGGAGAACGCGGCGATCGTGACCTTCGAGGGCTGGGACAATCCGGACGGCCCCGTCGCCCAGCAATTCGAATGGGTGCGCCGAAACTACCGATGAACGCCGATTGCGGTGGTAGCGCGCGAGTCAAATCGCGAAAATGGACGCCATCTGTTTCAAAGGGGCAACAGGCAGGTCGCACACCGCGCCGACCATTGCCAGCGATCGCCGCGGCGCTTAGGCAACGCTTGATAGAAGTCTTGAGAGCCAGGATCTCTGGCAAGTATGCTGGAAGGGGCGGCCGGGCATTGACCGGCCCCGAACCGGCCCCCGGCATCTGACCTCTTGACGCCCCCGCCCCATAACCCGCCGATTTCCGGACGGCCGCACCGATGCGATCGACCTGGCAACCCCTGGCGCTCTCGCACGAGCCCTGGACGAGGATCTCGCCATCACACCGCCCGGCCGGTCCCCAGTTTCGTCCTCCGCCCCATGGGGGATGTGGGTGTAGAGCAGGCCCGAGCCATGAACGGGCTTCTGGTCGATGCAGATCACGCGATAGCCCTTATCCTTGAGATGGGCCACCACTTCGCGCCAGCCGGTGGGATTGTTCCACATCTTGCAGCCGCTGGAGCTTTGTACGGCGATGCACACGTAGGGCTCGGGGATCGGCCGCCCCGGCTCGGAGACAGAGACCTTGGGGGCCGTCTCGGCTGGGTCCACGCCCAGGATGTAGCCGGCGGTGCGATGCAGGCCAACGAGGCGAAAGTCCGTCGGCTGCCAGATGCAGTCCTTGTCGTCGAAGAAAAGCCCCATCGAATAGGTCGCGTAGAAGCTTGCCGCAAGCTTGCGCTCAACCACCTCCTCATGGGTGATGAAGGAAATCTCGGGGTACTGATCCTTAAGCAGAGGAATGATCAGTTCCGACATGGCGCAGGTGAGCTTGCAGCCATGCTTTTCCTGGAACTTGGCCGCATAGGGAAACCAAGCCAGGGTGTCGCCAAGGGTGCCGACGGGGAATTGGATCAGCACCTTCTTGCCGCGGCAGTCGTAGTCATGCTCGAGGACGGACGTCTCGCCGTCGAACACTTCCAGGCGAAAACGGACGAAGAAGCGTTTGGAACTGGCGACGAAGGCGCCCTGGTTCTTGCTTTCGAAAAGGATGTTGCCGGTCCCGAGGTCGCGAAGGCACACGCGCCATTCGCCTTCCGTTCGCTTCGGCAGGACGACGCGCGCGCCCAGATTGAAATCGAACTTGATGCCCCCGCTCGCCTTTTGGGTAGGGGCCACAGCCGGTGGAGGATAAGCCGGCTTGGCGGTCGCGCTGGTCGTCACCGATGGCGCGCCGGACTCCGCCGTGTTGGTGGACGACGGCGGTTCGGTAGCGCTCGAAACGACCTCACCCGCGTGGGCCGAAGACGCCTCGTCGTGAGCATTGTTTTCGACTTGGGTTGCCGGCTGCATAGGTTACCCTGCTTGCACTACAGATCGGTGGGCGCCCAAAACGAAGCCCCCGGTGCGAAATCGCCAATCACGCCGCGCATGGTCTCATTCAAGCAGCCTCCACGTGAGCGCCAGAGGTCCTGAAGGTCGCAAAGAGCTCATGGTCGAGGCCCTTGCCGATCGACATCAGGTTGCTGGTCGAGGGGCCGGACTCCGCGCCGAAGGCGGCCATGGCCTGCGCCAACAGCGACGCATGCGGATCTATGAGCGTGCCGCCGCCACCGTCCTCCGACACCGGGTAGCTGCCGCCAATCGTTCCACCGAGATTGAAGTGATACTGTTTCCCGCCGTTCCCGCTGCTGCCGACGGTGAGCGTGAGTACCGAACCGCTGACGGTGGCTGTGGCCCCGGAGACGAAAGCGATGCTGGGCAGGTCAACGTAGTCAGTGCTCGAGTCGAAATTGACTAGCGTGTTAGCGAAGGTCCCACCAATCGCGGGCGCATCCGCCGCGGCAATCGTCAGGGTCGCCGAACCAGCGGAGGGGGCGAAGGTGATGCTTCCGCTTCCGGCCGCGCCGGACTTGGCAAGGTCAACGGTCCCACCGCTGATCACGATCGAGCCACTAAAGCCCGTGCCCGAGCCGCTGAGAACCAGTTCGCCTGGACCATCCTCGACAAGGCTGCCGCTCCCGGAGAGCGTTCCGCTCAAGGTCGTCGTGCCGGCGCTGGAGATCACCGCCTCGCCATTGTCATTCACGACGCCGCTGAGGGGAAGGGTGAGGCCACTGGCCACGCCGCCCGAAGCGATGGTCAGGTTTCCTCCGTTCCCCACGGTCGTCGCGCTCGCGATGCCGCCAGAAGAGATAGTCAGAACGCCGCCACTGCTCACGATGGCGCCGCTAACCAGTCCTCCGGAGAGGGCCACGGCGGAGCCGCCGCTCGAGATTTTGGCGCCCAGAAGCTCGATCGAACCGCCGCTCTCAACAGTCACGCCGCCAACGCTCATCGTCGCCGTCGCGACCGTCGCCGATGAGATGACACCGCTGCCGATGGTGAAGCCAACAAGTTCGAGGACGCCCCCGCTCGATACCGTGACGCCGCTCTCGGTCCCGCCCGAAGAGAGCGCATCTATCCCACCGCTCATGACGCCCGCGCCGATCGCCGACCCGCCGGATGAGACCACTAGGGTCCCGCCGCTGGCGACCGACGCGCCGCTCGCCACGCCACCCGACGACACCGTTTCGGTGGCGCCGCCATCGATCGTATCACCGCTCGCCACGGCGCCGGTTCGGACGATCTCGGCGCCGCCGCTAAGGAGAATCGCCCCTGACGCCGCGCCGCCGGAAGAAACGTACAGGGCGCCACCGCTGCTGACAGTCGTGGCGCTGGCCAGGCTCGCGGAATAAACTGCTTCAAAGCCACCGTTCAGGATCGTCGCGGAGATAGAATCCCCGGCGGCCGCGCTAAGCTTGCCTCCGCTGCTGACGATCGTCCCGCTGGCTACGCCCGCCGTCTCGATACACTGCTCACCGCCACTCAGCGTCGTGCCGGACGCAACGCCACCGCCAGCGACATACTGGACGCCGCCGCTCAAAACCACTGATTCAGATGAGACGCCACTTGAGTTCACATATTGCGTGCCCGCGCTGTTCACCAAGGTACCGGTGGCGGAGCCGCCAGAACTCACATGTTCCACGCCACTGCTAAGAATAATTGTATCGAGGGCGGCGGCGCCCAACATCGCATCAGAACCACCGCTGCTGATGATTGAGCTGACCACCGTTGCGTTAGAGTAGACCCTTTCAAGGCCCAGCACCGTGGCGCCGCTCGCGGTCCCGCTACTGACCCATAAGGTCGCGCCGCCACTGATGACCGCCCCATCCTCGACGCCGCCGGAGTAGACGTAAGCGTTGCCGCCCGAGTCAACCACCGTGCCGTTGGCGACGCCGCCCGAGGAAACGACCTCCTTGCCGGCGCTGCTGACGAGGGTGCCGCTGTCGACACCCCCGCTCTTGATCACGGCGGAGCCGCCGCTCAGAACCGTGACATCGAGAAGCTCCACCGAGCCGCCGCTCGAAATGTAGAAGCCGCTAACAATTGTGGTTGTGCTCTCGACGATCGCCGAAGAGGTCACGCCGCTGCCGATCGCGAGGTCGGCTAGTACTAGCAGGCCGCCACTTGAAGCTGTGGCGCCGGCCTCGCCGCTGTGAAAACCGCTAACGATCGCGCCGGCGACGAGTATCTCCTGGCCGCCACTCAGCACGGTCGTGGCCGTTATCACACCGCCCGATTCAACCGTCTGGTCGCCCCCGCTACTAACGACTGTTCCGCTAGCCACGCCGCCAGAGGAGACAACCTCGGACCCACCGGCCAGGATCGTCGCGGAGATGTCCGTTCCCCCGGACAGGACCTCGACGCTCTCACCGATGCCGATCACGAGACCGCTACTGGTTACGCCCGATGAGATGACCACCACCGGCGAAATGGGCGACAGGATCGCGCCACTGAGCAGGGTGATGCCGTCCGCGGTTTCGGTGGCGGTGACCACTCCGAAGGGCAAGGTAACGCCGCTACTCGTCAGGGCCGAGGCGACCTCGATCGTGCCGCCGCTGGAGACCGTCACACCGCTGGCGCTGGCCCCCGCCGAAATGAGCTCGGTTCCCCCACTTAGTATCACCTCTCCGCTGGCTGACCCGCCCGAGAGGACGATTTGCGTGGCCCCGCTGGAAACGACCGCGCCGCTGTCGATCGCTCCGGATTCCACATATTCGGTGGCCCCGGATTCCAGGATCGCGTCGATGGAGACTCCGGAAACATCCTCCAATCCCGAAGAACCCGTCACGATCGCGCCGGTCACCGAGGCGCCGGGATCGACGAACAGCATTCCCCCCGAGACGGCTATCGTGCTCGCGCTAGCGCCGGACTGGACCTCGAGGGAGCCAGAGGCGCCGACTGTGAGTCCGCTCAGCGTTCCATCATCTAAACTGTAGCCCTCCAAGCCCCCCGCGCCGCTGAGTGTTCCGCCGGAAGAGACGCTCACATCGGAGATCGTGGCGCCAGATGAAAGGGTGAGCGTCGCTCCACTCAAGACGGTGACGCCGTCGTAGCCGATCGTTCCGCCATTCAAGACCGTGACGCCGCTGACCGAGGTCGTGCTTGTGACACCGGAGTTGGCGGGAAGGCTGGTCGAGCCGCTGATCGTCAAGTTGAAGTCGACAGCGCCGCCGGAGCTCACCGTGACCCCGCCGGCAAGAGCGCCCGAGCTTACCATGAGAAGCCCGCCGCTCTGCACGGTATCGCCCGAGATCGTAGCCCCGGAGCCGACCGTCTCCAGACCGCCGCTATCTATGATGCTGGCGCTATCGATCCCGCCCGAGAGAATGTCCTGTTCGGCGCCCGAGCCGACCATGGTGGAAATCGATTCCCCATAGATTTCCGAGAAGGCCTGGCTGCCTGATGTCGGCGAGAGGACGAGGCCTGTCGCCGTTCCGCCCGAATCCACCTCGAGGCCCCCGTCCAATACGGTGACGGCGCTCGCGATGCCGCCGGATTGAACCTCCAGGATGCCAAAGACCGAGCTCGTTCCCCCTAAGTCGACGCCGCTGACAAGGCCGGCCACCGTGCTGTCGCCGTCGAGTGCGCCTGCCCCGGCCACAGATGCGCCGGAGGAGACTTGGACGCCCGAGACCAGGACGCCAGAGGAGAGCGACAGGGCCCCACTCAGGACGGCCACGCCGCCGTATTCGATGACGCCGCCGCTGGAGACCGTCACCCCGCCGATCGAGGTGACGCTCGTGGCCGTGGTTATCCCAGGAAGGCTGGTCGCGCTGCTGATGAACTCGCCAAAGACGCCAACGCCGCCGGAAAGGATGGTCACGCCGCTCGCGCTCGCGCCGGCCGAAATAACCTCCGTGCCGCCGCTGCTTACGACCGTTCCGCTAACCGAGGCGCCGGAGGAGACCGTCTCAGTCCCATTTGCGCTTACGACATCGCCGCTAGCGCTCGCGCCGGTATCGACCTGCAACAGTCCGTTGACGATGGTGACCGCGCTCGCCACACCGCCGCTCACCACTTCCAGTTGACCGTAATCATCGCCAGTTGGGCCGGAAAGCGCGCCAAGGGCCACGCCGCTGACAAGCCCTCCATCCTGGTCGTACGAGCCCAGCGCGCCAGGCCCCATGACGCTGCCGCCGGAGGAGACGTAAACGCCGTCCGCCACTACGCCCGAAGAGATGGAAAGCGTCCCACCGCTAAGGACGCTCGCCCCCTCGAATTCGATGTCGCCGCCGCCGGAGACCGTGACTCCACTGACAACCGTCGTGCTCGTTACAACCCCTACCGCCGGCAAGCTCCCAGAGCCGCTCAGCACATAGTTGATTGTAAGCGTGCCGCCGCTACTGACGCTTACGCCGCTCGCCGTGGCGCCCGCCGACAGCATCAGGGCGCCGCCGTTCGAAATGACGCCCCCATTGATAACGCCGCC
Organism: Caulobacteraceae bacterium; assembly: GCA_050729395.1. GTDB lineage: Bacteria > Pseudomonadota > Alphaproteobacteria > Caulobacterales > Caulobacteraceae > Acaudatibacter. Next base: position 9,508 of record JBOHLC010000147.1, read on the forward strand.
CGACTCGACCTGCTCGGCAGCGCCCGACTGAACGATTACATCGTCCGCCACGCCGTATACATCCGCGTCCGGGGCGGCGGTTGAGGCCGCGAGCGTCACACCGCTCACGGTCCCGCCCGAGTCGATCTCCAGGTAACCATCAGCAACGGTAATGTTGCTCGCAAGGCCGCCCGATTGGATTTCGAGAAAGTCCGAGATGGGCGCGCCGGAAACACCGGAGACGACGCCGACATTTAATCCACTCACGACGCCCGCGACCGCGTCATAGCCTCCGAGAATTCCGGCCCCGCTGAGCGAGCCGCCCGAGGAGACAGCGATGTCGTTGCCGACAACGCCCGACGAGACCGTAAGCGCTCCGCCGCTCTCCACTATGGCTCCATCAGAGTCGATGACGCCGCCGCTCAGCACCGTGACACCGCTCAAGGTCGTCGTGCTGGTGACCGTCGCATCAGCCGAGAGGCTGGACGGGCCGGTGATGATTTCGACGAATTGGACGGCGCCACCGGAAGAGACCGTCACGCCCGAAGCAACGCCTCCGGCGAGGACGATTTCCGAACCACCGCTTAGCACGACGGTTGAAGAGGCAGCGGCGCCCGAAGAGACGATCTGGGCGCCGCCGGAGCTCACCGTGGTGGAAGTGGCCAGGGCCCCATCCTCAACCAACTCCAGGGCGCCGGAGCCAACCTGGGTGCTGACGGTCGAACCGAAGACGTCCGCGATGTCTTGTTGATCGGTCGATGTTTCGAGCACGGTCGCGCTGGCGGTTCCGCCGGCATCGACCTGCAATTCGCCATCGAAGACGGCGACGCCGCTCGCACTTCCACCTGCGGAGATTTCCAAACCGCCGGAGATGGGACCCCCTGAGGCGGCGGCGCCGAGGCCGACTTGGGCCCCCTCGACCGTTCCGGCCGCCCCATTCGTTCCAACAAGCGCGCCTGGACCAGAAATCGTGGCCCCCGCCAGAACGGTGACGCCGCTCACGACCTGACCCGACGACAAGGTGAGCGTGGCGCCAGCCTCGACGGTCAATCCGCCCAGGTCGATCTGGCCGCCGCTCAACACGGTCACGCCGTCGAGGATCGTGGTGCTGGTGACGACCCCATTCGAAGGAAGCGCGCTCGCGCTGGTGATGGCGACAGTGAGTTCCACCTCGCCGCCGCTGGAGACGGTGGCGCCGCTCGCGGTCGCGCCAGAAGAAAGCAGCAGCACGCCGCCGTTTGAAACCACCGTGGCATCCGCGTCACCGCCCGATGAGACGACCTCGACGCCACCGCTGGCGACCATCGTCGCCGAAGCGGCGCCGCCGGACGAAATCAGCTGTTCGCCGCCCGAACTCGCCATCGCCCCGCTTGCCACTCCACCCGGTTCGACAATCTGCAGGCTGCCCGACTGAATTTGAGCCGCTAGCGAAAGGCCGAAGTCGTCTTCCTCGTTCGCTCCTGCCCCTACGAACGTGCCGCTGGCGATGCCACCGGGATCGATCTGAAGATCGCCATCCTGGACGCTGAGGCCACTGGCGGCGCCGCCAGAAAGGACTTCGAGATAACCTGAGACGAGCGCCCCGCCGGAGAGTCCGCCAAGGCCAAGTCCGCTGACCAAGCCGCCATCGGCTCCGTCGTCGACCATGCCCGAGCCACTAACGATCCCGCCGGAGGAGACCACCACAATCACGGCTTGGCCCGAGCCCACGCTGAGGCTCGCCCCACTTTGCACCGTGACTTCGTCGCAGCCGATGATCCCACCGCTTAGCACCGTCGCCCCGCTGACGATCTCGGTGGCGGTCACTGTCGAAGTGGGCGAATAGGTCTGCGCGCCGGTGATCGTCAGGCCGACGAGCAGTGTCGCGCCACTCGATATCGTCACGCCGCTGGCTGACGAGCCGAGAACTTCCTCGATACCGCCGCTGGAGACCACCACCCCGCTGGCGCTGCCGTAATTAAGGACCTCTTCGCCACCGCTCAGGATCTGGGCGTCGGTGAGCAAGCCGTCGACGACTTGGACGGCGCCGCTCTCAACGATGCTGCCGCTGTCGACCCCGCCAAAGCCGACGTAGTCCATGGCGCCTGACTGGAAGACGGCCCCAGAAAGGGTCCCATATACGGTGGCGTCCGATCCATCGGACGAGGCCGAGAAGATGACGCCGCTCGCAACCCCTCCCGAATCCACTTGCAAGGCGCCGCCACTTATCGTGGCCGAACTCAGTTGGGCGCCCGATAGGATCTCCAGATAGCCGCCACCCTCGACGTTCACCGCGCCACTCACCGCACCTGCAACGTATGCGCTTCCGCCGCTTACCGTCAGGCCGCCCAACGCGACCGACACATACGCGTCTCCGCCGCTTACCGTGAGGCCACTGACCGGGCCGGAAGCGGAAAGCAGGCCATCGTTGACCACCGAAACGTCGTCGACCGCGCCCGCGGCATACAAGCTTCCGCCGCCGCCAACCGTTAGGTCGCTCACCGTTCCCGCCGCCGAGACCAGGCCCTCGATCGTCCCGGGTCCCTGAAGTGTTCCGCCAGAGGAGACAAGGATGGGCAGGACCTCATCTCCGGAAGAAAGATTGAGGGCGCCGCCGCTGGCGACGATGAAGGCGTCGTACTCGACGAGCGCGCCGCTGGAGGCCGTGACACCGTCCATGGTCGTAGTCGAAGTGACTATGCCCCCGATCGGAAGCGTCGAGCCGGTGACCGTCCCGGCCAGCTCGACCACTCCGCCGCTCGCCACCGTCACGCCGCTGGCGACCGCGCCGAGCGCCATAATCGCCAGGCCACCGGTCTCGATGGTTCCCCCGCTCGCCGTGGCGCCGGAGTTCAGGACCTCGACCCCGCCGGACTGAACCAGTGTCCCTAAATCCAGACCGCCCAATGCAACGTCATGCACGCCCCCGTTGCTCACGACAGCAAGGCTGTCGATTCCGCCGGAGCCGACCAAGTCCGCGGCGCCCGAGCCGATCTGGGTGGCGAGCGACGAGCCAAAGTCCTCAACTGCGTTCCCAAAGGCCGATGCGGCCAAGACGGTCCCGCTCGCCACCCCGCCAGAATCGATCTGCAGCAAGGCACCGCCGCTCGTGGCGCCGCTTAAGATCGTCCCATTCGCCGCTCCCCCGGAGCCAACTTCCAGATCGCCGTCCAATAGGGTCGCGTTGTTGGCGACGCCCCCGGACCCAACGAACAGGTATCCAGCCGCCGTTTGTCCCGGGGCTATGACTACGGGCTCCAAAGGAAACCCACTCATTGTCGCATTCAGCGTTAATCCGCTTACGAGGCCATAATCCGCGTTCCCAGCCCCGATGAGCTCACCCGTCCCAACGGCAACTCCCCCTGAGGCGATGTAGGCGTTTGCGTCGGACGCGCCCGACGAAATAGTCAGCGTCTGGCCGCTCGAGATGTTGGCCACGTCGTATTCAACGGTCGCACCGCTCATCAATGTAATGCCGCTGACGGTCGTCGAGGATGTGGCGGTCATGGATGGGGGCAAATTTGCGGCGCCGACGATGGTCTCGACGATCTCCACGGCTCCGCCGCTGGAGACCGTCACCCCCACGGCAGACCCGCCGGCAAAGAAGTACAGAAGTCCGCCGCTACCCACCGCCGTTGCCGAGAGGGTGCCCCCCGAGGAGACGAACGCGGTAGCTCCGCCTCCGATGACGGCGGCGACGGCGACGCCACCAGACGCGGCGAACAGTTCTGCCCCGGAGTCAACGACCGTCCTGCTGGCAATTCCCCCAGAGAAGACCTGCTCAATGCAATTTTGATCGATGAGGCTCGAAAGTGTTTCGCCCCCGGCGCTAACGACTTCGCCCGATTGATCCTCAAGCGTAGTGTCGACGGCGAGCCCGTAGACGATATCGCCGCCGGAGACGACAACTGTGCCAGTCGCCGTCGCCCCGGAATCGATCTGAATGTAGCCCGGTGAGACTTCGTCACCATCGAGAGTGACGTTACTAGCCACTCCGCCGGACTTGATTTCCAACGTGGAGGCCGTATCGCCCAGAACCTCGAGGATGGCGCCGCTGATCTCCCCAGCTACGCTGTTGGTTCCTGTCAGAAGCGCCGCCCCGAGAAGCGCACCACCGGCCGAGACCGTCACGGTCGACATCAGGACGCCGGAGGCGACGATGGCGCTGCCGCCACTCAGAACCGTCACGGGCGTATATTCGACCGTCCCACCGCTCAGAATGGTCACACCTGGCGCGGAAGTGCTGGTGGTGATGCTCGAAACGCCCATCACTGTCAGAGGAACAGCGAGCGCGCCGCCGCTGCTGATCGTCGCGCCGGTGACGATCGAGCCGGAAGCCAGAACAACAAGACCGCCAGATTCGACCTGCGTTCCCGAGACGATTGCGCCCGAAGCGACGTCCAAGGTGCCTCTGACCGTCGCGGCCATATCCGCGCCCCCCGAGAGCACTTGCTCGACTCCGTCGATGTAAGAACCCGAGGCCAACGCGCCGCTGTCGACTTGGAGATTTGCGGCGCCGACAACCGAAACGCTGAGTGCTTCTCCGCCCGCGATAAGCGTCAGCGAACCGCTTTCCAGCGAATAGAGGCTAACGCCGCTCAGTGTGCCGCCGACAGACGTTGGAAAGAAGTAGCTTTCAGCGAGGTTGATCTCGCCGGGCCCACTCACCAGTCCCCCGGCCGAGGCAACCAACCCCGCGGTCTCCATCGCGCCGGATGAGAGAGCGATGACCCCGCCGCTCGAGATGTTGGCGCCTTCGACTTGGCCGCCCGAGGCGACCGCGACGTCACCCCCGGACATCACATCAACACTCTGCGCCTCACCGCCAGAGTCGACCGAAAGACTTCCGCCCCCGCTGACGACGGCGCTGAAAGCGACCCCAAGATCCGCGACGGTCAGTTCGCCGCCGGAAGCGATCCCAATGCCGAAAAAGCTCACCTGACCGCCGCTGGAAATATCGACGCCGCCGCCAGACACTTCCGCGCCTAGGACGCCGGCGGTGCTAAAGATGGAGCCCGAGCTAACAGTGACATCCTGGAATTGGATGCCAGCGCCGCTCAAGATCGAGACGTCGCTCAGGGTCGCACCTGAAGAGACCCATGCCGAGGTTCCGCTTGAGAGCGTGGCGCTTGTGAGGCTCGCGCCAGAGGAGACCTGCAACTGCGCGCCGTCGGAGAGCACGACCCCGCTCGCCGTTGCGCCGCCTGACAAAGCAAGCTCGGAGCCGCTACCAGCGAACGTCTCGTCCGCAACGCCACCGGACGAGACCGTCTCAAGGCCGTTTAGGAGTGTCAGATTTTCCGCAAGTCCGCCGGAAGCAACTGTCAATTCTCCGACTGTGCTAGCAACCCCCAACCCGGCCCCGCTGATCACGCCCGAATCGACATTGCCACCGCCAAGAATGCCTCCCGGGCCGTCGGCCGTTCCACCTGACTCAACGACCAAGCTCGAAACGAAAGTTCCCGAAGAAATCACATAGGTCTGGCCACTGGAGACGGTCGGATCAATGGCCGATTGCACAGAACTTGAGCCAGGCCCTGAAAGGAACTCGCTGTCCACCGGGTGAACAAGCGGATATCCCTCTGAGAAGGGACTTATAAACCACTTCGAATAGTAAGGCCCTTGCGCAGTAGGATAGTCTCCCGTTTGATCATTTATTGTGATACCGTAATCAGACCAGTTTCCGTTCGCTATGGTAACGTGTGCTGCAACACCCATGCCTTCAGGTAAAGGCACGGCCGTAGGTGCAATACCAGCGAAATTCGAAAATGAATACATATCAAAGGCGAATCCGCCTTCGTCGAAGATAGATGCAAGGTCGGACGTATCTAATATGTACAGCTCGAAGTCTGTTTGCTCCCCATTGTGGGGATTGTTCTGCGAATTGTAGTCAGCGGCAGTTCCGGGCGTATCTTGGATCAGTATGAATTCTTGACCAGTATTAGTGACCCCCAACGCAATCGGCACGTCGGTGGGAAATTCGCCCGGCAGCTCAAATTGTTGAACCGTAAGGGTAGTGATTTGTTGAAGGCCTGATTGGTCCGTTATGTAAATCTTATTGCCCGACCCTCTGTCTTCAATCGTTCCCGCGCCATATTCGGTGGGATCGCCGGATGACTGGGATACGTTGCCGAGTAGATCGATTCCGCCCCCTACAACCGCCGGGCTGTCGCCATATTGGCTTGGCCCAATGGGAATGATGTAGGTGTTGCCGGAGCCACCTCCGATCCCCTCGGCAATCACGGGACCATTCATGACGAACGTATCGTCGCCTGACCCCCCTATGATTGTCGCTTCGCCGGAGTATTCGTACACTGCACCCGATTGTGGGATTGTTTGGAAGCCATCTTGCTGGCCTGAATATGACGCGAGATATTCTGTGGGCGTATTGGCACCGGTTATCACTTCGGAGGCTGCGGCATCGCTACTGGCCGACTGGGTACCGTAGAGATCAAAACTCGATTGTTGTATATTACTACCGGCAGCATCGTAAATATCAAAATATTCCAACTGGTTGACTATCTCACTTTGGGTAACAACTCCGTCACTGTCTGTGATTGTTTCGGGAGTCGCTTGAATTCCCCCCGCCGCGATAACTGCGTCGGAACTGGAGTCGTAGGAAATCAAAATATTTCCTGCAGGACTAGATCCCACGTATTCTGTTTGGTCGATCAATATGCCCGGATCAGCTATATTCGTAAGCGTAGCCAAATTTGATACGAGCTGGCCCGCCGAATTGACTGCGGCGCTCAACGCATTTGCTATGGCTGCAGCTCTATCAGTTAAGTTAGCGTATAACGATAACACGAAAGAGGCGACATCCGGGTCTAAATTGAACGCAATCGGCAAGTTGGCGCGCAAGTTTAGCAGTGTTGAATAATTAGTGAAGCTATGGTAGTTTAACAATCCCGGCACGGCGATGTTAAGTGCTGCAGGGATTTCAGATATCTTTCCGTTGGCTCCGTTGCTAAGGTAAGCAGCCTTCGCGGCAGGTAAAATTTGTGCCAGTTGCGCTATTTGTGCGGAGCCAGCACCACCCGCAGGCAAGACAGTGCCATAGTGGGCGTCTATTGGTCCCGCCGCAGCCTTAAGCTTACCGTCTGTTGCATAGCTCCCATAAGGGTCGCCACTCGCAACCCAATCTATTAAGTTGCCCTGGCCGGCCGAGGCGTTTCCGGGTAGGCCCGCCGCCCCGAACGTTGCGCCGCCTTTGATCGTGGGACCCAGCGCCTGCGCAACGGCCTCTGCCTCAACGCCCCCGAGTGAATATCCAGTAACATATATCGGTGTATTATTGTATTTTCGGGAGATGAACCTGGCGTAATCTATGGCGTCAGAAAGAGCAGGTACGTCTGGCGCCTCGGCCAGTATTTGATACCCTGCGACTATCGAGCCGCGATCGTAGGCCGTAATACCCGGAAAGGCACCTTCAAACGCAATTATTACGTTGCCGTTACTGTAGAACGCGCGAGCCGAGAATCCTACTTGTTGCTGGGACGGTGGACTACCTGTTGAAGCAGATATATAACCGGCAGGCATAGTGAAAAGCGCGCCAGATGACAATGTATAATACATCGCTGCGGACAGTTGCCCGTAGGCTTGCAATGTGGGCGGCGCGGGCAGTTTGGTTGACGCCATTGCGTTCTCTATTCTAAAGCGTAGATCGAGAGCCCCACGCTCGTAGCGACGGCAATCCGGTCGCCATTCGGTGAAATCGCGAGGGAAAGACTGTTACTTGGTAGACGGAGCTTTTCATAGCTTAGGCGCCGCCCAAAGGGTCGCCAAAGTATGAGACTTCGGTCGCTATCGATGAATGCCACGTAACGGCCCCTTGGGTCCCAAGCGGCTTCCCTTATCTCCCGAACCGCGTTCGGAAAGGAAGCGACCTTGCGACCATCCGTAACACGGATGACGACCGCAGGGACAATGGCCCTTTCCCATCGCCGTGTCCCCAAGTCATTGGAGCTGCCAACGAAACCTTGGTTGACTACCACCAGACCCGCGCCGGCGAATACAAGGGTCCCGTCGGGACTCCCCGCAACCGCCCGCACAAAGACATTTCCATAACGGCCAGTATCGAATGCCTTATATTCCTTCGGGCTCTGCCCCGTTTGCGGGTCGAGCAAAAAGACGCTGCCAATATCCGTGCCCATGACGATTTCCCGTCCGCCATCAAACAAAGACAGCGAATTCACGCTCCCTGGAAGCGGATAGGTCTTCCGTAGTGTCCAACCGGCAATATCATATATATCGATGGTCTTTGGGCTGGACGGTGTACTCCAATCGCAAATGTATGGAGTAGTGACAACTAGGTTGCGTAGGTCAGAAGCGGTAAAATGCTCAGCTCTATTAAACGGATATGATTTCGACGGCTCGGGCCCCTCAAGGGTCCTGACCACTTTTCCGGTCGCGATGTCCCAGCTGTCCAGCGACACTGCGTCAGCGACGCCGCTGGGTGGTGGAAATAACAATTGAGAGGAACCATCGACAAAGGAGAGCGAGTCTTCTAGATACGGTCCGTTCCCGATATTGATTTTGTTAAGCTTTTTGCCGGACGCATCCCAGATCGTTAGCAAATCACCGAAGTCACTGGCCGCAGCGATTTTAGACCCATCGGGGGACCAAGCAACAGCAACAACCGCGCTGGGCGTACTAAGATCCATCTCCTTTTGGACGTTGAGCGGAAAGTTGATGCTTTCGACTTGAGCCTTCGAGCACGATGCGATCGCAACACAGGCTGCGAGACAACCTATTATGCCCGACAAGGATACAGGACATCTCCCGCTGGAGAAACGCGGTCCGACACTCCCGACCAGCGAGAACAGAGCCGCCGCGCTGACGGCGAAGTGAGTTCGAACCGTCGCCACGGGTCCCGCCAAGATGGGTGTTGGCCCAACTGCCGATCATGGTGTCGCACGACTCTCCGGGCTCTCCAACCGATCTTTTGCCGATGAAAAACGAAATTCGTTCGATCGGCGGAATTGTCCAGGCCCAAGGCCGATCAAGCAGCGCTGAGCGGAGTTGCGGGGCTCCTACGTTTCTCATGGTGGGACCTTTGGCCGTTAAAGGCTCGCACATAAGGGCGACGGCGCATTGGCCGAGGCGAGCGCACGTAAGACTGACCCTCTTTGCGTGCGATAAGAGAATTCCAAAATCCCCATTCCTCGAGGCCAGCCGATGCGATTCATTACTTTCCTGACCTTCAAGTGGAAGGCTCACCCGCGATACCGGTACAGCTTCGCGGCCGGGCACGTGAATGTGCTGGCCGGGATGATCCGTCGCAATCTGCCGAACCCCCATCGGTTCATTTGCTACACGGACGAACCGGACGGCATCGATCTTGGCTTGGTCGACGTGAGGGAAATCTGGACCACGTACGCGGATCTCGCGAACTATCCGCGAGTCAGCCCGGCCGGCTTTCGTCGACTCAAAATGTTCTCTCGCGATGCGCTCACGTGGCTGGGCGAGCGGATCGTCATGATGGACTTGGATACAGTCATCACCGGCGATCTCACACTCGTCCTGGACCGCTCAGAAGACTTTGTCGCGAACAGGGGCACGATTCCGACAATGGCTTACAACAGTGGGCTCATCATGTTCACGGCCGGCGCGCGGCCCCAGCTTTGGGAAGAATTCGACGCAGTCGCGAGCCTGGAGTTCATTCGAAGCCTTGGCCTGCCCCACACCGATGATGGCTGGATGTGCGCGAAGCTCGGGCCGGGCGAGGCCAAATTCGGACCTGAGAATGGCGTCTACTCCTTCAGGAACGACCTGCTGAAAAAGCGCGATACGCTGCCGGAGAACGCGGC
>JBOHLC010000148.1:0-3904 GCA_050729395.1 Caulobacteraceae bacterium
CGGCCATGGTCCTGACGCCGCCGCCGAGCTGGACTGGGATGGAGACAGAATTCAGGATCCGGCCGACCGCCTCGTCGTTCACCGCGCGCCCGGCGGCCGAGCCGTCGAGGTCGACCACGTGCAGCCAGGAAAAGCCGGCCAGCGCCCAGGCGCGGGCCTGGGCGGCGGGGTCGTCGTTGAACACCGTCGCGGTGGCGAAGTCGCCACGCACCACGCGCACGCACTTGCCGCCCTGAAGATCGATGGCCGGATAGAGGATCATGGCCGCCATTCGAGAAAGTTGGCCAGCAGGGCAAGGCCCGCGGCCTGCGACTTTTCCGGATGGAACTGCACGCCGGCGAGATTGCCACGCATGACCGCCGAGGCGAACAGGCCGCCATGATCGGTCCACGCCGCGACGTCGTCCGGGTCGGCCGCCGCGAAGGCGAAGGAGTGGGTGAAGTACATGTCGACTTTGTGCGGCAGACCGGCAAAGAGGGCCGCGCCCGGCGCGAAGTCCGTCGCGTTCCAACCCACGTGCGGCACCTTGTGGCGCGGACCATCCGGCGTCAGTCGGGCGACGTCGCCGGCGATCCAGCCAAGGCCCGCCGTTTCGCCAAACTCCAGCCCGCGCGAGGCCATCAGCTGCATGCCGACGCAGATGCCGAGGAACGGCGCGCCGCGCCGACGCACGGCCTCCTCCAGCGCCGTCAGGGCGCCTCTCGCCCCCGCCAAGGCTTTCATGCAGGCCGAGAAGGCGCCGACACCCGGCAGGACCACAGCGTCCGCCGTGGCGATCGTGTCGTGATCATTGGTGGTGACGATAGTTGGCGTATGCGCGAGCCCCGCCGCCGCCCGCCGCAGGGCCTTCTCCGCCGAGCGCAGGTTGCCCGAGCCATAGTCGATGAGCGCGACCACGCGGGCCATGTCGGAAGCTAGAGCACGCCCTTGGTCGAGGGCGCCTGGCCGAGGGTCTTGGGATCCGGCTCGACGGCGTCGCGCAGCGCCCGCGCCAACGCCTTGAAGCCGCTCTCGGCGATGTGGTGCGAATTCTCGCCGTAGAGCGTCTCCAGGTGCACGCAGGCGCCGGCGTGCATGGCGAAGGCGTGGTGGAATTCCTTGAACAATTCGGTGTCCATCTCGCCGACCTTCGGCCGGGAGAACTTGACCCGCCAGATGAGGTACGGCCGGTTGGAAAGGTCGATGGCGCAGCGCGTCAGGGTCTCGTCCATGGGGATGTAGGCGTGGCCGAAGCGGCGGATGCCCCGGAACCCTTCCAACCCCTCATAGACCCCTTTTCCTATGGCGATGCCCGTGTCTTCGACCGTGTTGTGCATGTCGATGTGCAGGTCGCCGGTAGTTTTCACGCGCAGGTCGATCCCGCCGTGGCGGGCGAAGCTGTCCAGCATGTGATCGAAGAAGCCGATTCCGGTGGAGATCTCCGATACGCCGGTCCCGTCGAGGTCGAGATGGACCTCGATCTGGGTCTCCTTGGTGTTGCGCACGATGTGGGCGGTGCGGGACATGTCAGAGTCCTTTGGCGGCGGCGAGATCCGCCAGCCGCGTAATCGGCCGGGGGCCGAAATGGGAGATGACCTCGGCCGCGGCCAGGGCGCCCAGGCGTCCGCAGTCGGCCAGCGGCCGGCCGGCGGCGAGGCCGACGAGGAAGCCGGCGGCGTACTGATCGCCCGCGCCTGTGGTGTCGACGACCCTGGCGACGGGCTCGGCCGCGACCGCGACGCTCGCGCCGTTGGCGAGGACGACGGAACCCTGCGCGCCGCGCGTCACCGCCGCGATCTTGACCCGCCCGCGCAAAGCGGCGAGGCCAGTCTCGAAGTCGGACTCGAAGAGCGCGCCGACCTCCGCCTCATTGGCGAAGAGGACGTCGACGTCGGCGTCGATGAAATCCAGCAGGGCGGCGCGGTGGCGCTCGACGACGAAGGCGTCCGACAGGCTGAGCGCGATGACGCGTCCGGCCGCCCTGGCTGTCGCCGCCGCCTTGGCGAAGGCCGCGCGCGCCTCCTCGGGGTCGAACAGATAGCCCTCCAGGTAGAGGATCTCGGCGCCGGCGATGGTCTCGGGATGCACGTCCACCGCCGTCAGCCGCACCGCCGCGCCCAGGAAGGTGCACATGGTCCGCTCGCCGTCGGCGGTGACGTTGATCAGGCAGCGGCCGGTCGCCGGACCCTCGCTTAGCGCGGGCGTGTCGAAGCGCGCGCCAATGGCCCGGATGTCGTGGGTGAACACCTCGCCCAGGGCATCGCGCGCCACCTTGCCGACATAGACCGACCGGCCACCCAGGCTGGCGACGCCGGCGACGGTGTTGGCCGCCGAGCCGCCGGAGGCTTCCACGCCCGGGGCCATGCGCCCGTAAAGCTCGTGCGCGCGCGCCTCGCCGATCAGGCGCATGGAGCCCTTGTCGAGCCGCTCGGCGCCCAGGAAGGCCTCGTCGGCGCTGGCCAGGACGTCGACGATGGCGTTGCCGATGGCGGCGACGTCGTAAAGGGCGGCCATGCAAGCTCCGGCGCGAGGGACGGGGCGAGGTACACCAGGACGCCCGCCATGGCGAGGCTCACGCGCCGAGGAACAGCTCCCGCGACGGACAGAGGTCGGAAACCAGGCACGTCGCGCATTTCGGCTTGCGCGCCAGGCAGACGTAGCGCCCGTGCAGGATCAGCCAGTGGTGCGCCCGGCCACGCCGCGCGGGCGGGACGACGCGCATCAGGTCCGCTTCCACCTGCTCGGGCGTCTTGCCTTTGGAAAGGCCGAGGCGATGGGCGACACGGAACACGTGGGTGTCGACGGCGATCGCCTCTTCCGCGCCGAGCTCGTTCAGCACCACGCTGGCGGTCTTGCGTCCGACGCCGGGCAAGGCCTGCAGCGCGGCGCGCTCGAGCGGGACCTCGCCGCCGTGTTTCTCGACCAGCATGCGCGACAGGGCGATGACGTTGCGCGCCTTGGTGCGGAAAAGGCCGACGTGAGCGATGAAGGGGATCAGGCCCGCCTCGCCGAGTTCGAGCATGGCCCCGGGCGTCGCGGCCACCTTGTAGAGTTCGGCCGTCGCCTTGTTGACCGACACGTCGGTCGCCTGCGCCGACAGCACCACCGACACCAGCAGGGTATAGGGCGAGGCGTAGACGAGCTCGGTGCGCGGATCGGGCGTCGCGGCGGCGAAGCGGTCGAAGATCGCCGCGATCCGCTCGGCCTGCCTGGCTTTCGATGCGCGCGCCATCGCCCCTCCTTCGCCTGCTTCGCCGGCCTCGCCAAGTGCGGGTCGGGCGCTTAAATGAACCTCCAGCATGGACGGCCCGTACTACATGGACGCGGTCATCACGCCGCATCGCTCGCTCTCGCGCCGCGGGTTCATCGTCCTCATCTCGGTGCTGACGGCGATCAACGCCCTGACGGCGATGCTTTTCCTGGCCCTGCACGCCGCGCCAGTGCCGCTGTTCCTCGGCCTCGACCTGGTCGCCATCGTCGTCGCCTTGCTGGCCAGCCGGCGCGCCGCGCGCATCCTCGAGCGGGTCCAGGTCACCGCTTCGGAAGTTCGGGTGCTGCGCCAGACGCCAAACAGCTCGGAGACGGTGTGGCTGTCGCCCACCGCCTTCACCCGCGTCACCCTCACCGGCGAGGACGCCGACGAGATGGACCTGCAACTGCGCCTGTCCGACCGGGGCTTCGCCGTGGCGCGCGCGCTTAGCCGCTCGGAGAGGCGCGACTTCGCCGCCGCCCTGGAGCGCGCCATCCGCCGCGCCCGGACGGGGGCGGCGCTGGTCTAAGGTCTCGCCGGCGTCAGGAGCGACGCGCCCACCAGTTCCTGGAGCAGGGGCGAGCGCGGATAGGGCTCGTTGCGGTACTGGCGGAAGCACTCGGCCACCTCGACCCCGAAATCGGCGCCGCGGCGAGACGACCAGGCGGTCATGGC
>JBOHLC010000149.1:0-1795 GCA_050729395.1 Caulobacteraceae bacterium
TTCTGCACAAGTCCCTGCAGAAAGCCGCCTAAGCCGGCGCGGCGAGTCCGCTACCTGATCTCCCCCTGTGAAGCGGGGGGAGTACGGCCCCCGGGTCCGGCCGCTGGCCGGCCCGAGGACAGGCTCCGCCGGGAGGGGGGCCGCCCCCCCACCACTTCGTGGTCCCCCTCCCCCGCTGCGCAGGGGAGGATCAGGTCCCCCGCGCCCGAAGGGCGGGAGGGGGGTTCGGGACGCGGGCGCATCGGGCTCTACGCGGGGGCGCCTTCCTTGGCTTTGAGGGCCAGGAGCCAGAGATAGGGCGGGACGCTGGGCTCGATGAAGTTGTAGCCCTTGCCGTATTCGTCGTTGGCTTCCTTGAGCAGGGCGCCGTCGCGCGCCAGGGCCTCGGCCATCTGGAGCTGCAGGTCGCGCTGTTCGACCGAGACGGCGCGCGAGGCGATGTCCTCCGGCGTGAACCGGCCCGAGGCCGACTGCGCCGCCGCCGCTATGGCCCCGAGCGCCGCCAGGCCGCCGCCGCGCACCGTCTCCTCGATGTGCCATTGCGAGCGGCGCGAGAGCCGGCTCTTCAGCTCCTCCAGCGCGCCCTCGGCCGCCGTGGCCACGTCGTCGCGCACCACGGAGGTGCGGCCGCCGTCCAGCGCCGCCAGGGCCGAGTGGTGGGCCAGCAGGCTGGCCAGATAGGGAAAGCCGGCGGCCAGCGAGACGATCAGGTCCGTCGCCGGCGCGCGGAACGTCACCCCGCCCACCTTCTCGCCCTTGCTGACCAGCTGGCGCACCTCGTCCCCGCTCATCCTCGGCAGCTCCAGGGCGTAGATGCTGCGCTGGATGGACGGGATCGCCTCCATCAGCTCGGTCAGGTCCGAGGCGATGCCGGCGACGACCAGCTGCACGCGCGCCGAACGGTCGGAAAGGTCCTTCATCAGCTCGGCGATCTGGGTGCGGAACTCCACCGATTCGCAGCGCTCGAACTCGTCCAGGAACAACAGCACCCGCGTGCCGCTGACCTTGGCCAGCATGTCGGCGGCCATGCGGGTGGAGATGGCGCCCGGCTCGAGGAGGTCGCCCAGGGTGCCGCCCTTTTCGGTCTCGGCGTGGGTCGGACCGAAGCCGGAGACATAGAGCAGGGGGATGCGCCCGGCCACCGCGCGCACGATCTCGTCGAAGTTCGAGCGCTCGCCGCACGAGATGTAAACCTGCAGATAGCGCGCGGCCACGGCCGCCTCGGCCAGGATGTTGAGCACGCTGGTTTTGCCGATGCCGCGCTCGCCGTGCACCACCACGTGCAGCTGCTGGTCCTCGATCGAGCGGATGAGCGAGGTGAGGGTGTTCATGCGCCCGGCGAAGACGCGCTGGTCGCTGATCGGCTTGGACGGGGTGAAGGCGTTGCGAAGGCTGATGCGCACCGAGGCCAGCGGGTCGGTCAGGTGCGGCTCGATCTGGTCGCTGGCCGTGGAGCGGAAGCGCGGCAGGCCGCTGTCCCAGCGCCGGGGCGCCCTCGCGCCCGCCGTATCGGAGGCGGTCCAGCGCTCGGCGATCGCCGGGCCCGCGCCGGCGATCCGGCCGCGTCCGGCGCCCACCCGGGCGCGCAAGCCGTCAAACAAAGCCATGCAAACCTCATCAAGGGAGTGATTGTCGCGCGCTCTCTTACATCAGGCCGCGCGCTGCGGGAGGGAAAATATCTCTTCCCCCCGCATCGGGGGGAAGTCACGGCGAAGCCGGGGATGGGGGGCCAGCGCCGGCGCTTGGCACTTTTCATCGTCATCCCGGCCGAGGCGCTTCAGCCGAGAGCCGGGAC
>JBOHLC010000150.1:0-5221 GCA_050729395.1 Caulobacteraceae bacterium
CTGCCAAATCCTAAATCGCGGCTCCGAGAGGGATGTGTGAACCTGCTAGCCCAGAGGGGGAGGAGAGTGTCGTGACCCCCAGCCCGCTCCTGCCCGACGCCGCGCCGGCCAACTGGGTCGACCGCCACGCGCCGGCGGCGTGGAGGCCGTGGCTGAAGCTCGGCCGCTTCGACCGGCCGACGGGCATCTGGCTCTTGATGCTGCCGGGCTGGCTGGGGATCGCCCTCTACCGGGCCGAGCAGGGCGGCTGGCCGCAGCCGCGCCTGCTCATCCTCTTCGCTATCGGCGCGGCCCTGATGCGCGCCGCCGGCTGCGCCTTCAACGACATCGTCGACAGGGACTTCGACGCCAAGGTCGCGCGCACGGCCGACCGCCCGGTGGCCAGCGGCCGGATCAGCGTTCCGGCCGCCTGGGCCTTCGTCATCGCCTGCTGCCTGGGCGGCCTGGCCATCCTGCTGACCCTCAACCTGATGAGCCTCTATCTCGGCGTCTGCTCCCTGGCTCTCGTCGCCGCCTATCCGTTCATGAAGCGGATCACCTGGTGGCCGCAGGCCTGGCTCGGCCTGACCTTCAACTGGGGCGTGCTGATGGGCTACGCCGCCGCCCAGACCGGGCCGGCCGGCGTGCAGGTGCTGGCTTTCGCCACCCACGCCTGGGCCACCGGCGTCGACCTGGCGCTCTACACCCCGCCGCTGCCGGCCAGCGCCTGGTTGCTCTACGCCTCGCTTGTTCTGTGGACCCTGGGCTACGACACCATCTACGCCGTTCAGGACCTGGAGGACGACGCCCTGGCCGGGGTCAAGTCGTCGGCCCGGCGCCTGGGCGCGGCGGCGCCGCGGATGGTGCTGCTCTTCTATCTGGCGAGCCTCGCCCTCGCGGTTACTGCCTGGCGCGCGGCGGGGCTCGGCCTGTGGTTCCTGCCCGTCGCCGCCCTCTACGGCGCCCAGCTCGTCTGGCAGGCGCTGAGGCTGCGCCTCGACGATCCGGCGGGCGCCCTGCGCCTCTTCAAATCCAACACCCTTGCCGCCGTCCTTCTGTTCGCCGCCATCGTCGCCGGTGGACGCTAGGCTCAAGCGATCGCGCGGGCCTGTTCGTCCAGCGCCCGGAAATCCTCGTCGGAAAGCTCGATCTCCGCCGCGCCGACATTCTCCTCCAGGTGCGCGACGAGGCTCGTGCCAGGAATGGGCAGCATCGCCGGGCTGCGCTTCAGCACCCAGGCCAGGGCCACCTGGCTCGGCGTCGCGCCCAGCTTGCGGGCGATGGCGTCCAACGCCCCGCCCGGCTTGGCCAGATCGCCCGCCGCCAGCGGGAACCACGGGATGAAGCCGATGGCGTTGGCCTGGCAATACTCCAGCACCGCCTCGCTGCCCCGGTCGATGAGGTTGTAGCGGTTCTGCACCGTGGCCACGGGGAACACCTTGTTCGCCGCCTCGATCTCCTCGACGCTGACTTCGCTCAGGCCCGCGTGGGCGATCAGGCCCTCCTTGAGCATCTCGCCCATGACGCCGAACTGCTCCTCGCGCGGAACGTTCGGGTCGATGCGGTGCAGTTGCCACAGGCCGATCTGGTCCACCTTCAGGCGGCGCAGGCTCATCATCACGCACTGGCGCAGATATTCCGGCCGGCCGACCGGGCGCCAGACGTTAGGCCCTGGCCGCGTCAGCCCGCCCTTGGTGGCGATCAGCAAGCCGTCGTAGGGGGCCAGCGCCTCGGCGATCAATTCCTCGCTGACGAAGGGCCCATAGCTGTCGGCCGTGTCGATGAAGTCGACCTCCAGGTCTGGCAGCCGGCGCAGGGTCGCCAGCGCCCCGGCGCGGTCCTCCGGCTCGCCCCAGATGCCGCGCCCGGTGAGGCGCATGGCTCCGAAGCCGAGGCGGTTGACGGCGATCTCGCCGCCGATGCTGAACTGACCCGAGACGGCGGCTGTTGGCGTGGCTGACACGGCGATCTCCCGTTCGAACCCCCCGCATAGGCGGCGAAACGCGCGGCGCCAACCGAGGTTCTACGAAGCGCGGGGCTCGTGCGCCGGTCGCCAACCGCGGCAGCCGATCAATCGCGATCCTGGGTGCGGCCGCGTTTTACGCGCTGGCGCCGTAGAATTCCCTGCTTCAGAGCTTCAAACAATGCCACCGGCAACATGCCATAGTCGTATCTTCCGATCATTCCAGGAATGGGTCTCAGGTCGTATCCCGGCCAACTGAAGCGATTGAGCTCATCCAATCTCAGCCAGTGGCGCTTTCCGTCCAGGCCAAGCGCCTTGGCGACGGGGGCGGGGATTTCGAGCGAGTCGTCAGGATCGTCCGGCGGGCTGTGGGTGATCGGCGCTACGAGGACACGGATGTCGCCACGCTCCCATCTCCGGGCCGCGACAACAATGGCGCACGGCCGATCCTTGGCGCCCTCGACGGAGCCGGTGCGCTGCTCATCGCTCCACAGGAAGCTATAGCGGATAACAAGGCCCGGCCTTGGCGCCGGAAACGTCACCTAGGCTCTACGCCATACTCGGCGGCGGAAATATCGGCGATGGTTTCGTCGTCAAGCTCGCCTACTCTGAGCATCTCGCGCTCGCGCGCCTTCAACCGCTCGTAGTGTTCCAGCTCCTCCGCCGAAAGGTAGCCGCCGACAACGCGGTTGTAACTCGTGACGACGATCACCCTCGATCGAATTGCCTGATCCTGGTATCGGCCGAAGTTGCGCACAAACTCCGACGCAGGCACGTTCGGTGCGTTCGCCATGGATTGCTCCTATGGCCCGCAACTTACATAAGTCGCGCAACTTACGCAAGATGGATCCTATGAGACGGCTCCTATTCCGCCCCGTCTAGCCGCCGACCGCCGGAACCCCGAACGTGCCCTCGACGATCTCCACGAAGGTGCGTTCCTCGCGCAGGATCAGGCGCTTGTCTTCCGCCATGGCGAAGTTGGCCATTCCTTCCGCGTCCTCGCGCAGGCGGCCGCGATAGGTCTCGTAAGACGCCAGGCTGTCGAAGGCGATAAGGCCCCAGGCGATGTCGTTAGTCCCCTCCCGCGGCAGGAAATAGCCGATGAGATGACCGCCGCAGCGCGGGATGACCCGTCCCCAGGTCTCGGCGTACCGCCTGAACGCCGCCTTCTGAAACGGGTCGATCTGGTAGCGGATGACGACGGTGATCATCGCCACAGCTTGCCATGGGCGCGCGCGGCGATAGTTCGTTTTGGATCGAAGGGTGCGCTCCGGGCCACGCCCCCTTGCCAGGCCGAGCCGCGTCGGGCTCTTGTTCGCGCCAAAGCCAAAGGAGCGCGGCGATGGATCTGGGACTGAAGGGCAGGAAGGCGATCGTCACCGGCGGCACGCGCGGCATCGGCCGGGCGATCGCCGATCTGCTGGTCCTCGAAGGCTGCGACGTCGCCGTCTGCGCGCGCACGCCGGCCCAGGTCGATGACGCGGTGGCCGCGTTCAAGGCGAGAGGCGTGAACGCCGCCGGCGAGGCCTTCGACGTCGCCGACGCCGATCGCCTGGCCACCTTCGTGGACAAGATGGCCGGCGCGCTCGGCGGGCTCGACATCTTCGTCGCCAACATCTCCGGGGCCATGGGCGGCGCCAACGATCCGCAGTCCTGGCGCAAGGCGGTGGACGTCGACATCCTCTCCACCGTGCGCGGCTGCGAGGCGGCCGTCCCGCACCTCGAGAAATCCGGCGCCGGGGCGATCGTGGTCATCGGCACGGTCTCGGCCGTGGAGGTGAGCGGCGCGCGCCGGCCCTACAGCGCGGTCAAGGCGGCGCTGATTCCTTACGTGAAGAACCTGGCGCGCGACCTCGCGCCAAAGAACGTGCGCGCCAATCTCGTCTCGCCCGGCTCGATCTATTTCGAGGGCGGGGTGTGGAACGCGGTCAAGGACAACATGCCCAGGATGTACGAGGCGACGCTGGCCCGTAACCCCATGGGCCGCATGGGTCGGCCCGAGGAAGTGGCCGACGCCGTGGTCTATCTGGCCAGCCCGCGCGCCAGCTTCATCACCGGCGCCAACCTCATCTGCGACGGCGCCATCACCCAGAGGGTGGGGTTCTAGGGCCGGCGCGCATGCTCCAAGGCCCTGCGCCGACAACACGCCTCTGATCGGTCTTCTATGAAATCCGCCTTTAGGAAACTACACAATTGGATCCGGGCGAACGCGGGACTCCCAAGCGTCGAAGACACCGAGAAGTACTGCCGCGATTGGGACTACGCGCAGTCAAATTGGCAGGCGTGTCTAGACGCGGACCCCTATCGAGAAAGGGCCCAGATAGCTGCCGAGATGCTCGACGCAGACCCAGGAAGCGCGTTCCCCGTCATTCTAGAGCTTGCCGAATTGGGCTCGATCTCGAGCATGGATCGCGTGGCCCGGTGCTATTTTTTCGGAACCGGAGTGTTGGCCGATCTGAGCCAAGCGGAGGCATGGTTTCGGCGCGCGTTTGAGGGCGGTTCACAATCCGGCATGCTCGGTTATGCCGGGCGGCTGGCGGCGCGCGGTGATTTCGAGACGGCCGAGACGGTGCTGAAGGTCGGGGTCGCTCGTGATTGGGCGCCGGCCCTCTATTGGTATTATTGGTGCAGCGTCGAGCGCTCCAGGTCACGCGCGACACTGCTCGAGATGCGTCCTTATCTCGAGAGGGCTTACGCCCTGGGAAGTCCTCTTGCACAAAGATCGCTCAGCCGCCGCTTGAGCCGCGGTCAATTCGGTCTCCGCGCCATCCCTCGCGGATGGCGGCTCATCCTGGACTTTGACGAGAGATCCAAGCACAAATTCCTGAGTGCACCCGAGCCGAGCGCATGACCCAGCCTACCCCATCCGGTTCCTGACCAGATCGTCCACGGCCGAGGGATCGGCCAGGGTCGTCGTGTCGCCGAGGTTGGAGGTGTCGCCCTCGGCCACCTTGCGCAGGATGCGGCGCATGATCTTGCCCGAGCGCGATGTCGGCAGCGCCGGGGCCCATTGGATGGCGTCCGGCGCGGCGAACGGGCCGATCTCCGCGCGCACCCATTTCACCAGCTCGGCGCGCAACTCCTCGCTCGGCGTCCGGTCGGCCTTCAGGGTGACATAGGCGTAGATGCCCTGGCCCTTGATGTCGTGCGGGAAGCCGACGACGGCGCTTTCGGCGATTTTCGGGTGCGTGTTAAGCGCGTCCTCGATCTCCGCCGTGCCGAGACGGTGGCCGGAGACGTTGATGACGTCATCGACGCGGCCGGTGATGCGGTAATAGC
>JBOHLC010000151.1:0-2546 GCA_050729395.1 Caulobacteraceae bacterium
AGGAAGACCGCAAGTTCGGCGATGTCACCCGCCTGCCAAGGCCGCAAGCCGTCCGCGGCCGCGCCAGGGCCGACGCCGGCGAGCCGCGCGCCCTGGCCGCCGCCTGATCCCCACTTCACCTTGGTGAGCGACGCGACCGGACGGCCGGCCGACCGAAGCGCCTCCTCTTCATCCAGTCGTTCATGTCGATCGGTGGAGATTCCTCCCCGCCGCCGCCAGCGGGGCCGGGCGGTACGTAGTTCTCCCTAGGGAGTGAGCCCGAATTTCTCCCCCGCTTCGCGCGCGCTACCCAATGACCTCTCAATTCGTGGGGTTGGCCATGCTCGCCGAAACCTGTTCCGCCAGATCCGCCAGAGGGCCAATGAGCCAGAGCAATCTCGTCGACATCACGCCGGATCTGAGCCTGCCCGGCTTGACCATGCGTTTCGACGCCAACGAGAGAATCTTCGGCGAGGAAGACGCGGCGGACTTCGTCTACAAGGTCATATCGGGCGCGGTGCGCACCACGCGGGTGCTCAGTGACGGTCGCCGCCAGATCGGCGCGTTCCACATGCCCGGCGACGTGTTCGGCCTGGAGGCGGGCGAGGCTCACCGCTTCTCGGCCGAGGCGATCGCACCGTCCGAGATCGCCCTGGTGCGGCGCGCCACGCTCGACCACGCGGCCGACGGCGACAGCGCCGCCGCCCGTCAGCTGTGGTCGCTCACCTCGCAAGAGCTTGAGCTTCTTCAGGATCATATGCTTCTGCTCGGCCGAAAGCAGGCCGCCGAGCGGGTCGCGGGTTTCCTGCTCAAGCTCGCCGACCAGGGCGCGTCGGCGACCATCGAGCTGCCGATGTCGCGCGGCGACATCGCCGATCACCTAGGGCTCACCCTCGAGACCGTATCGCGCACCCTGAGCCAGTTGGCCCGACAGCAGGCGATAAGCCTGCCAAGCGCGCGCCAGGTGGTGGTGCGCGATCCGGCCGCCCTGGCCGCCGCCTAGAAACCGCGCCAAACAACAGGAGCGAGTCATGCTCGACGAGTCCACGTTCGACGAAACCTATCTGGGCGCCTGTTACGACAACTTCATCGACGGCGAGTGGGAAGCGCCGGCCAGAGGCCGATACCTCGCCAACAGGAGCCCGATAGATGGGAGCATCCTGTGCGAGGTCGCCCGTTCCGACGCCGACGACGTCGAGCGGGCGCTGGACGCCGCCATCTCCGCCCATGGCGCGTGGGCCGGTACCGCGCGTGCGGAGCGCTGCCGAATCCTCAGTCTGATCGCCGATACGATCGAGGACAACGCCGATCTCCTGGCGCATGTCGAAGCGCTCGATAGCGGCAAATCCATCGGCGAAGCGTTGACCGCCGACGTGATCCTGGCCGCGGACCATTTCCGCCATTTCGCCGGCCTCAGCCGGGCGGACGAGGTTGCGATCGACCGCGACTGGGTCGCCGACGGCGAGCCGACGAGCGTGGTGAATCAGATCTCCACATGGAACTTCTCGCTCCTGATGGCGGCGCGCAGGGCGGCCCCGGCCCTCCTCGCCGGGAATTGCATCGTGATCAAACCCGCGCCGGACACGCCGATGAACCTGGCGGTGCTGACGGACCTGATCAGCGACCTGTTGCCGCCGGGCGTCCTGAACGTGGTTTTCGGTCGCAGCTGGGAAGTGGGCACGCCGCTGGCGCGCAGCCCGCACGTCGTCTTCGACGACCTGGCCGATGAGAGCGGTTGGTCCTCGACAAGCCGCTCGGCCGCCCCGCTCGCCCCGGCTTCGTCCTTCGCGGTGTCCGCGCCTGCGCGCGCCGCTCCGCCAGTCGCGAGTCGATCCTCCGCGGGTTTCTGGAAAGCGCTCCTGTCGGCGCGGCGAGCGTCGAGGTGGGCGGATCGTCCAACCCAACGTTCCGCGCGCCATGGCCGCGAGGAAACCTCGCGAGCCTTCCCGGCGGGGCCGAATTCAGGAGTCCGGAACGCCCTGTGCGCTTGACCCGGGCGCGTCCGAGGCGGTGGTAGCTGGGGGCAGGATCGAACTGCCGACCTGTGGGTTATGAATCCACCGCTCTAACCATCTGAGCTACCCAGCCAGGGTCCGCGGAAGGCGGGCTTATAGGACCCGCTCCATCAGATGTGAAGGGCGTGGCCGAGGCCCCTTAGGGCCGCCTCCTGCAAAGCCTCGCCAAGCGTCGGATGGGCGTGGATCGTGCCGGCGATGTCTTCCAGGGTGGCGCCCATCTCGATGGCCAGGCCGAAGGCGGCCGACAGCTCCGACACGCCCTGCCCCACCGCCTGTATGCCCAGGACGAGGCCGCTGTTGGCCTCGGCGACGACGCGCACGAAGCCGCCCTCGCCGTGGCGGGTCATGGCCCGGCCGTTGGCGCTGAACGGGAAGGCGCCGACCTTGGGCTCGTAGCCGGCCGCGCGCGCGGCCTCGGGCGAGAGGCCGGCGCTGACGATCTCCGGATCGGTGAAGCAGATCGCCGGCACGCAGCGCTTGTCCCAGGCGCGCGGCAGGCCCGAGACGATCTCGGCGACCATCTCGCCCTGGGCCATGGCGCGATGGGCC
>JBOHLC010000152.1:0-4479 GCA_050729395.1 Caulobacteraceae bacterium
GTCTCCCGCCTGCCACAGCGCCCGGGCGGAAGCGAAGGCGGCCGCCGGATCGTCGGTCGGCGGCGGAGGCGGCGCGGCCTGTTCGGCGGCGGGCGGCGGCGGCGGGGCGGCCAGGGTCTGCACCTTCTGCTGCAGGGCGTCGACCTCTTCCTTCAAGGCCGCGTTGCGCGCCCTGAGGTCGCTGTTATCCGACCGCGCCTCGTCGAGGTCGTGGCGCACCACCTCCATCTGGCCGTTCATGGTGGTCAGGGTATGGTCGAGATCAGTGACGCGATCGCTCAGGGCGTTGATCTGGCCCTGGGTGTCCGCCGGCTGGACGACCACCGGCTGGCCGGTCTCGCGCCCCTGGAAGATGATGGCGCGCAGTTCGCGCACCACCTTCTCCAGGTTGTCGATGCGCTTGGCCGAATGCTCGTCCAGGGTGTCGTCGATCGCCGTCTGAGCCCACGCCCCGCCGGCGATGACGAGAACCAGCAGGAGGGCGGCGCTCGCCCTGGACGCCGTGCGTAGGCTCATGGTGATCTCAGGCCGCGCCCGAGGTGATCGCCGTATGGGCGTTGCGGTTGTGCGCCCTGGCTTCGTCGCTGCTGCCCAGATCGATCGGGTGCTCCTTGCCGTAGGACACGGTGTCGATGCGCGCGGCCGAGATGCCATGCGCCTCGAGATAGTCCTTCACCGAATTGGCGCGCCGGGCGCCCAGGGCGAAATTGTATTCCCGCGTGCCCAGCTCATCGCAATTGCCTTCGATGCGGACACGCACCGCGGGATATCGGTTAAGCCAGCCGGCCTGGGCGTCGAGGATCGGCCGCGCGTCGTCGCGGATATTATATTTGTCGAAGTCGAAATAGACGCGGTCGCCGACATTGATGACGAAATCCTGGACCGAGCCTGGCACGGCGGCGCCCGGGGCTTGGCCCTGCTCGACCGCCGCCGGCGGCGGCGCGGCGTAGGTGTTCGATGGTGGCGGGGGCGGGGGCGGCGTGGTGGCGACCGGTCCCAGGGGCTTGGGATGAGACGAACAGGCGGCCAGCGAGGCGGCCGCCACGGCGATCAGGGCCAGCTTCGCGGCCCGTTGCAATCCAGGGTTCATTTCAGGAAATCCTCTTTTTTTCTGCCGCGCTTCCAAACCCCACCAGGTCCAGGATGTTCCATACGGAGCGCTCGAACGGTCGAATCACAACAGTTTGACAAGGGCGTGGCTGTCGCATTTCAAACCTGACTCCTGGAGCTCAGAGCAGGATGATTTGAGCGGAATCGTCTCAAATCTGAATCCTGCTCGCGACTCAAAAGTGTAGAGCCTGATTCAGACATCGGATCTCTCCGGTCCGATGTCATCAGGCTCTACGGCAGCAGCGCCGACCAGGCCGGATCCGACGCCTGCAGCGGATAAGGCGCGGGCTGCGGCGGGCGGCCGGAGATGTCGACCATGTAGAGGTGCGCGCCGACACCGGGCGCCTGGTGCGAATACATGATCACCCGGCTATTGGGAGCCCAGGTCGGGCCCTCGTCGAGATAGCTGGAAGTGAGCAGCTTCTCGCCGCTTCCGTCCGGCTTCATCACGCCGATGTGGAATCCGCCGCCGTCCTGCTTGGTGAAGGCGATCCATTTGCCGTCCGGACTCCACACAGGCGTCGTATAGCGGCCGGCGCCGAAAGAAATGCGGTGAACGCCCGAGCCGTCGGCGTTCATGATGTACAGCTCCGGCTCGCCGCCGCGGTCGGAGTTGAAGGCGATCTGCCCGCCCGTGGGAGAGAACGACGGCGAGGTGTCGATGGCCGGGTCGGCCGTCAGGCGGCGAGTGGCGTGGCTGGCCAGATCCATCAGATAGACGTCGGTGTTGCCGTCCTTGGCCACGGAGAAGGCCACCCGATTGCCGTCGGGCGAAAACCTGGGCGCGAACACCATTCCGGGGAAGTGGCCCAGGGCCTCCTGGCGGCCTGTCTCGATGTTGAGCAAATAGACCGTCGAGCCGGACGGGCGCAGCGCCATGTAAGTGATTTCCTGGCTGTTGGCCGAAAAGCGCGGCGTGAAGGCCATGGTCGAGCCGTCGGTCAGGTAGCTAGGATTGGCCCCGTCCTGGTCCATGATTTCCAGACGGCGAATGGGATGCGCGCGCGTCCCGCTCTCGGCTACGAACACCACGCGGGTGTCGAAATAGCCCGGCTCGCCGGTCAGCTTCTCATAGACGGCGTCGGCCACCTTGTGCGCGACGCGCCGCCAGTTCTCGGGCGTCGAGGTGAACTGCAGGCCGAGGAGCTGTTCGCCGGCGTAGACATCCCACAGGCGGAAATCGACCCGCAGGCGGCCTTCGGCGTCGCTGACCACCTGCCCGGTCAAGAGGGCCTGGGCGCTGATCGCCTTCCACTTGTCGAACGTCGGCTGGACGTTGGCGTCGCTTATCTGTTCCTGAAAGGTCGCCGGATCGAGTGGGCGGAAGAGTTCGGACCTGGCGAGATCGGCGGCGGCGACCTGGCTGATGCGGGCGCCGACCTCGGCCCCGGTGAAGGCCGGGATGGCGATGGGCAGAGGCTGGGCGAAGCCCTGGTCGACATTGACCACGATGTCGGCCATGGCCGGCGAAGCGAGGGCGAACAGGGCGGCCAGCGCGGCGATCAGGCTCAGGAGACGCATCGGCTTTTTCATCGGTGGGGATTCCAGACTAGGCGAGAAGTGATTGCCGCTCCGCTAATTCCTCGCGGCGCAGGCTTTCTTGGCGTCGAAACGCACGGTGAATGTGAGGCCTCTGTAAGTTTGCGCGTATGGCGCGGCCTGGTGCACGGCATCGATCGCCCGCCTCGCGGCGGCGAAGACCACGGGGTCAGAGGACTTGTCGAGACCGGCGGCGTCCACCGGGCCCTGGATGTGACCATCGAAGCTGACCGTGAACTTGACCGGGATGACCTCCCGGTTGTCGACCGTGCAATCCGGGTTCCACAGGCGCTGGAGGAGTTGCGACAGGCCGGCGATATCGCTTTGCGAAACCCCGGTTCCAGCGTCGACGCGCGCCTGAAGCGCGGTCTCGGCCCGGGTCGGACCACGCCGCGCGAAGGCGGGCTTGGAGGTCTTCGCCGCCTTGGAGACGTCGGCCTGCAGGGCCGCCAGGTTCAGGCTCGGACGCCGGGCGCCAACGTCGGCCTGGATGGCGGCGAGGTCGAAGCTGTCCTTGACCGGCTTTGCCGGACGCGGCGTCGGCTTGGCAGCCGATTGGGGCTGAGGCGGCGGCGCGGGTTCGGGTGGCTTGGCCTCGGGAACCGGCGTGGCGACCTGGGCGTCCTGCGCCACGGGCGCCTGCTGGGCCGGACGCGAGTCGGTCGTCGGTCCATTGGCGACGATGTTGATCGGCACGGAGGTTCCCATGGGCAGCGGAAGCGGCCGCGAAAAGCCGAGCAGCGCCACCAGCAGCGCGACATGCAGGGCGAGCGCCGCCAGCAGGGCAGGCGCCATGCTATCGCGCCGCCGGTAGCTCCACGGGGTCATGGCGTCGCCGCCACCGCCCCGCTGTCCTCCCGCGGCCCGGACGAGGGACCGCCGGTGTCGGTGATGAGGTTGATTGAAGTGAAGCCCGACGCCGACAGGGCGGCCATGACCTGGGCCACGATGGCGTAGGGCGCGCGGCCGTCGGCGCGGACATAGATCGGCTTGGAAAGCCCCTCCCCCGCGGCGTCGGCCAGGGCCGGCGAGAGGGAAGCGAACGGCGTCTGCGTCTGGTTCAGGAAAATGGTCCCGTCGGCGCGCACCGAGACGGTGATCGGCTGGGTCTGGTCCTGCATCGCCCCGGCCTCGGTCTTGGGCAGCCGCAACGGCACGCCGACGGTGAGCAGCGGCGCGGAGATCATGAAGATGATCAGGAGCACCAGCATCACGTCCACCAGCGGCGTGACATTGATCTCCGACAGCGCCGCGCGCCGTCCGCGCCGCGCCCGCCCGCCGCGTCGTCGGGCCGCCGAGAAGGCGTCGTGTACGGAGAGGGCCATGGCGCTACAGCCGCTCAGCCACCCGGCGCTGGATGGCCGTCACCAGATCGTCGGCGAAACCCTCCAGGCGCGCGGCGTAGCGGCCCGCGTCGGTCGAGAACTTGTTGTAGGCGATGTAAGCCGGGATCGCCGTCGCCAGGCCGACGGCGGTGGCGAACAGCGCCTGGGCGATGGCCGGCGCGACCACGGCCAGGTTGGTGTTCTTCTCCACCGCGATCGCCTGGAAGGCGTGCATGATGCCCCAGACCGTGCCGAAGAGGCCGACGAAGGGCGAGGCGGTGGCGACGATGGCCAGCGAGCTCAGTCCCTCCTCCACCCGTGCGCTCTCACGAGCGATGATGGAGTCGAGGGCGCGGTCGATGCGTTGCAGCAGCAGCGCCGCCGAGGTCTCGCCGGCCGAGGTCTGGCCACGGTCGGCGCGCCAGTCGCGCAAGGCCGCCTGCAGCATGCGCGGCAAGGCCTGGTGCGGGTCGTCGCCCGCAGCGGCGGCGACCTCCTCCAGCGA
>JBOHLC010000153.1:0-1277 GCA_050729395.1 Caulobacteraceae bacterium
GTTCAGCACCACGTCGGGCGAGGCGTCGCGTTTCAGCTCGACCACCACCCGCATGCCCTTGCGGTCGCTCTCGTCGCGGAGGTCGGCCACCCCCTCGACGCGCTTCTCGCGCACCAGCTCGGCGATCCGTTCGACCAGGGCCGCCTTGTTCACCTGATAGGGGATGGCGGTGATGATGATCGCCTCGCGCCCCTGGCGGATCTCCTCGATCGTGGCCACGCCGCGCACGATCACCGAGCCGCGCCCGGTCATCAGCGCCGCGCGCGCGCCGGTGCGGCCGATGATCTCGCCTCCCGTCGGGAAATCCGGCCCCGGCACCAGATCGAGGAGGTCGTCGAGGGCGATGTCGGGCGTGTCGATCAGCGCCAGGCAGGCGTCGATCACCTCGCCCAGATTGTGCGGCGGAATGTTGGTCGCCATGCCAACGGCGATGCCGGCCGCGCCATTGACCAGCAGGTTGGGGATGCGCGCGGGCAGGACGACCGGTTCGGTTTCCTTGCCGTCGTAGTTCTCGCGGAAGTCGACCGTGTCCAGGTCCAGGTCGGCCAGCAGGGCCATGGAGGCGCGCGTCAGGCGGCACTCGGAATAGCGCATGGCCGCCGGCGGATCGTTGTCCACCGAGCCGAAGTTGCCCTGACCGTCGATCAGCAACAGGCGCATGGAGAATGGCTGAGCCATGCGAACCAGGGTGTCGTAGATAGAAAGATCGCCGTGCGGATGGTATTTGCCCATCACATCGCCCACCACGCGGGCCGACTTGACGTAGGGCCGGTCGGGCGTGTGGCCCTGCTCGTTCATCGAATAGAGGATGCGCCGCTGAACGGGCTTGAGGCCATCGCGGACGTCCGGCAGCGCGCGGCTGACGATGACGCTCATCGCATAGTCGAGATAGGAGCGCCTGACCTCCTCCTCGATCGATATCGGCGTCACGTTCCCGCGCCGGCCGTCATCGGGCGGTATGGTCGTTTCGTCGGTCAAGTCGGGGGTTCGGTTGCTCTAGAATCGGACCGCGCGCGTCCTGCCCAGGTTCTATCAGCGCACGGGCGAAAAGACCAATGTCACGCCTGTAAGGCCGCCCACCGAGGGGCAAGCCCTCAGAACGGGATTTCGTCGTCGAGGTCGGCGGTGAAATCCTCCCGCGCGCCTGCGCCCTTCTGGGCGCCCGGACCGGGCGCATACCCGCCAGCTTCTGCCTCGCCGCGCGCGCCGTCGGCGCGGCCGTCGAGCATGGTCAGTTCGCCGCGGAACTTCTGCAGCACCACCTCGGTCGAGAATTT
>JBOHLC010000154.1:0-1498 GCA_050729395.1 Caulobacteraceae bacterium
GAGCGTTGGCGACGGCATCGCCCGCGTCTTCGGCCTCGATCAGGTCCAGGCCGGCGAGATGGTCGAGTTCCCCAAGGCCGGCGTGAAGGGCATGGCCCTCAACCTCGAGCGCGACAACGTCGGCATCGTCATCTTCGGCTCGGACGCGGAGATCTCCGAGGGCGACGAGGTTCGCCGCCTGGGCGAAATCGTCGACGTGCCGGTAGGCAAGGGGCTCCTGGGCCGGGTGGTCAATCCGCTGGGCGAGCCCATCGACGGCAAAGGCCCGCTGACCGACGTGGCCGAAAAGCGCGTCGTGGACGTCAAGGCCCCCGGCATCATCCCGCGCAAGAGCGTGCACGAGCCGGTGCAGACGGGCCTGAAGATCATCGATTCCCTGGTGCCGATCGGACGCGGCCAGCGCGAGCTGATCATCGGCGACCGCCAGACCGGCAAGACCGCCGTGGCCATCGACGCCATCCTGAATCAACGGCAAGTGAATGCCAGCGACGACGAGAAGGCCAAGCTCTACTGCATCTATGTCGCCATCGGCCAGAAGCGCTCGACCGTCGCGCGCATCGTCAAGACGCTCGAGGATCGCGGCGCGCTCGACTACACCATCGTCGTCTCGGCCACGGCCAGCGAGCCGGCGCCCTTACAGTTCCTGGCCCCGTTCTCCGGCTGCGCCATGGGCGAGTGGTTCCGCGACAACGGCATGCACGCCCTGATCATCTATGACGACCTTTCCAAGCAGGCCGTCGCCTATCGCCAGATGAGCCTCTTGCTACGCCGTCCGCCCGGGCGCGAGGCCTATCCGGGCGACGTCTTCTATCTCCACTCGCGCCTCCTGGAGCGCGCGGCCAAGCTCAACGACGACTTCGGGGCCGGGTCGCTCACCGCCCTGCCGATCATCGAGACCCAGGCCAACGACGTCTCGGCCTATATCCCGACCAACGTCATCTCGATCACCGACGGCCAGATCTTCCTGGAGACGGACCTCTTCTACCAGGGCGTGCGCCCGGCGATGAACGTCGGCCTGTCGGTCAGCCGCGTCGGCTCGGCCGCCCAGATCAAGGCTGTGAAGACCGCCGTCGGCCCCTTGAAGGGCGAGCTGGCGCAATACCGGGAGATGGCCGCCTTCGCCAAGTTCGGCTCGGACCTCGATGTCTCGACCCAGCGCCTGCTGGCGCGCGGCGAGCGCCTGACCGAGCTTCTGAAGCAGGCGCAATATTCGCCCCTGCAGGCCGAGGAGCAGGTGTGCGTGCTCTATGCCGGCACGCGCGGCTACCTGGACAAGATCCCCGTGGCCCAGGTCAGGGAGTTCGAGGCCGAGTTCCTCGCCCGCCTGCACGGCCACCACGCCGACCTGCTGGCCGCCATCCGCGACACCAAGACGCTGAGCGAGAAACTCGAAGCCGACCTCCGCTCTGCCCTAGACGCCTTCGCCGCCAACTTCGGATGATGGCAGGACCGCGCGCCATTGATCTCCCCCCGTGCAACGGGGGGAGGGCCGGCCGAA
>JBOHLC010000155.1:0-6284 GCA_050729395.1 Caulobacteraceae bacterium
ACATATCGCCGGGCGCGCGCCACGCTTGCACTTAACGCTCTGGCTTCAGCTGCCGTCGGCTGTGTAGATCGTGGTGCCGACCTTCGACAGCACGCTGTTGATCTGCGAGCCGAGGAAGCCGAGGCCAACGATGATCGCCACGGCGACGAGCGCCAGGATCAGGGCGTACTCGGCGGCGGAAGCGCCGGACTCGTCGCCCAGGTATTGCATAATCTTATCCATGAGACTTCAGACCTTTCGTTAAATAGTCGGTCGACGCCTTTGAGGGCGATAGGCCGGGTTGCAGAGACCGGCGCGACGTTTAAGTGGCCTTTTTCAACTTGGTCAAGGGGCGCCGTAGAGTCGGATTGAGAATCGGGGCGTGAATCGGGGCGAGAGCAAGCACGGATTCACCGATTAACCATGGTGACGCAAGGAAATTGGCTATCGATTCTCGCCAATTAGGTCAGCATCGACTCAGGCTAACCATGATCTGTCGAGACCGCTTGCGACATTGTGACGCGCGACCGAGTCTTAGCTCTCAAAGCGCGCGTTGTCAGCTTGTGGCGGCAAAGCAAAGGCGCGCCAAGCGAGAGCCGTGGCGCGCCCGTGTTCCAACCGGAATCGAGGTTCAGCCCCCCTCGGCGGTCGAGATGTCGCTGGCCATGGTCGAGAGCGAGTTGTTGATCTGCACGCCGAGAAAGCCCAGGCCGGTGACAATGACGATGGCGACGAACGCCAGGATCAAGGCGTACTCGGCGGCGGAGGCGCCGGTCTCGTCGCCGAGATATCGCGGAATCCTGTCCATTTAACTCTCGAGCCCCTCGTATCGGCCGGCGGCGGGCCTGCATGAAGTCCGCGCCGAGGTTGCAACATCTATCTTAAATGGACCTTTGTCCGTCCGGTCAAGTCAGTTGGCGGGAAGCCATGCCTTGTCGGGCCAAAGCATTCGAGCAGGCGGTTTCAGGAGAGAGCAATCAATCCTGCCCATTTTGGTATTTTGTTATTGTTTCTATTGCGTTAGACGCGGGTCTAGATTGCGAACGACGAGGTAGACCGTGCCGATGCGACATAGTGACGCGCGATGGAGTCTTTGTTCTCGAGAGGGCCGGCGAGGCAAGCAAGAAAAGACGTGGCCAGACGAAGCCCGCCACGCGCCTTCCGCCCGATACTTGATGCGCCCGGCTGGAGCAGGCGTTCCAGATCGTATTGAGCCACACTGATGCCGCTGCCAAGACGTGCGACATTATGACGCGTGCCAAGACTTCGTAAACGCGGCCCAATCCGGCAAACATTAATTCGCCCCACGGCAAGCTTCAGTGCGGATTCCCGCCCGACGGTCGCGAACGCGATGAAGTCTGTCACTTGACTATGGCCGCGATTGAGCCAAAGAAGTCAACGCCCGCAAAGTGTCGTTCGCGCGCGCGTATGATTCTGTGCGGCAAGTAACGAGGGGCTTTCACTTGATGACAGCGGTCCGCCGCATTGCGATCGGCATGACGCGCGACGCCTTTTCAGGCGCGCGGGAGCGTCTTGGCACGGCTTTCGCGCCTTCATTGTCGAACGGGGCCGGGCGCGCCCTGGGCGCCGCGCGGCGCGTCGCCAGGGACCGCTCGGGCGCGGCGGCGGTCGAATTCGCGCTCCTTGTCTGGCCGTTTCTGGCCCTGGCTTTCGGCTCGCTGCAGCTGCTGCTCATCTTTTTCCTCGGCCAGGTCACGCAGACCGTCGCCGTCCAGGCGGGGCGGGCCTACATGACCGGTCAGGTCGCCGGCGACAGTCAGACCGCGTTCAAGACTGCGGTGTGCGCGAAGCTGCCGGCGGTGTTCTTCAACTGCGCCGACGTCATCGTCGATGTGCAGACGGCCTCGACGGCCTCGGGTCTCAACACCACACCCTTGACGCCCACCTATAAGTGCACGGGGACGCCTCCCGTGTGCAAGCTGAGCAACACCGGCGCCTACACCGCCAGCGCGCCGCTTTCCTATGTCATCCTGCGAGTGATGTACGCCTACCCCGTCCTGGGCGGCGCGTTTGCCTTCGCCGACTCTCACGGCTTCATCCCCCTGATTGGCACTTCGGTGTTCCAGGTCGAGCCCTATCCGACATCATGACCAGGTCCGCCAACATCCGCCGACTGTTCGCCCGCTGGAGCCGCGACACGCGCGGCGCGGCGGCGGTCGAGTTCGTGCTCGTGGTGCCGCTGATGCTCGCGATCTATCTTGGCGGTTACGAAGTCTCGAACCTCGTCTCGACCTATCGCAAGGTGTGCGACGCGACCGCGCAATTGGCCGATATCGCGTCCCAGATGGCGTCGCCGACAGATCAGTCCACCTTGAATACGCAAATGGCCGCCACCACCCAGATAATGTCGCCTTTTTCGACGACCAAGCTCACTATCGCCCTATCGGAGATCACCGCGGACAGCTCAGGCGCCGGCACCGTGACATGGTGCGAGGCGTACCAGGGCGCGACCTGCCTTACAAAAGGCGCGTCCTACACCCTGCCGGCCGCGCTCAAGGCCGCCGCCATCGCGGCCGGGGGCGCCTCCTACCTGCTCGTCGTGACCAACTACACCTACGATGCGAGCTTCGGGGCGAGTTGGACGGGGCCATCTATCCCGCTGAGCGACCAACTCTACATTCCGCCGCGCAACGTGGCCTCGATCACGTGCAAAGACTGCTAAGTCCTTAGGAACAGAGAGCTAGCCATGCCGGAGTCCGTTCACACGCGCAACGAAACAACTCTTGCAAACCTGCGCACGATCGCGCGGCGCTATCTAGCTGATGACGGCGGCAATTTCCTCGCCCTCTTCGCCCTGTTCATTCCGGTCATGCTGCTCGCGCTGGGCGCGGCGACAGATTACATCTCGGCCACGCGGCGCGAGGATACGATCAACGGTATCGCCGACGCGGCCGCCCTCATTGGCACCACGCCACAGGCGATGAAAAATTACAATTGCGTCAGCGTCTGTCCGGCTCTGGTCACCCAGGTCACGGACGTGTTCAATTCGCAGCTCTCCAGTGTCCAGGGGATCGGCACGGCCACGCCGACCGTCACCATCGTCGACACCGCCGCCACGCCGGTGACGCGCACGGTCACGGTATCCTGGACGTCGACGTCCAACAACTATTTCGCCGGCATTTTGGGCATGTCGACCTTGGGCATCGCTGGCCAATCCGTGGCCAAGAACTCCCAATCTCCGGTGACCCTGATCTACATGCTGATCGACGAGTCTCCGTCCATGGCCTTCCCGGCGCAATCGACCGGTGTGACCACTATGTTCGGCGCGGCCGTGGCGAACGGTATCGGCGCCTGCGCCTTCGGGTGCCATCAGTCCGATCCAAACGCCTACAAGAACGCCAGCCTGTGGAACCCCTCCAACGTCGTCTGCAACAGCGGCGCAAGCGCGATCAGCAACGGCGTATTTGCCGACGGATCGACCCAATTCGGCTGCGTCGCCACCGAGGGGGCGGCTGGCGACGTTGTTTTGCCTGTCGGGCAAACGAGCCAGACAGTCAAAGGAACGAAATATACATGCAACAATAATGGAAAAGGCGTGAATCAAAAAATCGGGACTGCGAGCTTCATTAACACTAAATACTACGGCGCCGAGGATAATTTCGCCCTTTCGCGTTGTCTCGCGGTGCAGTTGCGCGTAGATCTGGTGAACCAGGCCGTGACGTCTCTGATGACCACGGCGCCGACTATCGCGGCTGAGAACAACACCACATATGCGGTGGACCTTTACACGCTCGATCTCGGCAACAACAACATCCCCTCGCCATACAACGTCACTCCGACGACCTCAAACGTCACGCAGCCGACGGTGGTCGATAACGGTGTGGAGTCCATCTACACGTGGCCAATCCTCTTGGCGAACATCGATCAGCAGACGATCAGCCAAATGAACAGCGATTTTGGGCTGGCTTCAACGGCCGCGGGCACGATCGCGCCGCTCGAGACAAATGCGCCTGGGGACGACGATTACTCGTATATCGACGCCACCGGCAAAGCCGTCGGCGGCCTGCAAGATATGTATAAAATTATGCCTGCGTGCACCAACCCGGCGACGTGCAACGGGGGGTCCGCGACCGGTGACCTGCCCAAGGAGTTGCTGTTCATCGTCAGCGACGGAATGAACGACGTCGATGGATCGGCGCCCTCCGGCACTTGCTCAGCCGGAGAGCAGGCGCCGCACTGCTACTACGGGCGGCCGGTTTTCGCCGTGGACCAGACCTTGAATCCCAAAACGGGCAACAGTTACTGCACCGATATCAAGGCCAACGGCATCAAGATCGCTTTCCTCTATCTGAGGTACAATGAACTCAACTCCTATGCCGACTACGTGACGGATTTCGAGCCCTGGCAATATCCAAGCGGCGAGTCGGGAGCCGATTCGATCGAGCAGGCCGCCATAAATTGCGCCTCGACCGGGCTCGAGTTCACGGTGGATACGGATACCGACATCCAGACGGCCATGACCACTCTGTTCCAAAAGGCGGTGGAGACGGCCTACCTAGCGCACTAACAATTGACGATTTGACGGCTCCCGTCAGGGCCGTTTCGCGACCGTAGGCGCGGCGGGTCGCTGATGGCGGTCGAAAAGGCCGCGATGCGGATCGGTCATCATTCCGCGGCTCAGTTTCCTGCCGTTGGCAAGCATCATGTCGCCGGGCGCCATACCTGGCGGGCATGCGCCCACCCAGGCGCCGTCGATGTCATCGACATGATGGCTGTTCAGCGCGGTGAACGGTGCGGGCCGGGTGATCGTCCTCTCGATATGCAGATGATAATGCGAGGTGAAGTTTCCGCTTGCCGTCCCCTTTGTGAGAAGCGTGCCGTTCCCGCCGGGTATCGGGCAGCTCGTGGAGAAACTGTAAACTCCGTCGAGTCCCCGGTTGGCGACGGGTGAGGCGCAATGCCCGACTTGCGCCTGTTTGACGGCCGCGGCGAAGCTGAAGACCGGATTGCGGGCGTCTCGGGTCGTGTCGACGCAGACGCGGATCGAATTCATTGGCCCCAACGCCTTGGAGCTGCCGTCCCGGGTCAGGCTCTCCATCCAAAGGCCGGATCGACGCGCCGGGGGCGTGCGTTGGCAAGCGGCCAGACCCGCCGCCGCGCAACAAAGCAGAATGACTCTACGCATGATCGCTCCCCGCCGACTCGCCGCGTAGCCTAGCGACATTTGGCGCGGCAAGGAACGCGCGCTTCGCTTCCCACGCCCTTTCTAATCGACTTCAGTTGGGCCATATTGATGTCAATGACAGCGATATGTGCGGAGTGACAGCGATGGCGGTGGTTACCGTTCGAAATCTACCGGAAGAAACGCACCGGGCACTCAAGGTGCGCGCGGCTAGACACGGTCGCAGCACCGAGGCGGAAATTCGAGAAATCCTCGATGAGGCGGTCCATCCAAAGGCACGCCTGCGCGTGGGGTCAGCGCTCGAGGCGTTTGGACAGAAGTTCGGAGGTCTCGATCTCTCCGTCGTCCGCGACCCGTCACCCACCGAGCCCGCTAATTTTGAATGATCATATTGGACGCCAACGTCGTCTCCGAGCCGATGAGATCCCGAGCCGATCCAAAAGTTACGGCATGGCTCGACCGTCAGGCCGCGGACACGCTCTACCTCACGGCCACGAGCCTTTCGGAGCTTTTGGTCGCCGTTGAACTGCTGCCAGCTGGAAGGCGCAGGGACGGCTTGGCGGGCGCTCTGGCGGAAATCCTCGCAAGCCTATTTGGGACACGCATCCTGCCTTTCGATGAACGTGCGGCAGTGGCTTATGCGGCTCTGGTCGGTCGCGCGCGTGCGACAGGGCGGCCGCTATCGGTTGGCGATGGCCAGATCGCCGCGATCGCGAGCGTCCATGGCTTCGCGGTCGCTACTCGCGAGGTGGCTCCGTTCACCGCCGCGGACCTTACTGTCATCGATCCATGGAATCCCTGACGCGACGTTCCTCCCCGCCTGCTAGGCCGCTCTCGATGGCGCCAGCGATGGCCCGGCCGCCCTAGTCCCGCGCCAGGAGATCGCCAACAGCGCCGCCATGCCGCTCCACAGCGCGATCGGCCCGATCGGCAGATAGAGGAAGCGGGTCAGCGGCGCGATCAGGATCGGCGCGAGCGCCATCAGCGCCAGCGCGGTCTTGACACCGGGGGCGGCGCCCTCCGTGCGCCTGAGCGCGGCGGCGATCGGGATGGCGAGCAGGGCGAGGTCGTAGTCGAACTCGAACGGCAGGACGATGAGGGTGGCCAGAACCGCGATGGCTGCTTTCATCTCCAGCGGCCAGGGCCGCCGCCACTACCAGAC
>JBOHLC010000156.1:0-2837 GCA_050729395.1 Caulobacteraceae bacterium
GACATCAAGTTCGTACGGTGGATCGGAGGGCCGCTCGTTGTTGACGCACGACAACGCGATCGTGCTCGCGGAGGCTCTCTGCGGAAATCCAGCGGAGATCGCGACAACCGACAGGAGCATGGCGCAAGCGGTCGATTTGCATATCCTGATCGCCCCGCGGCCCTGCCCCTGCAGGAAGACTCGCATGATCACTTCGCTTGACATGTCGTGTTGGGGAATTTGCCCGTGCACTCGTCGGTCGACAGGCAGCAGGCGGTGCCGTTGATCGTGCAGGTCTGGTTGTGCTCGATGCACTGGTCCTGTGCAACGCGCAAGTAGGCCTTGGAGATATGCGAGCCCGTCGCGGCGCCGCTCGATCCGGCCGTCGAACTCGCGAGCGCGCGGGGCGTGGATGCGCCATTGCCGCTCCCGCCTAAGCTGTAGGCGGCAGCCGCGGCCGCGCTCACCATCCCGATCGCCAGGACGATCGCAATCGCTTTCAGATTTCGCATTTTGTTGTTCTCCGTTGCGCCGGATCTTGACGTCGCCGGAACAATCCCGCGCGTACGGGCACGGACGGGAGCACTGTGAGAAACAGCGCCGTCGCAATCGTTCCGTAAAGGCGATATTGCAATTAGCACCCCGCCGACTTCGCCAGATCGCAGGTCGACGCGCTGGTTATAGCACCATTTCGAAGCAGCACGACATGTAGAAGAACGGTAGCTGGCGGCGCGGTTGGCGCACGCGGAACGATGCGAGCGGTCATCCACGGATTCTTAGTGGTGCGGGCAGTCGGGGTCGAACCGATACTCTGTCACCATTACCGGATTTTGAGCTTGCTGCTCGACGGCGTCGCGCTCGCATCCATTCCATCCCCTCCCTGAACGCACCTACAACCTAGCGCGCGGCTCGAGATGTCGCCACGCGCACTCGTCCATGGCGCACGAGAAAATCAGCCAGCGCGGAAGAAGGGTGACAGACGTTCGAGTGCCGCCAACGCCTGCGTTCAGGCCATCCTCGTCGCGTTCGCACTCGCCCGGTCCCGCAGGACCCGCTGCAAGAACTGAGGCGGCATGGTGCGGACGTGAAACTCCTCCGGCGAGATCGTCCCGGCGTTCAACGCGGCAGTCATCCGATGGATGTGCAGAGCCCAGTCCGGATCTCGCAACGGCAGCGTCCCCACGTTGAACAGAGGCGGTAGGGCGATCCGAGTCCGGAACAGAGGCATCATCAGCGTGCGGCTCGGCCGCTGCGTCTGCATACTGATGATCTTCGCTCGCCTGGCCCCCTCGAGTCGAACCTCGCGCTCGCCGACCGATACGTGTTCGTCCCGACGAAGCTCTGCAAGCCGCTCGCGGCCAGGTGCCCAGCGGGCCGGATCGTCACCGGGCCGGAAATAGACGTTGTCCAGGGCGTTTGCCCATTGGAATTCGTTCAGGGCCATCACGATC
Organism: Caulobacteraceae bacterium; assembly: GCA_050729395.1. Lineage (GTDB taxonomy): Bacteria > Pseudomonadota > Alphaproteobacteria > Caulobacterales > Caulobacteraceae > Acaudatibacter. Next base: position 1,431 of record JBOHLC010000156.1, read on the forward strand.
CCCGCCGAGGACAGCTTGACGACGTTGCTGGCCGGGGTGCCGAGCGAATAGGCGCCCTCGTCATAGAGGACGACGGCGTACTCAGGCGAAATGGGCATGACGAACTGCAGGCCGAGGTTCGCGAGACCGAGGACCGAGACGTCAGCGCCGCTGTAGAGCCCGTTGTGCTTGACGGCCGGGTGATCGCCCAGAACGAACGGCGTCGGACTTACATTGTGGAGCAGCTTGATCTTCAGATCGAGGATGAGGGGGGTTTCCAGGAAGACCGGCCGGAGTGCCTCCGCCGCAGGTTCGGTGAGTGAGATCGTCACATCGTCGAGGGCGGCGAGAAGCTCCGGGTCGGTCAGGGCGTTTCTCAGCATCAGCTTGCCGACTTTGTTGGCCATCTCGTTGGCCTCGGCGGCGGCCTGGGCCGTCCGCGCCGACTGGATGAGCAGGAAGGTCGCCAACACACGGTGATCGTCGCTGTATCGCGTTGGGGGCCTGCCGGTCTCGATCATCCGCCGCAGCACCGTGCTAGCGCCGCCTTCGATCTCACCCAGGGCGTGCTCGGCCCTGCCATCCCTGCCGTAGAACCAGTCCCGACAGGCCTGATGCTTGAGGCTCGCTCCCGTGACAATCCTGGCGGAGCGCAAATTGCAGAGGCCGACGGAAGAGCCATCAGCGGAGAAAAACCGCAGGAGGAACTGCGGTACGAAGTGCTGACTCTTGTTGTGCGGCATTGCCCCAGACCCCTTCGGTGCCCATCAGCGTCGGGCCTGGCCGTTCATATAGGTTGGGCGCTCGCCATTTGATGTGGACACGCGCCGAGCCCAATTCATCAAGGGCGATCTCGTCGATATCGAAATCCCCGCCGCGGATGTCGCTCGTCCCACTTGGTATCTCTCCCGCAAGAGCCCTGCGCGCGGAGCCCTCAGCCAGCGCAGCGCGGAGGGCGAGGTCGCCGCGAAGGGCGCCGATGCAGGTTTACCGCTCCCCCTTCCCGGCCTTCTTCACCACCGGCGGGCAGGCCGCCAGCACCATATCCCGCCAGCGCAGGGGATCGGTGGTGGCCAGTAGCCGCACGCCGGCGTCCCAGCGGCTGAGGCCGAGGGTGCGGGCCGCCAAAGCCTCGGGCCAGCGCCAGCTTTCCGGGGCCAGGCGGGCGATCCCGCCGGGGATGAGTGACCAGAGGACTGCGCCCGCCAGCGCGCCGCCGAACCCCGCGAGTGCGAGGCGGCGTCGCTGATCGCTGGCGGCTAGCACGGTTCCCGCCGTCTCGCGCATCTGATCCGCCGCCTGATCGAGCCGCGCCCCGGCCGCCGCGAGGGCCGCGCTATCCGCCTGCCGGACCTGGTCGGCAGCGGCGTGGATACGGGCAGCCATGACCTCGGGGGTCAGCTCCAGCGCCGGCCGCTCCAGGATGGC
>JBOHLC010000157.1:0-5416 GCA_050729395.1 Caulobacteraceae bacterium
GAGGGGGACCACGAAGTGGTGGAGGGGGCGGCCCCCTTCCCGTCTTCGCCGGCGCTCCCCCCACGAATGGGGGAGATGAGTGGAGGGAGCGGCCGGAAGCGCCGACGCGCGGCGTCCGCCCCCCTCCCGCCCTTCGGGCGTACTCCCCCCGCTCCGCAGGGGGAGATCAGATCGGCTATGACGGCCGGGGGAGGGGGCAGGAGTGATCCACCCCAAGTGTCGAGCGTGCTAGGAGGTGGTCATGAGTACGGTGTCGGGCATTCGAATGAGGAATCCCGCTCATCCGGGCGGGTTCGTGAAGAGCGAGATTGTCGAGCCGCTCGGGCTGTCGGTCACGGCGGCGGCGCGAGTGCTAGGCGTGACCCGTCCCGCGCTGTCAGCGCTGCTCAACGAGCGCGCGCACCTTTCTCCGGAGATGGCTCTACGAATCGAGAAGGCCTTTGGCGTGTCGATGGATACGCTCATGCGCATGCAGAACAGCTATGACATCGCGCGCGCCCGCATGCGGGAAAGCGAAATCGAGGTCGCGCCCTTCACTGGGAAAGCCGCTTGATTCGCGGCGTGGCGCTCGCGGATCTGCCATTCGAAGCGTAGGCGCGGAGGAAGGCGTCGACCGCCGCGGCGGCGTGGGTCTTGAGGCCGTGGGGCCGCCTGTCGACCTTGGCCCCGACCAGGGCGCGATTGACGAGGTCGGCCTCCAGCATGCCGCGCAGGTGCATGGCGACGGTCCAGGGATCGGCGCGTCGCAAGCGTCCCGCGACCATCTCGCCTTCCATGAACGCGGCCATGCGTGACCACAGGACCCGTGCCCCGCGGTCGAAGAGTTCCTGTCCGACGCCGGAGCGCGGACCCTCGGCGATGGAGTTGCGGCGCACCGACAAAGACTTCTCCGACAGGCTGAGCGCCAGCAGCCCGGCGCCGAAGCGCTCGAGCGTTCGCCTGAGATCATCGGAGGGCTTCAGGGTGTCGAACACCTCCTCGGCGTGGTCCATCACCGCATCGAGCATCAGGGTGACGAACAGATCCTCCTTGGACTCGAAATAGCGGTAGAGCGTCGCCTTGGAGCCGCCCGCGCGCTCGCACACCGCGCTCATGCTGGCCCCGGCGAAGCCGTGCTCGCGGAACACCTCGGCGGCGGCGGCCAGTATGGCCCGGCGTTTGGCGTCGGTCTTGACGCGCATGGACTCTCCCAAAACGAAACCCACCTGTACACTTAACGCTTGACACTGGCCAGCGCGATTCACTAACCAAGCGGGACGTCCCGGGTCCGCCAGCGCGAGCCCGCCTCGGCCCGTGCCGTGCGATCGTCATCGCCGGTCCGTCTCGCCAAAGAAGAGAGTGCGTTGCGCGCGTGAATCCGATCGACGAGGAAGCAGTCGGCGCCGAGACGCGTCCGGGGGCCCTGGCCAGATGGCGCTGGCCGCTGATGATCGGCGGACCGGTGGTGGTGCTGGCCGTGGTCGCCTGGTTCATCCTCACCGGCGGACGTTTCGAGAGCACCGACGACGCCTATGTCAACAGGGACAAGGCGCCGATCAGCGCGGCCATCGCCGGACGCGTGGTCGAGGTCGACGTCACTGACAATCAGCACGTCAAGGCCGGCCAGGTGCTGTTCAAGCTGGATCCGGCCGACGAAGTCGCGGCCGACGCCAGGGCCGCGGCCGCCGTGGCCACCGCCAAGCTGCAGGTGGTCTCGCTCAGGGCGGCCTATGACAACCAGAAGTTGCAACTCGCCCAGGCGTTGAGGACGCAGGCTTATGCGCTGAGAGAGGCGGCGCGCCAGAAAGCGCTGCTGGCCGCCGGGGTGGCCTCGGCCCGACAGGCCGCCGACGCGCAACACACCGCCGACGTCGCCGTGTCGCAGGTTTCCATCGCCCGCCAGCAGGTGGCCACGGCCCTGGCCAATCTCGGCGCCGGCGCGACCAATGCCGGCGCTTATCCGGCGGTGATGCAGGCCAAGGCCACGCGCCAGTCGACCTCGGTCAATCTCTCGCGAACGGTGGTCTACGCGCCGCGGGACGGTATCGTCGCCCGCGTCGACCAGCTTCAGGTCGGCGCCTATGTGAATCCGGCGCAGACCCTGTTCTTCCTGCTGTCCGGCGAGCCGTGGGTCGACGCCAACTTCAAGGAAGACCAGCTGCGCTACATGCGCGTCGGCCAGCCGGCGTCGATCGTCGTCGATGCGTTGGGCCGCAAGCTTCCGGGCCATGTGGCCAGCTTCAGTCCCGGTTCGGGCTCGGCCTTCTCTGCCCTGCCGGCGGAGAACGCCACCGGCAACTGGGTCAAGGTCGCCCAGCGCCTGCCCGTGCGCATCGCCTTCGACAAGCCGCCGCCGGACGTGGCCGGCCGCGCCGGCCTCTCGGCGACGGTGACCGTCGATGTCCGCTCGGGGAGGAACGCGGCGGCGCGGCGCCGTTAGGCGGCGCCGTTAGATCGTCATGACCGCCGCGTCCGACATCGCCAACCGCGTCCCGATCACCGTCGCCCTCATGTTGGCCACGGTGATGAACTCGCTCGATACGACCATCGCCAATGTCGCCCTGCCGCATATCCAGGGCAGCGTCGGCGCCTCGCCCGATCAGATCGCCTGGGTGCTGACCTCCTACCTGATCGCCACCGCGATCATGACGCCGATGTCCGGCTGGCTGTCGGTCAGGCTCGGCCGCAAGCTCCTGTTCATCATCTCCATTGCCGGCTTCACCGGCGCCTCGATGCTGTGCGGAATCGCCAACAGCCTGGGCGAGATCGTCATCTTCCGTCTGCTGCAGGGGGTGTGCGGCGCCTCGCTCGTGCCCCTGTCCCAGGCGGTGATCCTCGATCTCTATCCGCCGTCCAGGCTTGGCCAGGTGATGGCCGTCTGGGGCGCGGGCGCGCTACTGGGCCCGATCTTCGGGCCCGCGCTCGGCGGTTGGCTGACCGACGCCTTCTCCTGGCGCTGGGTATTTTACATCAATCTGCCGGTTGGCATCCTGGCGCTCGCCGGTGTGCTGCTGTTCATGTCTCCGGGGGGCGGCGGCAAGGCCAAGCCGTTCGACTTCCTGGGCTTTGGGGCCATCGCCGTCTTCGTCGGCGCCTTTCAGCTGACCCTCGACCGAGGGCCGAGCCAGGACTGGCTCTCCTCGCCCGAGATTTGGACCTATGTCGTCATCGGAGCGATGGCCTTCCACGTCTTCCTGGTCCAGACCCTGACCTCGCGCCACCCTTTCTTCGATCGCGCCCTGGCGCGCGACCGCAACTTCGTCTCCTGCACCACCTTCGGCTTCTTCATCGGCATACTGCTGTTCTCGACCATGGCTCTTCTGCCGGTGATGATGCAGCAGTTCATGGGCTATTCGGCGCTGGACAGCGGCCTGGCGACCATGCCCCGAGGCGTCGGCTCGTTCGCGGCCATGTTCTTCGTCGGGCGCCTGATCGGCCGGGTCGATACACGCCTGATCCTGCTCACGGGGCTGTCGATCAGCACCTTTTCGCTGTGGCAGATGACCCATTTCGATCTCGATATGAACGCCACGCCGATCATCGTCTCGGGCCTGATCCAGGGCGTCGGCGTCGGCCTGATCTTCGTGCCTCTGTCGACGCTCGCCTTCACCACCCTGCCGGCCGGCCTGCGCTCGGAAGCCACGGCGCTCTACACCCTGGCGCGCAGCCTCGGTTCCAGTGTCGGCATCTCGATCATGGAGGCCCTGTGGACCAGCAACACCCAGGTCGTGCACGCGGGCCTGGCGGCGAACATCGGTCCGGCCAACCCGGTGGCCAGCGCCGCGCTTGGACCCGGTCTCGGATCGGGCATGCCGGGCGGTCTGGCTGCGCTCAACGGCGAGATTACCCGCCAGGCGGCCATGGTCGCCTATATCGACGACTTCAAGCTGATGATGCTGATCACGCTCGGCTGCATGCCGCTGCTGCTCTTCATGCGTACGCCACTGCCGGAGGGCGCCCATGCGTTCGTGGAATAGAGTCTGCGCGCTCACGCTCGGCGCCGCGCTTGCCGGCTGCGCCGCCGTCGGGCCGAACTTCAAGCCGCCCGCCACGCCGAATGTGGCCGGCTACGCCATGGCTGGGGACAAGGCCTCAGGTATTGCGGCGCTCGCCCCAGACAAGCGCGCCGCCGGGCCGTGGTGGCGCGACCTCGGCTCGCCGCGCCTGGACGAGGTGATGGACCAGGCCCTGGCCGGCAACCAGACGACGGCCGAGGCGATCGCCAACCTCGACAAGGCGCGCGCCGAGGTCGCGAGCGCGCGCGGCGGGCTCGCGCCGCGCGTCGACGCCAACGCCGGGGCCGAGCGCGAGCGGATCAATCTCCAGGCCTTCGGCCTCTCGAGCTTTCCCGGCTTTTCAAACATCCAGAACCCGACGATCAACCTGTTCACCATCGGCGCCACGGCGTCCTACGACTTCGACCTCTTCGGCGGTCAGCGAAGGCGGGTGGAAACGGCGCGGGCCGCGGCCGAGGCGCAGTCCCACCGCGCCGACGCCGCCTTCCTGACGGTGACCGGCAACGTCGCCATGGCCGCGGTGCGCATCGCCACCATCCGCGCCCAGCTTGAAGCCGTGCGGGAAATCATCGCCGACGATCGCCGCAACCTTTCCATCGTCGAGCAGGCCGAGGCGGCCGGCGGCGAAGCGAGATCCTCCGCCACGGGGCCAAGAGCCCAGATCGCGGCCGACGAGGCGCTGCTGCCGCCGCTCGCGCAGGAGCTGAGCCAGGCGCGGCACAACCTCGCGCTTCTGGTCGGAAAGCCGCCGGCCGCCTGGACGGCGCCGGACTTCACCGTCGCCGACTTCACCGTTCCCTCGCCGATTCCCGTCGAGGTTCCCTCGCTCCTGGTGCGCAACCGGCCGGACATTCTGGCCGCCGAGGCCGATCTGCACGCCGACACCGCGCGCATCGGCGTCGCCACCGCGGCGCTCTATCCCGACATCAAGCTGCAGGCCGGCTGGGCCCAAACGGACGTCTCGCCGGACAAGCTGTTCGGCTACGGCGCAACTGGCTGGAACATCGGCCCGACGCTGACCCTGCCGATCTTCAACGGCGGCCAGCTTCGCGCCAACAAGCGCGCCGCTGAGGCCCAGGCCCGCGTCTCGCTCGCCCAATACCGCCAGACGGTCCTGACCGCGTTCACCCAGGTGGCCGACGTCCTGACAGCTCTCGCCCACGACGACGATCGCCTGGCCGCGCTCGGCGCAGCGGAGACCGCGGCGAGCAACGCCCTACATGACGCCCAACTTGCCTATAGCCTCGGCGGAGGCCCGCTGGCGGCGGTGGTCGACGCCCAGCGTCAACTCCACCGCGCCCGCCTCGACGTCGTCCAGGCCAGAAGCCAGAAGCTCATGGACGTCATCAGCCTCTATGCCGCCACGGCCACCGACTGGCGCGAGGCGCCGGCCAAGGCGGGGTAGGGGCCGCGCGTCGCGG
>JBOHLC010000158.1:0-20782 GCA_050729395.1 Caulobacteraceae bacterium
CACCTGCCGGCGTTGCAGCGCGGGAAGTCGCTGGATAGCGACGAACGCCTTGTCGGTGCGACGACAACCAAGAGCGTCCGCACTCCCGAGCCGGCAGGCTGACTCCCTCTGCCAACGTCAGCCGCCGCCGCGAAGGCTCAGATCTCACCCGGACTCTCGTTATGACTGGATGAGAAACGGGGGTCACGTCACAAGGCGTGTCGTTGCGGCGACTCCAATGCATTGCAGAAGCAAGGGCTCAGAATTGCTTTTGTAAAGGCACGCACGAACCTATCGCCGGAGCGCCGCCGTCGCGACCGGTGATCGAGAGCGTCCCAGTGTAGCGGTTCAGCGTCCATGTTTCCGGGCCATCCGTGACCCGCATACCCGGTTGGCTATCAAATGTCCAAGTGATTGAATCGTCCCTAATCTGCGTGATTGGCCCGGTCCAAGGGCCCCCGATACTGCCAGGACCATTGGTATCCCCCCGAACGATTTCAGACCATGTCCGGTGGATTAGATCGAGAGTGACTTCATCAATGTTGTTTCCCTTTGCGCATCGCATGGAGACTGTTTGAACGGCTTGAGCCAATGCGTCCGTCGGCGCAAGCATCATGCACGAACAAGAAAGCGCGACAAGAGAGAGGCCGGTGCGGAGCCCAGCGAACGCCTTTTCTAGAATCAATTCGACTAAGATGCTTCTGTGCATCGACGTTCTTTCAAAACCGCTTCTGCTGCAATTGGCATTGCCAACTATACGACGGCCCGTTTTCACCTTCATGCCCTGTCAGAATCAGAGTATAGCGATTCAGGTCGCGATATCTGTTACCAAGCTCAGTGAATATTACATGCCCGTCAGAGATTTGCACTTGTGTTGCCTGATAATCTTCGATGTCGGGGGGAAGGCGTCCGCCAAAAACGGTGTTATGGTCAGTAACAGTTTTTGATGCCAAATCAATGGTATAAACGCCGAACGTTCCCGGTGAATAGATACACTTCACGACAATCATTTGATTGGCCTGCGCATCGGCGAGCGTGGCTGTGCCTACCGCTGAAAACACGGCCAATCCCGCGATCACGCACGCCGCGGCCCTATTCCGTCTCGCAAAGCTCATGTCGATTACCCCTTCCTGTCGGCGAAATTATCCCGCCTAATCATAAACAGCATCTAGAGCTGTTGCTCACTCCCGGAGCATGTGTCCCCAACAATATCGGTCGTATTGCGACAGCCGACGGGTCGTGATGCCTTTTGCGCCTCCCGGCAATCGATCGTCAGAACGCGGCGCCCGCGTGGCATGTGGACCGCAGCGGAACGTCTTGACTGGGCCCCTGATCGCAAGGCGCGCCTACGCAGATGTGACGGATCAGTGTGCCGGTCACCCGGCTCAAGATCGAATAATAATACGTATTGCCGGAGCGCTGGGACCAGGAAATCGTGTTGGGACCTAGCGTAGCTGGGATCGGACCGCTCGACACATTGTCGTGCCTATAGATATCTGTCGTGGTCGTGCTCACCGTGCCGCGATCGGTGTCGACATCAAGTTCGTACGGTGGATCGGAGGGCCGCTCGTTGTTGACGCACGACAACGCGATCGTGCTCGCGGAGGCTCTCTGCGGAAATCCAGCGGAGATCGCGACAACCGACAGGAGCATGGCGCGAGCGGTCGAATTGCATAGCCTGATCGCGTCGCGGCCCTGGCTCTGCACGAAGACTCGCATGATCACCTCGCTTGACATGTCGTGTTGGGGAATTTGCCCGTGCACTCGTCGGTCGACAGGCAACAGGCGGTGCCGTTGATCGTGCAGGTCTGGTTGTGCTCGATGCATTGGTCCTGTGCAACGCGCAAATACGCCTTAGAGATATGCGAGACGGTCGCGGCGCCGCTCGAGCCGGCGGTCGAGCCCGCGAGCAAGCGGGGCGTCGATGCGCCATTGCCGCTACCGTCTGGGGTGTAGATAGCGGTCGCCGCCGCGCTCAACATCCCGATCGCCAGGACGGCCGCAATCGCGTTCAAATTTCGCATTTTGTTGTTCTCCATTGCTCCGGATCGCGACGTCGCCGGAGCAATCCCGCGCGAACGGGCACGGAAGGGAGCAATGTGCGAAACAGCGCCGACGCAATTGTTCCAGAGACGCGATATTCCAATTCGCACCCCACCGCCTTCGCCAGATCGCAAGTCGCCGCGCTCGCGGCCGCTTGGTTATAGCACCGTTCCGGAGCAGCAGGACATGCAGAAGAAGGGCAGCTGGCGGCACAGTTGGCGCGCTCGGAACGATTCCAGCGGTCATCCTCGAATTCTAAGTGGTGCGGGCGGTCGGGGTCGAACCGACACTCTGTCACCAGAACCGGATTTTGAGTCCGGCGCGTCTGCCAATTCCGCCACGCCCGCGCGCAATCGCTCTAGCAACGGCCGGCGGGGGTCACAAGCTCACCTGATCCGGCGGCCGAGCGGGCGCAACCCAAGCCTGACCGTTGAATGGCCGCGCTTTGAAGCATAGGGTCCGCGCCCAAAGAGGCGCCGGGCGGACGGGCCCTGAAAGACGCCTCCGGGAGAGCACGATGAAACGCCTAGCCCTGACTGTGTTCATTTTCGCCGCGGGCGCCGCGCCGGCCCTGGCCGCCTCGAGCCCCTTCGACGGAACCTGGAAGCTGGATGTCGGCCGCAGCAAGTTCACCGGCGACACCTTCACCTACGCCAAGACGCCGAATGGCTTCACCTATTCGAACGGGGCCACAATCACTTACCATTTCACCGTTGACGGCAAGGACTATCCAACCACCATCCCCGGCCGCACGACCGCTTGGACCAAGGCGCGTGACGGCGGCTGGGACATCGTGAACAAGGCCAACGGCAAGGTGGTGAGCCGGACCCACCGCGTGCTGTCGCCGGACGGCAAGACCCTGACCTCGTCCTATACCGACTACATGCCCGACGGCACGACCGAGCATGAGCACGACGTTTATACCCGCGTGACCGGCTCGACGGGCCTGGCGGGCGAATGGAAGGACACCAAGGTTCAGGCGGCGAGCGATACGATGAGGATCTCTTCGCCATCGGCGGCCCGGTACGAGATCAGCTACCCGAGCGACCGGGAAACCATCGCCGGGGCCACCGACGGCGCGCCCGCGGCGATCAAGGGGCCGACGGTGCCGCCCGGGGCGATGGCGAGCGTCAAGGCCGAGGGGCCGCGAAAATGGACCCGTCGGGTTTCACTCCACGGCAAGACTTACGGCGAAGGGAGCCTGACGGTTTCGGCCGATGGCAAGACGCTGACGGTGACCAGATGGGTCCCGGGCAAGCAGGCGGAGGCCTCGGTCGAGGTCTACATCAGGCAGTAGCTCACTGAGTCAGCGCGCGGCCGTTGGCAATGGCGCGCCGCGCACCTGGCTGTAGACCGCGTCGAAGGCCGAAAGCGTGTCGAGGTTGGCGACGCCGCCTATGGTGACCGGCTCGTCCAGGTAGATGACGCGCGCGTCTTTGGTATTGAACCGGGGCCAGTGGGGCAGGCCGGGACCGTTCGGGTCGCCGGACCGGGCGAAGTTCGCCCAGTAGCCGGACATGGTCCGCGCCAGCCGGCGGTCGGCCGGCGTCCAGCGCCAGGATTCCTGGCCCAGGTGGTCGAACGCGTACCACAGCTCCGCGAAGTGGCTGGGCCCCCAGCCGGCGTAGACCGAGCCCGCCGGGAACGGCGGCGCGTGGGTGAAGTGGTAATAGTAGACGCTGCTTCGGCCCGTCGCGGCCTCGAGCCTGGCCCACGTCCATACGTCCCAGCCGAAGCGCAGATCGCGCTCGAAATCGAGCCGCGCCGTGACCGCCTGGGCGTCGGTGGCGTGCGGATAGGGCGCGAGGAGCCGGGGCGGCAGCGGTCCCCAGCGCCTGGCGATGTCGGCGGCGAAGGTGGCGGCGCGGACCTTGTCCAGATCGGTGACGAGTGAGCGCGCCTCATCGGCGTTCGTGCCGACCAGGATCGGCGCGTCGTTCTGGCGGCCGGCCGCGAACACCTCATAGGGCGAAGCCGGCAGGGCATAGGGCTCGATCACCGGGTGGGTGATCGCGTCGGCATTCGCCTTGAGAAGAGCGGCCGCCGGCAGGGCGCGCAGCTGGTCCAGGGACTTCGCGCCGAGTGAGGCGGCCCAGGCTTGGCCGTCCTTCTCGGCATTGGGCAACAAATAGCCGGGGGCCAGCTTGATCGGCTCGAACAGGCCGCCGCTTTCGGCGATGGCGCGCTGGAAGAGCCCCTTGGCCAGGGGCGAGGCCATGACCAGGCTCACCGAGGCGGCGCCGGCGGACTGGCCAGCTACGGTCACGCGATGAGGGTCGCCACCGAAGGCCGAGATGTTGCGCCTCACCCATGCCAGCGCGGCGATCTGGTCTTCCAGTCCGTAGTTTCCGGACGAGCGATGTGGCGACTCGGCGGTGAGTTCAGGCAGGGCGAGATAGCCGAACGGCCCGACGCGATAGGCCACGGTGACCACCACCAGACCCCTCCTGGCCAGCCGGTCGCCCCAGTAGAGCGGCATCGAGGCCGAGCCGTTGGCAAAGCCGCCGCCGTAGATCCACATTAGCACCGGCAGGTGTTCATGCGCGCCGCGAGCCGGTGTCCAGATGTTGAGATAGAGGCAGTCCTCGCTGACCTTGGGCGGAGTCTCGCCGGGCATGGAGACGCCCGTCTGCATGCACGCCGGGGCGAAGGCGTCGGCCTTGCGCACGCCCCGCCATGGCGCGACCGGGGATGGCTCGCGCCAGCGCAGCGCGCCCACGGGCGGGGCGGCGAAGGGGACGCCTTTGTAGACCGTGAGGCCGTCGGCGCGCACACCCTGGACCAGGCCGGCCTCGGTTCGCGCCGCCCCGATCGCGCTCGACGCAGCCATCGCGACGATCGCCGCTCCAACCGCGAGGACCCGCGCGCCATCGATCATGGGGTTGCTCCGCGCGCCTTTGAGACGAGCGCTCAGGCAACAGCCGCGGGCGCGGCCAGCATGTCAATCAAATTGCAATCGAGGCCACTCGTCTTGACACGCGACTTCGCACCGGCGCCTGTGGCCTTTTCGGCCGCGAGGGCGATGACATGCCGCGAACGAGCGCCGTCCCCGGCGAGATTCCGGCCGCCCACGTGGCGGCCGTCTCCATCGGCAACGCGCTGGAGTTCTACGATTTCCTGACTTTCAGCCTGTTCGCGGTCTACATCGGTCAGGCGTTCTTCCCCGGCCACAATGCGACGGACAAGCTCTACGCCTCCCTGGCGACGTTCTGGGCCGGATTCCTGACCAGGCCGCTCGGCGCGGCGGTCTTGGGGCCGCTGGGCGACCGGATCGGCCGCAAGCCGGCCATGCTGATCTCCTTCGTCATGATCGGGGCGGGCATGCTGGGCCTGGCGTTGACCCCGACCTACGCGAAGATCGGCGCCGCCGCGCCGGTGCTGGCGGTCAGCTTCCGCCTGATCCAGGGCTTTGCCCTGGGCGGCAACGTCGGGCCGACGACGGCCTATATGCTGGAGGCGGCGGCGCCAGAGCGGCGCGGCTACTACGCCTCGTTCCAATACACCTCGCAGGGCGCCGCGGTGCTCGCCTCGGCCCTGGTGGGCTGGGCCCTTGCCAAGCTGCTCAGTCCCCATGACCTGGCGGCTTGGGGCTGGCGGGCGGCCTTTTTCCTGGGCGTGATCATCGTGCCGTTCGGACTTTGGCTCAGGAACCGCCTGCCTGAGACGCTGCACCAGGCCGCCGGCGCGGCGATCGCGCCGGCGACGCGTGTCGCCTCCCATTGGCGGGTGATCGTGTGCGGCTTCGTGCTGCTCTTGAGCGGCACCATCGTCACCTACATCACCCTCTATATGACGACCTACGCCCTCGACACCTTGCATCTTGAGGCGAGCGCCGCCTTCGGGGTCACCATCATCACCGCCCTGGCCATCATTGTCTTCAGCGCCCTAGGCGGGGTGCTGTCGGACCGCTTCGGCCGGCGGCCGGTGATGCTGTGGCCGACTCTCGCCGCCATCCTCGTCTCCTGGCCGGTGTTCTGGGCCATCGGTCACTATCCGGGGCTGATCAGCCTCTATGTCGGCATGGGGCTGATCTCGATGCTTTCGTCGCTGGCCTCGGCGCCGGTGATCGTCGCCCTGACCGAGGGCCTGCCGGCGGCGATCCGCTCGGGCGGCGTGGCCATCGTCTACGCCCTGGCCATCTCAATCTTCGGCGGCGCGACGCAGTTCGTCCTGGCCAAGGCGATCCACCTCACCGGCGATCCCATGGCCCCGAGCTGGTTCCTGATCGCTGCGTACGCGGTCAGCCTGCCGGCGATCCTGCTCATCCGCGAGAGCGCCCCGGCCAGGGCCGTGCCGTCCCTCGTCACCGAGACAGTGCTTTCCTGACCGGTCTCGGGCAGTACCAGCGCTTTTTGGTGCAGACGTAGATGAGGCCCTCGGGGTGGGTGGAGGACGGCGCGCACAGGCACTGGCAGCCTTCGCGCGGCGGCGGTCCGTGACAGACGAGCGGCGCCGGAGGATGACGGGCCGGGGCGGCCAAGGCGAGCGCGAGGAATGCGACGGTCAACATGAGGGCGGATTGTAGGCCGTCGGAGGCCCCGCCTACAAAGGACATCCCGCAATTGATGAGGCGAGAATGAACCGCATACTGACCATGGGGGCGCTGATCGCGCTCGTCGTGGCCGCTTCCGCGGCGGCCGCGCCCGTGGCCCGCGTCGCGCCATGCACAACCGCGACAACCGCGTGCGAGGGATGGATCGCGCTCGGCCACCGCAGCGCGCGGACGCGCGTCTACCGGACCTTTTCGCTCGAGCGTCCGAACAGCCACATCCACCGGGCGCTGATCATGGTCCACGGCGCGCTGCGCAACGCCGACCACTATTTCCGAACCGCGACGGCCGCCGCCTTCCTGGCCGGCGCGCTCGGCGACACGGAGGTGATCGCGCCCGACTTCGCCTCGGCCGATGGCGAATGCCATGACAAGCTGGCGCGCGGCGAGGTCAACTGGAGCTGCGGCGGCAATTCCTGGCGCGCCGGCGGGCCGGCGGTAGGCGATCCCGGCCTGACCTCATTCGACTTCATGGACACGCTCATGAAGCGCCTGGCTGACCGGCGCCTGTTTCCCAATCTCCAGGTCATCGTCATCGCCGGCCATTCGGCGGGTGGCCAGTTCGTGACCCGCTACGAGATGGCCAACACCGTCGACGGGCGCTTGGGCGTTCCGCTGCGCTATGTGGTGGCCAATCCGTCGAGCTACGCCTGGCCGGACGCGAGCCGGCCGCTGGCGGAAGGCGGCGCCGCGCCCACCGCCGCGCGCGAGGCGTGGAGTGACGAGGCGGCGCATACCAACTTCACCTATGGACCGTTCGTCGCGGCCAAGGCGCCGGGGTTCGATCGCTGGCCCTATGGCCTCGAGGATCGCGTGAGCGGCTATGCCGCGCGCATTGGCGAAGACCAGCTCAAGCGGCAATTGGCCAGCCGGCCGACGACCTATCTGCTGGGCCAGGTGGATGTGCTGCCGCTCGGCGGCTTTGATCCCTCACCGAACGCCATGGCCCAGGGGCCGACCCGGCGCGCCCGTGGCGAGGCCTTCGTCAAGCATATCGAAGACAGCCTCGGCGCGAAGCCAGGCCTGATCATCGTGCCGGAATGCGGCCACAACGACCGCTGCATATTCACAACCCGTCAGGTCCTGCCGGTGCTGTTTCCGCCGACGGCACGGTAGAAGGCGCGGGTGAATCGGCTCAACCTGGGCCGATCGCCACCAGTATCGGGGAGTTTCCATGAAGACGGTCGCGCTTATTCTCGCGACGTGCCTGCTGGCCAGCGGGGCTGCCGCGCAAGCGGCGCCGCCGACGCCTGACGCCGCGCTCAACGGCCAGAACAAGACCCTCAACGAGGGCATAGCGGCGCGCAACAAGGCGGCGCAGGACGCCTACCAGGCGCAAATGGCGCAGTATGAGACCGACAAGAAGGCGAGCGCCGACGCCTACGCCAGCCAGATGGCCAGCTACAATGCCGAGACCGCCGCGCGGGACCAACAGCACGCGGCCGATATCGCCGCCTGGCGCGTCGCGGTCGTCGCCTGCCACAAGGGCGACTACGCCAAATGCGACAAGAAAGCCAAGACGGCGAGGCGGTAGAGCGGCGACACCCTACCCGACTCGGAACCTGAGGATCGGGCCGTCCCAGGCCTCGTCCGAGCGGTCGAGTTCCTCGATATCAGCCACGCCGGGACAGCCGGCCACGGCCTTGCGCCAGAAGGCCAGGGCGGCGGTGTTGCGCCGGGCGACGGCGGCTTCCCACACGCCCGGATAGAGGGTGAAGATCTTGCGCGCCGCCGCCGTTCCCGCGCCGCCGCGGCGGTGCTTCCTGACCACGAAGAACTCGGCCACGTTGCGGTCTAGCGGCAGGCCGGAGTGCGAGCGGTCATTGATCAGGGCGAAGCCCGCGACATGGCCGCCGATGCGCAGGAGCAATGGTATGCGCCCGGCGTCGCGCCAGTAATCGTCGAGAAAGCTATAGTACGGGAAACGGCCGTCGTCGCCGAGCTCGCCATCGGGCCCGCCGGCCCAGAACTCGGAGAAGTCATGGGTGTAGAGCTGCAGCAGATTGGCCAGCGTCACCTTCTCGCGCGGCAAGGCCACCGTGACATCGACCTCAGGAGGGGCGCTCAAGGATATTTCATGCTGCAGCCATAGGACTTGGTGAGCGCCGGCATAAACGAGGCGGCCGACCGGGTCGATGATGATAATCCCGGCCACGGCGGCCAGAGCTGGCGTCGGCCGACATAGAGCCTTCATGACCGACATTTTCGTTTCCGACGGGCGACGGCCGAGCGTCCTTTGACAAACGGCGGGTCGAGGGCTTTGCTTGCGATCCGCCGAGCGCCATGAAGAGGCCCCATGCAGACTGAAACCTCGGAGATCGCCGACGATGTCTTCCGCTTCTCCACCTTCGTACCGGAGGTCACCGCGCCGGCCGGCTTCACCTTCAATCAGTTCCTCATCGTGGCCGACGAGCCGCTGCTCTTTCATTGCGGCTCGCGCGCCCTCTTCCCGCTGGTGTCGGAGGCGGTGGCCAGGGTGACGCCGCTCGCGCGCCTGCGCTGGATCAGCTTTGGTCATATAGAATCTGACGAATGCGGCAGCCTCAATCAATGGCTGGCCGCCGCGCCGAACGCAGTGGCCGCGCACGGCCTTCTCGGCTGCATGGTCTCGCTCAACGACATGGCCGACCGGGCGCCGCGCGCGCTGGCCGACGGCGAGGCGATCGATCTGGGCGGCCGGCGCGTCATCTGGCGCGACACGCCGCATACCCCGCACGGCTGGGAGGCGGGGGCGATGTTCGAGGAGGCGACGCGCACCCTCCTGTGCGGCGATCTCCTGACCCAGGCCGGCGCCGGCCCGGCGGTGACCGAGGCCGATGTGCTGGCGCCGGCCATTGCCACCGAGGAGATGTTCCACGCCATGTGCATGGGCCCCAACACTGGGCCGGCGATCCGCGCCCTGGCGGCGCTGAAGCCCGACACGCTGGCCATCATGCACGGTTCATCCTTCCGCGGAGACGGCGCCGACGCGCTCGAGGGACTGGCCGATTATTGCGAGCAAACGGTCCGCGAGACCGTACGGGCATGACATCCTAGGAGGGTTGGGGACATGTGGAAGACGTTCGACAGCGTGATGTGGGTGGTGAGTTGCCTGCTTGGGCTGGTGATGATCGCCTTCGGCGCGATCTGGATTCTTCAGGGGCTGAACCTGGCTTTCAACGGCCCCATGGCGGGGGGAAGCCCGAGCTTCATGGTCGGCAATCCGATGTGGATCGTGTTCGGCGCTGTCCTGGCCCTGATCGGCCTCGCCGAATTGGTATGGAGCATCCGCCGGCGGGGGTAGCGCCGCGAGTTGGGGGGTGTTGATACCTGTTATCGCCCCCAGCCCTCCGGGCCGGTGCTGAGAGCCAGCGTGCGGCTGATGGCGGTGAGATCGCGCCCGCTCTCGCGCGCCCAGGCGTTGAACGCCGCCTGCACCGCCTCCAGGTCTCTGCGGCTGCTCGGCGGACGGTCGATCGCGCCGGCGGAGATGAGGGCCGCGGTGACATCGCGCGTGGTGATGAAGCTCGCCTTGCCCATGAAGCGGAAGAAGCGCATCGCCGTTTCGCCCGAGAGCCTGGCCGCGCGCTTCTTCATCACCTCCAGCAGGCCGGCGAAGTCCTCGTCCGGCCAGGCGGCGAAGAAGGCGGCCGCGCTGCCGTGCTCGCGCGCCAGGTCCGCCAGAAAGATGGCGTTGTCGCGCACGGAAAGGATCTTGCGCGCGTTGCGCACGATGGCGGCGTTCTTCAGGTGCGCGTCGAAGGCCTCGTCCGACATGACCGCGTTGATCTTCGGATCGAAGCCGGTGAAGGCGGCCTCAAACCCAGGCCATTTGGTCTCGATCACCTTCCACGAGAAGCCGGCCTGAAAGACGCACTTGCTCATCTGGGCCAGCCAGCGGTCGTCGGGGATGGCGGCGAGCTCGGCCGGCGATCTGGCGCGATGCTCGGCGATCAGGGCCTCGAGCGCCGCCGGCCCGCCCTTGCGCGCGGCGGCTTCGGCGAAGATTTCATGGAAGCTCTTCATGTCCAATTTTCCGCTCTTCCCCGCGGAAGCGGGGACCTAGTGGTGTCCAGCTTGGCGCGCTTCCGAGGGGATTAGCACGCCCGGGCAAACACAAAAAAAACCCGGGTCCCCGCTTCCGCGGGGAAGAGCGGAAAGAGAGGTTGGCCGATCAGGTCGCGTATGGAACGGCGACGCTCCGGCGCCGTTGATGCAGAACCTTTCAGGAGAGCCGCGCCTTGGACCAGCGCCACTATCAGGCCGCGCAGATTCTCAACGGCCTGGTCGAGACGACTCTCGACAGCGCGCTTGGCTATGAGCAGGCGGCCGATCTGGCGCGCAATCCACGCTTCAAGGCCGTGTTCGGCTCGCGCGTGGCGGCAAGGCGCAAGCTCGCCGGTGAGCTTGAAGACCAGGTGCGCGCCGCGGGCGGCGTGCCGTCCACCGCCGGCACGGTGATCGGCCCGGTCCATCGCGCCTTCGTCGCCCTTCGCGGCCGATTTTCCGGCCAGAGCGACCGGCCGGTGGTCGAGGAGGTCGAGCGCGGCGAAGCCTTCATCCTCGACCAGTTCGACAGAGCAGCGCGGCAGAACGCCCTGCCGGACGAGGCGCGGGGGCTGGTGGAGCGGGCGCTGGTCCACATCCGCGAGAACCACGACGAGATCGAGGGCCTCAAGGCCGAGTTTCACTGACAGGAGGGCGCGACGATGGCGCACTACAAGCTCACCGAGGGCGACGAGAATTTCCTCCAGGTTCCGCGCGACGCGACCCTGATCTTCGCCGGGGCCAGCGGCACGGAAACGTGGATCGAGCGCGATCGCGACATGGTCGTCCGTATAGGGATCAATTCGGTGGGCGTGGCGACAGCCGACGGCGGCGTGCTGGGTGTCGCCATCGAGGTCGACGGACGCGCGGCCAAGGGCCAGGACGGACCGGCGCCGATGGAAGCACAGCTGCGCGCCACGCAAGGTGTGCAGGTGCTGGTCAAGGCCGGCGAGCGCGTGGCCTTCAAGGCCCAGCCGACAGCGGACAAGGCGCTGGTCCTGCGCACGGTGGTATGGGCGGCGGACGTCAAATACGACGGCGAGCCGCGAACACCCGACGCCGGCGCGCCCAATGCGGCTCAGGGGCCTGCCAGGCGCTAGGCGCGCAGGTCCAGGATCCGCTTCAGGGACGGTTCCAGGCGGTCCAGCTCGTCCAGGTGGGCGAGGGATAGCGCCGCCAGGCGCTCCTCGGCGCGCTCGGTCAGCCCGATCAGCACGCGGCGGTGGTCGGCTGGATCCGCGGCGCGTGTCACCAGGCCGGCGGCCGCCAGCCGGTCGATGAGTTCGACGGCGCTGTGGTGGCGGATGCGCAGCCGTTCGGCGAGGGCGCCGACGGTCGGCTCGTGCCCCTTCGGGAAGCCGCGGATGGCCAGCAGGGCCTGGTGCTGTCGCGCGGTCAGTCCGGCGGCCCCGGCGGCCTGCTCGCTGAATTCGAGAAAGCGGCGGATGAGGTAGCGGAACTCCGACAGCGCTTCATAGTCTGCCTGGGACGGCCGCGGCGGCCGGCGAGTCGTCATCGGGTGTCTCCAGGCTTGCCATATTATATCGTGACACGATAGAACGCGCGACCCCCCGGCCAAGCTCGGCGCGGGGGCCAAGCCCCATTCAGCTGGAGACCCCGCGAGCGATGAGTTCCGCCCATGCCTTGCCGCCCGGCGCCATCAAAGGGGCGCACCGCAGGCGCGGGGATTTCACCACCGATCCGCGCGTCCTCGTCGTGGCGGCAATTTCCGTCCTGGTGGCGAGCGCTGGCGTCATCTCCGGCTTCCTGCTTCTGAAGCTCATCCGCCTGGTCACCAACCTCGCCTACTTCGGTCAATTCAGCCTGGCGAACCTCAAGCTCGGCCACTCGCCGCTCGGGGTGTGGGCCGTGCTGGTCCCGGTCGTCGGATCGCTCATCGTCGGCCTGATGGCCCGCTTCGGCAGCGACAAGATCCGAGGCCACGGCATTCCCGAGGCCATCGAGGCCATCCTCCTGGGCCGTTCGCGCCTGGACGCCAAGGTCGCCGTGCTCAAGCCCCTGTCTAGCGCCATCGCCATCGGCACCGGCGGTCCGTTCGGCGCCGAGGGTCCGATCATCATGACCGGCGGCGCGCTCGGCTCCCTGATCGCCCAGGCCCTGCCGATGAGCGACAACGAGCGCAAGACCCTGCTCGTCGCCGGCGCCGTGGCCGGCATGACAACGGTGTTCGGCACGCCGATCGCGGCCATCATGCTGGCGGTCGAGCTGCTGCTCTTCGAGTGGTCGCCGCGCAGCTTCATCCCGGTCACGGTCGCCGCCGTGGTCGCGGCAGTCGAGCGGCACTTCCTGCACATGACCTCGCCGCTCTTTCCCTTCAACGGCGAGATGGACGTCTCCACCGTGGCGCTCGTCTCATGGATCGGCATGGGCGTGCTGGCCGGCCTGCTCTCGGGCCTGCTGACCCAGCTTGTCTACGCGTGCGAGGACGCCTTTCAGAAGCTGCCGATCCACTGGATGTGGTGGCCGGTGATCGGCGGCCTGGTGGTCGGTATCGGCGGCCTGATCGAGCCGCAGGCCTTGAGCGTCGGCTACGACAACATCGCCGCCATGCTGAACGGCAATGTGCTGACCACCGCGGCGATCGTGCTGCTGGTGGTCAAGGCGGTGATCTGGGCCGTGGCGCTCGGTTCGGGGACGTCCGGCGGGGTGCTGGCGCCTCTCCTGATCATGGGCGGGGCCATGGGCGCGGCGCTGAGCGGCCTGATGCCGGGCGGGAGCGCCGGCTTCTGGGCCCTGCTCGGCATGGCCGCGACCATGGGCGGCACCATGCGCTCGCCGCTGACCGCGACCTTCTTCGCCGTCGAGCTGACCGGGAACACCCACGTCCTGCTGCCGCTGATCGCCGCCTGCGGCGCGGCCCACATCGTCACCGTGCTCATGATGCGCCGCTCAATCCTGACCGAGAAGGTTGCCCGCCGCGGCCACCACCTCGTGCGCGAATACCGTGTCGATCCGTTCGCCCTGACCCGGGTGAGCGAGGTGATGACGACAGAGGTCGATACCCTGCCGGCGAGCATGACCCTGCACGGCGCGGCCGCCTTCCTGACCGACCCGGCCACCATGCACCCGAGCTTCCCGGTGATCGACGAGGAGCGGCGCGTTCTGGGCGTGATCGACCCGCCGCAGATCCTGCGCTGGCGGCGCGAGGGCAAGCACCGGCAGGCGAGCCTGGGCGAACTCCTCGCCGGAGCGAAATTCACCACCGCTTTTCCGGATGAGTATCTCGAGGCCCTGGCCGAGCGCCTGACCGCGGTCAACGTCTCGCACCTGCCGGTGATCGCGCGCGAGGATGCCCGTCTGGTCGGCTACGTCGGCTGGAAGGACCTGATGCGCGTGCGCGCCAAGCTCCAGGCCGAGGAGGAACAGCGAGTGTCGTTCCTGCCCTTCCGGGCGCGGCGCACGGCTCAAGCCTCCGCCAGGATCGACGCGTAAAGCGCCGGATCGACATTGCCTCCGGAAAGGACGGCGACGCTTCTCTTCACGTCCGAGCCATGAGCCAGAGCGCCGGCGGCGGCGACCGCGCCGCTCGGCTCGGCGATCAAGCGCGCCTCGGCCGCGATCCGGCGCATGGCCGCGCGCATGGCGTCCTCCGAGACGGTGACGATGTCGTCGACGAAGGCGCGGATGTGCGGCCAGGTGCGCGCGCCGAGTTTCTGCACGCGCAGGCCGTCGGCCAGGGTGCTCGAGGCCTGTTCGGCCGGGATGGCGATCACCTCGCCGGCGCGGAAACTCTGAGCCGCGTCATTGGCCAACTCCGGCTCGACGCCGATCACCCTGACTGCCGGCCGGCTGAGCTTGATGGCGGCGGCGAGCCCGCCCAGGAGGCCGCCGCCGGAGACGGGGGCGAAGACAATCTCCACGTCCGGCGCCTGCTTGAGGATCTCCAACCCGATGGTCCCCGTGCCGGCCATGATCTCTGCCATGTCTAACGGCTCGATCAGGGCCGCGCCGCGCTCCGCGGCCAATTCCTTCGCTCGGGCGGCGCGCTCGGCGCTGGCCGGCCCGACGGTGACGATCTGGGCCCCGGACCGGCGCACGCCCTCGACCTTGGGCGCGGGCGCGTTGTTGGGCATGACGATGGTCGCTGCGAGTCCCAGCCTGGCGGCGGCGAAGGCCACGGCCTGGGCGTGATTGCCGCTCGAGTGGGCGACGACACCGGCCGCGCGCGCCTCTTCCGGCAAACTCAAGAGGGCGTTGAAGGCGCCGCGGATCTTGAACGCGCCGATGGGGGTCAGGCTCTCGGCTTTGAGCCGCAGGCCGGTCGGCGTCATGGTCACGATCGGCGTTGGCGCGACAAAGGGCGCGATCCTGGCCCGCGCCGCCTCGATTTCGGCCAGGGTGATGAGGTCGCTCATTTGGCCGTCCAGCCGCCGTCGATGGAGAGGTTGGCCCCGGTGATCTGCTTGGCCGCGTCCGAGCACAGGAAGACGACCAAGGCGGCCACCTGGTCGGTGGTGACGAAGCCCTTGGTCGGCTGGGCCGCCAGCAGCACCTCGTCGATCACCTGCTCGCGGGTGAGGCCGCGGGCCTCCATGGTGGCGGGAATCTGGGCCTCGACCATGCCCGTCCACACATAGCCCGGGCTGACGCAGTTGACCGTCACCCCATGGGTGGCCAGCTCGAGGGCGACGGTCTTGGTCAGGCCGGCGATGCCGTGCTTGGCGGCGACATAGGCCGACTTGAACGGCGAGGCGACCTTGGAGTGGGCGGAGGCGGTAGAGACGATGCGGCCCCAGCCGCGCGCCTTCATGCCGGGCGTGGCCGCGCGGATGGCGTGGAAGGCCGCCGAGAGGTTGACGGCGATGATCTGGTCCCACTTCTCGATGGGGAAGTCCTCGATCGGCGAGACGAACTGCATGCCCGCGTTGTTGACGATGATGTCGACCGCGCCGAACGCCGTTTCCGCGTCGGCGATCATGCCGGCGATCTCGGTTGGTTTGGTCATGTCCGCCGGCGAGTGCAGCGCCCTCACCTTATATTCAGCTTCGATGGCGGCGCGCGCGGCCTCGATGTCCCGCGCCTGGCCAAAGCCGTTGAGCATGACGTTGGCCCCTTGCGCGGCGAGGGCGCGGGCGGTGGCGAGGCCAATGCCGCTGGTCGAGCCGGTGACGGCGGCGGATCTGGCGGCGAGGGACATGGGGCGGAACTCCCTGGGGATCTTTGGGTCGGCCTTAGGGGAGATCGCGCGCGCGGGCCAGGGCGTCGGCGGTTTTCGCGCTCGGCCGAACGGGCGCGCGCCGCCAATGGCGAAAAAGTGACTAAAAGGCGGTGAATACGACGGAAACGGGGCTTGACCCGGAGACAACCGCAGTTATTGTGACTCTGGTGAAATCCAATGTAGCGACGGCCATAGAGTCGTGGCTGCGGTCTGCGAGCGGAGTGGGGGATGAAAAGGCAGCTTTCTCTGACGGTCGCCATCGCGGCCCTCGCGCTTGGCGCGGTCGGCGCTCATGCCGCGAGCCTCCTGAAAAACGGCAGCTTCGAGAAGGGCGACTTTAGCCACTGGAATCAGGGCGGCGACACCGGCTCCACCGGCGTCACCAGTTGCACCGGCAGTTGCGATGGCAATGTAACGGGCGCTGAGGACGGGGCCTATTACGCCTATCTCGGCCCGGTGGGCAGCAACGGCACGCTCAAGCAGACGGTCTCGGACATCAGCGGCCAAACCCTGGAACTCAGCTACTGGTTGGCCAGCGACGGTGGCACGCCCAATGATTTTATAGTTCGCTGGGACGGAACCATCCTCACTTCGTCGACTGACCTTCCCAATACGAATGGCTGGATTAACTTCACCCTCTACGTCGTCGGCACCGGCAGCGACACTCTCAAATTCGACTTCCGCAACGATCCGGGCTACCTGGCGCTCGACAATGTCTCTCTCGTCAGCGTTCCGGAACCGGCCACCTGGGCGCTTATGCTGGCCGGCTTCGCTGGCCTCGGCCTCGCGCTGCGCCGTCGGAGGTTCGCCGCCGTCTGAGGCGTCACAGCCAGCGCTCGGTGCGCGTGGCGTCGCTCTTCTGTTCGACCGCGCTGGCGTCGCCCTTCAGCACCTCGAAGCGGGTCACCTCCGCGTCGCGCCAGAAGGCGATATCGAACGTCTTGCCACCCACCCGGAGGTCGCGGATCTCGATGCGCGGCATCCATTCGGGAAGGCGCGGATCGAGGAACACCTTGCCAGCCTGCGCGTCGGGGTTAAAGCCCAGCAGGGTCTGCAGGAAGGCGAAACATGAACCCGCCGCCCAGGCCTGGGGCGTATTGGCTCCCAGATACTGGACAGGAAAGCTGGAAGGGTCGCGCTGCAGGCCGGAATAGAGTTCCGGCAGCTGGTGCTGGACGAAATAGGACGAGGCTTCGGTGACATCACGCATCAGGATCGTCGCCTCCTCGTCGAAGCCGTAGCGGCGGAAGCCGGCCGCGATAAAGGCGTTGTCGTGCGGCCAGACCGCGCCGTTCTGATAACTGTACGGATTGAAGGCCGGGTGCTTCGACGACAGGGTGCGCACGCCCCAGCCGCTGTTCATGTCCGGCTCCATCAGCCTACGGACGACCTTGGCGGCCCGGTCCGGCGGCACGATGCCGCACAACAGGCAATGGCCGGGATTCGAGGCGACCGAGAGCACCTTCTTCTTATCGCCGTCGAGGCAGAAGGCGTAGAAGCCGGAATCCTCGTCCCAGAAGGCGTCGTTGAAGCGTTCGAACAAAGCCTTGGCGCGACGCCTGAGCGTCCCAGCCCGCGCCCGCTTGCCCAACGCGTCATAGATCTGAGCCATGCGCAGCCAGGCGTCGTAGACATAGCCTTGCAGCTCGACGAGGGCCTTGGGGCCTTTGACGAGGGAGCCGTCGGGATAGACCACGGCCTCGCCAGAATCTTTCCAGCCCTGGTTCTCGTAGCCGGCGCTCGAACGCGTCTGATATTCCTGGAAGCCGTCGCCGTCGCGGTCGCCATAGCGGTCGATCCAGCGCAGGCATTTCTCCGCCGCCGGAAGATGTTTCTCGATCAGGCCCTCGTCACCGGTGCAACGCCAGGTGTTGTGCAGCACCATGAGGTAGAGAATCGTGGCGTCGGCCGTGCCGTAATAGGGCGTATGCGGAATCTTCTTGAAATAGGCCAGTTCGCCGCGACGTAGCTCGTGCATGATCTTGCCGGGTTCGGCGTCGCGCCAGTCGTCGCGCCTCTTCGCCTGATAACGGGCGAGGACCTCCAGGGCGCCGCGCGCCAGATCCGGATAGACCATGGCCGTCTGCAATGAGGCGACGAGGCTGTCGCGGCCGAACAGGGCCACGAACCAGGGCGTGCCGCCGGCCGGCACGAACTGCAGATCGTCGGTGCCCTCGATGGGCAGACGCAAGGAAGCGATGTCGCGCAAAGACTGTTCGTAAAACCTCTGGTATTCCGGGCTGGCGGGGGTGACCTTCAGCGCCGCGGCGCGCCAATCGTCGAGGCGGCGACGCGCCTCGTGCTCGCCCATGCGGGCAATGCACACCCGCGGCGCGCGCGCCATCGTCTTGCCATCGCCGATCTCATAGAGCAGGCAGCTGTGCCAGGCCTCCCCCGGCTCCAGGTCGACGCTGAAGCTGACGCGGCCGTTGGCGTAGACGGGCGGCGAGCCGCTATTCTTCACCGAGACGATGACATCGCGTCGGAAGCCATTGTTGCGGTAGCAGGTGGTCAGCTTGTCCCGGCCTTCCGACCAGGCGGTGTCGATCCGGCCGCGGCGGACGATCTTGCCGCTCTTGACCTCGAACAGATCGGCGAAGTCAGAGCGGATGACGATCTCCAGGTTGAACTTGGCGCGCTTGGAGCCATGGTTGACGACATCGAGATCCTCGTGGACCCCCTCGACGATGCAGCGCGCGACGGTGAGGCCCAGCGTCCTTTCCTTGATCGTGCCGCTTTCGGTCTCCAGCTTGGGATTGGTGAGGTGAACCCGGCTGGCGTAATATTCGACCGCGCCACTGTTCAGGAGCTCCCAGCTCTGGCCGTCGGCGTAGATCAGCCAGGTGGAGATGACGCGCGTATCGGAATGGTAGAAGCCCTTGTCGGTCGGCCATGGGATCTGGCCGTCCTCGTCGGTGATCAGCACGCCATAGCCGTGGTTGATCGATAGGCGCGGCGGCCCGACCGAGATTTCCAGCGTCATCGAGCGGATCCTTGAGCGCGCTCCCCCTACGCCAACGCTTGGCCGCGCCGATGGGTTTCGGCGGGTTTGGCGCGCGGGCCTGTTTTGAGCTAAACGCTCCGCGCCTGGCATAACCGCACTCGTAGCTCAGATGGATAGAGCGCTGCCCTCCGAAGGCAGAGGTCACAGGTTCGAATCCTGTCGAGTGCGCCAGTTTATTTCATGAAATCCGAGAAGTAGAAAGCGGCTGGGATGGCGGTCGCCGGCCGAAAATGCTGGCGGAAGCACTGCGGAAGCAGGCGAAGTAGAGGTCCGCCGGAGAATCCCGAGGGCGTGCCGGCCGTGATCGGCCATTGGCGACGCGCGCCATATCCATACGGATTCCACCTCGATATCCTGGGTGGGAGCTGGGCGCGTCGTGCGTGAGGGAGCATCCTAACGTCCTTCATCGCCAGGACGAGCATCGGGCTGGCGGCGGAAAGCCGCCATGTCTCGCCGCCGGCCTTGCGAACGGGATCGGAGGGCTGGAGCGTGAACTCGGCGTCACGATTATCAAACGTGATCGATCATTCGAGGGGATGGCGCCGGAGGGCGCGCGCGTCACCCAGTGAGTCCGTCAGGTGCTGGCCTCGCTGGACAGGCTCAATGCACGCCGGGGCGCCTGGTTGTTGGCGCGCTACTGCCGCGCCGCAGGCACTGACGGTTCCATCCAGTCGAGGAGAGATGCCTTGAACGAGACTTCATCGTCACCGGGCAGGCCCGATTTCGCTCAGGGCATTCCGCTTGCGGATATTGCCGAAGGCGGCATGGTGACTGGCCATGTCGGTGGCGAAGCTGCCCTGCTCGTGCGTCAGTCCGGCGCATTCTTTGCCATCGGAGCGATCTGCACACATTATGGTGCGCCGCTGGCCGACGGCTTGCTGGTTGGCGATACGATCCGATGCCCGTGGCATCATGCCTGCTTCAGCCTTCGCACTGGCCACGCCCTTCGGCCACCCGCACTGAACGACGTGAAATGTTGGCGTGTGGAGCAGTGTGAAGACAGTGTCTTTGTGCGCGAAGCGCTGCCGGCGATTCGCCCACCAAAGCTGACAGCGGTTAAGCTACCCGACTCCGTGGTGATAGTCGGTGGTGGCGCGGCAGGAAATGCCGCCGCCGAAACATTGCGGCGGGGGGGCTATCAAGGTCCCGTCACGCTGTTCAGCGCCGATCCTTCGCTACCCTATGATCGACCCAATCTATCGAAGGATTATCTGGCCGGAACCGCCGAGGCCGATTGGATTCCGTTGCGATCGGCAGAGTTCTATGCGGATCGTCATATCGACGCGCGATGTGACAACCGCGTCACCAACATCGACCCGACGAAAAAGACTGTCGCACTCGCGGACGGCAGCCGGATGCCCTACGGGGCCTTGCTACTTGCCACCGGCGCCGAGCCTATCCGGCTCACGGTCCCTGGTGCGGGCCTGCCGCATGTCGGCGTACTGCGCACGCTTGCCAACTGCGACGCCCTGATCGCGCGCCTCGGCGGAGCTCGGTGCTGTGTTGTGATTGGCGCGAGTTTCATCGGTCTCGAAGTTGCGGCTTCGTTGCGCACGCGCGGATTGGAGGTGCATGTCGTTGCGCCCGAAGCGCGGCCGATGGAGCGCATCCTGGGCCCGGCGATGGGCGATATGGTCAAGGCGCTGCATGAATCGCACGGCGTCGTTTTTCATCTTGGCGCCACCGTCGCGGAGATTTTTGCAGGTAGCGTCAGACTTTCGACGGGCGCGGAATTGGATGCCGATCTGGTGGTCGCGGGCATCGGTGTGCGCCCGAACGTGGCGTTGGCACAGGAAGCCGGTCTTGCCGTGGACCGGGGGGTGGCAGTCGATGCTTTTCTGCAAACGAGTATTCCTGGTATCTACGCGGCCGGCGATATTGCGCGCTGGCCGGACGGCAGGATGGGCGACAAGATTCGCGTGGAGCATTGGGTGGTTGCGGAGCGCCAAGGTGTGGTTGCCGCCCGGAATATCCTCGGACAACAGGAACGCTTTGCGGCTGT
>JBOHLC010000159.1:0-11505 GCA_050729395.1 Caulobacteraceae bacterium
GTCCGGTAGTTGAGGTTGCGCACCTTGCCCTGAAGGCTCTCGCACAGGGTACCCAGGCCTCCGGAGGTGTTGAACGCCTCATAGGCGACGCCGTCGAGGGCGAAGGCTTCGCACTCCTCGAGCGCCCGGGTCTGGCGCGGCAGACCGTCGACGATCGCCTCGCACGGTTCGCTATATTCGTTGATCACCCCGTCGGTGGACCAGGTGAGATTGTAGTTGAGGGCGTTGGACGGGTACTTCGGCAGGGCCCCGACGCGCAGGCGCACATCGTGCAGGGTATCGAAGTGGCGAGCGAGATCGGCGGCGACGATGGAGATGAAGCCGGGCGCGAGGCCGCACTGCGGGATGAAGGCTGTCTTCGCGCCGACGGCCAAGGCTTTGACCTTACGGGTGGTCGCCACGTCCTCGGTGAGATCGAGGTAGTGCGCGCCGGCGGCCTTGGCCGCCTCGGCCACGTGGAAAGTCAGGTGATAGGGCGCGGCCGACAGCACCGCGAACTTGCCCCTCAGCAGCGCCTTGAGGGCGGCGCCATCGGTGACGTCGAGCACCTTGTGCTCCACCCGGTCCATGACGCCGAGGGCGGCCAGGGCCTCGGCCGACTGGTCGGCGACCGTCACCCGGTAGTCGCCCGTGGCCGACAGGAAGGCGGCGATGGTCGAGCCGATGTGGCCCGCGCCGATGACGACGACGTCTTTCATGAGTGCGCTCCCTGTGGCTCGTGTGACACCGAAGATGACCGCGCGCGGCGTCGATTCCTATTGCATTTCTGACGAAATGCCGGGCAATTCTCGGCTATCCGCCGAAGGGAATAGGCAGATGGACGAACTCGACACCCGCCTCATCGAGCTTCTGCGCGACAACGCCCGCGCCCCGGCCGCCGCACTGGCGCGCGCGCTCGGCGTCTCGCGGACCACCTTGCAGGGCCGGCTCGAGCGGCTGGAGCGATCCGGCGTCATCGCCGGCTATACGGTCAAGCTCAGCGAAGCGCACGAGCGCGGCCAGATCCACGCCTATGTGCTGATGACCGTCTCGCACAAGCAGTCGGCGGCGGTGGTCGCGGCCGCGCGCAAGATGAGCGCGGTGCGCCTGCTGCAATCGGTCAGCGGTCCGTTCGATCTCATCGCCAAGGCCGTGGCCCCGGGCGTGGCCGAAATGGACGCGCTGATCGACGCCCTGGGCGCCCTGCCCGGCGTGGAGCGCACGACCTCCTCGATCGTGCTATCCACGAAAGTCGATCGCTGAGTGGATCGTCCCTGAAAGGGGGAAATCATGGCCTTGCGCGGCCTCGATCATGTGACCGTCAATTGCGCCGATCTGGAGAAATCGCGCGCATTCTATGCCGGCGCGCTTGGCCTCGCCGATGGCGAACGGCCGCCCCTGCCCTTTCCTGGCGCCTGGCTCTACGCGGGTGGGCGCGCAGTGGTGCATCTGGTGGGTGGCGCTCGCGCGGCTACGGACACGGGAAGCTTCGATCACGTGGCCTTCGATGCCGAAAATTTCGACGCCATGCGCGCCCGGCTATGCGACCACGAGATCGCCTTTGGGGAAAACGACCTGCCGTCGTTTGGGCTCAGGCAGTTGTTCTTCCTCGACCCTGACGGCGTGAAGATCGAGCTCAATTTCCGCGGGTGACGCCCCGCTGCAGGTCCCGAAGCGGACGGTAGCTGATGGGGGTGACGCCGGCGGCTTCGATCATCGCCTTCATCGCCGGGTCGGCGAAGCACAGGCCGTCGTCGACACGCACCTGCGGGTTGTCAGGATCGTAGCCGCGCAGCTCGGGGCCATCGTCGACAGGGTGGCCGAAGGCTTCGGCGACGCCGGGCTTCAGCGCCGGGACGCGCTCAGAGAGAAAGGCGCGGGTGTCCTTGCCCCAGCCGTAGAGGAAGTGGTCGGTGAAGACCACGCCGCGCTCGGCGGCGCGGGCGCGCGGCGAAAAGCCCAGACGGGCGTCGTCCCTGGGCCCGACCATCCGCATCGGCAGGGCGAACTCCACCGCCAGGTCGAGGTAGACCTCGTAGAGGCGCGCGTCGATCTGGACCACGCCCATGTGCGAATCGAGGTGGGTGACGTCGACGCCCCAGGCAAGCGCCTGCTCGATCTGGGCGCGGCCCTCGGCGCGGATGTCGTCGGTCGCGGCCTTGGCGATGGCCTCGGCGGCGGTGGCCGGCAGGAAGCCGTAGGCGTCATGCAGCGAGGCCGCGCCGGAGAGGGAGCGCCAGCGGTAGCCGGGATATTCGGCGGTGAAGGTCAGATGCACGCCGATGTCCGCGCCGGCCAGGCGCCGCGCCGCGTCGCGCGCCCACGGACAGGGAACCATCAGGGTGGCGCTGCTGGCGATCCCTTCGTGCAAGGCCCGCTCGATAGCCACATTGGCGCCGTGGCTGGAGCCGAGATCGTCGCAGTTGACGATCAGCAACCGCTCGTCCGGACCGTGGCCAAGCCGTTCGGCGAGCGTGGTCGTGTCAGCCTCCCTGAGCTGGCGCGTCCAGGCCGCCGCCCAGCACGCCGTAGAGCGTCACCAGATTGAGCGAGCGGGCAAGTCTGGTCGTCACCAGCGTCTGCTGGGCGGCGTAGTAGCTCCGCTGGGCGATGAGCACGTTGAGATAGGTGTCGGCGCCGCGCTGATAGCGGGCGGTGGCGAGGTCGAAGTCCTGGTGGTTGGCCTCGGTCAGCGCCTCCTGGGCCGCCACCTGCTCGTCGATGGTGCCGCGCTGGGCGAGCGCGTCGGCGACCTCGCGGAAGGCGGTCTGGATGGCTTTCTCATACTGGGCGACGTCGAGGTCGCGCTGGGCCTTGGCCAGGGCGAGATTGCCCTTGTTGGCTCCGAAATCGAAGAGCGTCTGGCTGGCGGTGGGGATGAAGCTCCAGGTGGCCGAAGCGCCCCTGAAGAGGCTGGAGAGCGCCACGCTGGTGAGGCCGCCGTTGGCGGTGAGCGAGATGTCGGGGAAGAAATTGGCCCTGGCCGCGCCGATGTTGGCGTTGGCGCCGCGCAGCACGTCCTCGGCCTGGACAACGTCCGGCCGCTTGAGCAGGACCGCCGAACTCACCGCCGCCGGCAGGCGATCCATCACCACCACCTCGCCGTCCAGCGCCGGCGGCAGGTCGGCGTCGGCCACCGGCGCGCCGACCACCAGCTCCAGGGCGTTGCGGTCCTGCGCCACCTGGGTGGTCAGGCGGGCGACGTCATAGCGCGCCTGCTCGACGGTGGTCCTGGCCTGGGCCACGTCCAGTCCGGAGGCGACGCCGGCGTTCAGGCGCGCCTGGGTCAGATCGAGCGAGGCCTGGCTGCTGGTGAGGGTCGCCTGGGCGATGGCCAGCAGGCTGCGATCCGAGGCGAACGTCAGGTAATCGGTGGCGACCTCGTCGACGAGCGTCAACTGGGCCTCGTCGCGCGCCTGGCGGGTGGCGAAATACTGCTCCCGCGCGGCCTTGGTGAGGTTGCGGATCTTGCCGAAGAAATCGAGCTGCCAGGCGGAAAACCCGGCGGTGAGGCTGTAGAGCCGCTCGTTATAGACGCCGGACTGGCCCGGCGCGGGCGCGCCGCCAGAGACGACGCCCACGGGCTGCTGCCCGTAGGTCGCGCTGGCATTGGCGGTGATGGTCGGAAACAGCGCCGCGCGCTGGACGTGATACTGGGCGCGGGCGGCCTCGATGTTGGCCACCGCGATGCGCAGGTCGCGATTGTTGGCCAGCGCCTCGGCGATCACCCGCTTGAGCTTCGGATCTGAGAAGAAGTCCTGCCAGCCGACGGGCGCGACATCGGCCGCGGGCGGCGGCGCATAGGCCGGGCCGGTCGGGAAGCTCGCCGGCGTCGGGTTGGACGGTCGCTGGTATTTCGGGGCCAGATCGATGCAGCCGGCGAGCAGGCTTGCCGCCGCCACGATTGTCAGCAGCCGCCTCACTCGGCCGGACTCGTGAGCGGCGCGGGGCGCGCGCGTTGGCGGAAGATCGAGCGCACGCCGACGAAGAACATCGGCACGAAGAAGATGGCCAAGACGGTGGCCGACAGCATGCCGCCGATGACCCCGGTGCCGATGTCGTTCTGGCTGCCGGCGCCGGCGCCCGTGGAAATGGCCAGGGGGAACACCCCCGCGATGAAGGCCATGGAGGTCATCAGGATCGGACGCAGGCGCAGCCGGGCCGCTTCCAGGGCTGCTTCGACGGGCGTTGCGCCGCGCTTTTCCGCTTCGTCGGCGAACTGCACGATGAGGATGGCGTTCTTGGCCGACAGGCCGATGGTGGTCAAAAGCCCGACCTGGAAATAGACATCGTTGTAGAAACCGCGCGCCGTGGCCGCCAGCAGCGCGCCGACGACGCCCAGTGGGATAACAAGCATCACCGACAGCGGGATCGACCAGCTCTCGTAGAGCGCCGCAAGGCACAGAAAGACGACCAGGATGGAGATCCCGTAAAGCGCGGGCGCCTGGGCCCCGGAAAGACGCTCCTGATAGGAAATGCCGGTCCATTCATAGCCAATGCCGAGCGGCAGGCGGGCGATGAGCTTCTGCACCTCGGCCAGGGCCGTGCCGGAACTCTTGCCGGGGGCCGCCTGGCCCTGGATCTCCACCGCGCCGACGCCGTTGTAGCGCTGAAGCTGAGCCGGGCCGGTGGTCCACTTCCAGGTCGTGAAGGCCGAGAATGGGGCCATGTTTCCACTTGCCCCGCGCACGAACCACAGGCCGATGTCGTCGGGATTGGCGCGGAAGGGCGCGTCGGCCTGCATGAAGACCTGCTTCACCCGTCCACGGTCGATGAAGTTGTTGATGAACTGGCCGCCCCAGGCCGCGCTCAGGGTGTCGTTAACGTCGGCCAGGTTCAAGCCCAACGCCGCGGCCTTGGGCTGGTCGATGTCGACGTGTAGCTGGGACGTGTCGTCGAGGCCGTTGAACCGCACATTGGTCAGGATCGGATCCTTCGAAGCCAGGTCGATGAACTCGTCCTTGGCCTGGAGGAGTTTCTTGTGGCCCAGGCCGGCCTGATCCTCGAGTTCGAGGTCGAAGCCGGACGAGTTGCCGAGGGACTGGACCGCCGGCGGCACGAGCGCGAACACCTGGGCGTCGCGGATTTTGCTGAACGCCCGGTTGGCGCGCTGGGCGATGGCTTGGACCCGGTTGGCCGCGCCGGGCCGGTCCTTCCACGGCTTCAGATGGACGAAGGCCATGCCCTGGTTCTGGCCGCTGCCGCCAAAGCCGAAGCCGGTGACGATGAAGACGTTGTCGACGTCGGCCGCCTCGTCGACCAGATAAAAGTGCTCGATCTGCTTGGCCACGGCGAGCGTGCGCGACTGCATGGCGCCGGTGGGCAGGCTGTAGGAGGTGATCAGGCCGCCCTGATCCTCCTCCGGCAGGAAGGCGCTCGGCAGGGTGAGGAACAGCGTCGCCATCAGGGCGACAACCACGCCGTAGACGATCAGCGCCGGAAGAGGCCGGCCGATCACCTTGCCGGCCGTCGCTTCATAGCGCCGAACGGTGGTCGCGAAATGACGGTTGAACCAGCCGAAGAACCCGCGCCGATGGGCAAACTCGCCCTTGGTCACGGGTTTGAGCACCGAGGCGCAGAGGGCTGGGGTGAGGATCAGGGCCACCAGCACCGACAGGATCATGGCCGAGACGATGGTGACCGAGAACTGGCGATAGATGGCTCCGGTCGAACC
This sequence comes from Caulobacteraceae bacterium, assembly GCA_050729395.1. Lineage (GTDB taxonomy): Bacteria > Pseudomonadota > Alphaproteobacteria > Caulobacterales > Caulobacteraceae > Acaudatibacter. The sequence continues at coordinate 5,654 of JBOHLC010000159.1, forward strand.
GCCGAAGAAGGCCATGGGCAGAAAGACGGCCGAGAGCACGAGGGCGATGCCAACCAGGGCGCTGGTGATCTCGCCCATGGACTTGATGGTGGCCGCCTTGGGCGAGAGGCCTTCCTCGCTCATGATCCGCTCGACGTTTTCGACCACGACGATCGCGTCGTCGACGAGGAGGCCGATGGCCAGGACCATGGCGAACAGCGTGAGGGTGTTGATGGACATCCCGGCCACGGCGAGGACGCCGAAGGTTCCCAACAGCACGACCGGGACGGCGACGGCCGGGATCAGGGTGACGCGCCAGTTCTGCAGGAACAGGAACATCACCGCGATGACCAGGAAGATGGCCTCCACGAGGGTGATCACCACCTGCTGGATCGACAGCTTGATGAAGGTGGTGGTGTCCACCGGGAAGGCGAGTTTGACGCCGGGCGGGAAGGTCGCCGCCAGCTGCTCGGCGCGCGTCTTCACCGCCTCTGCCGTCTTCAGGGCGTTGGCGCCGGGGGCCAGGCGAATGGCCATGCCCGAGGCGGGATGTCCGTTCACGCGGCTGATAAAGCCATAGGTGTCGGCGCCCAGCTCGACGCGCGCCACATCGCCGAGGCGCACCTGCGAGCCGTCCGGCTGGGTCTTGAGAATGACATTCCGGAACTGATCCGGCGTTCGCAACCGGGACTGGGCGGTGATGGTGGCGTTGAGTTCCTGGCCAGGCACGGATGGTTGGCCGCCGATCTCTCCCGCCGGCACCTGGATGTTCTGGGTCACGAGGGCGGTCCGGACATCCGACGGCATCAACTTGAAATTGGCCATCTTGTACGGATCGAGCCAGACGCGCATGGCGTAGGAGCCGCCGAACACATTGACGTTGCCGACCCCGTTCACCCGTGACAGCGGATCGCGCAGGCGGCTGTTCATGAAGTCGGAGATGTCGACGTCGGTGTAGTGGCCGGTGGTGTCGTAAAGCGCCACGATCAAGAGGAAGCTGGCCCCCGATTTGTAGACGCCGATCCCTTCCTGCTGCACCTCGGCGGGCAGCAGGGGAACGGCCTGCGCCAGTTTGTTCTGCACTTGCACCTGAGCGATGTCCGGGTTGGTGCCGGGATCGAACACCGCGTTGATGTTGATGTTGCCGTTGGCCTCGCTGTCGGAGGTGAAATAGAGCAGGTGATCGATACCCTGCAGCTGCTGCTCGATGATCTGGGTCACCGACTCCTGGGCGGTCTGGGCGTCCGCGCCCGGATAGTTGGCCCCGATGCCGACCTCCGGCGGGGCGATCGTCGGATACTGCGCCACCGGAAGGGTGCGGATAGCCAGCGCGCCGGCGAGCGAGATCACGATGGCGATGACCATCGCGAAAATCGGACGCTCGATGAAAAAGCGGGACACGGCGGTCCTACTCGGCCTCGCTCGGCGCGGGGGCGAGGTTTGCGGCGACCGGGCGCACGGCCTGGCCGGCCTTCACCCGCTGCAGACCCTGCACGATCAGCCGGTCGCCGGGTCCAAGACCGGATGTAACCAGCCATTTGTCGCCGACCGCCTGGCCAAGCTGCAGGTTGCGCAGCTGGGCCTTGTTATCCGGGCCGACGACGAGGGCGGTCGGCCGCCCACGGTCATCGCGCGTCACGCCCTGCTGAGGCGCCAGAAGCCCGGATGGCACGATGCCCTCGGCCACCTCGGCGCGGACGAACATGCCCGGCAGGAGCACGCCGTCTGGATTGGGAAAGATGGCCCGCAGCGTGACCGCGCCGGTCGTCTGATCGACGGTCACGTCGGCGAACTGCAGCCGGCCCTCCAGCGGATAGACCGAGCCGTCGTCGAGCTTGAGGCGCACCGGCACGCTCTTTGGGCCACCGGTGAGCTTGCCAGCGGCGAGGGCCTTGCGCAGACGCAGCAGGTCGGCGGCCGACTGCGTCACGTCGACATAGATCGGATCGAGCCTCTGGATGGTGGTCAGCGCGGCGGCCTGGCCGTTGGTGACGAGCGCGCCCTTGGTTACCGTCGAGACGCCGACGCGGCCGGAGATCGGCGCGGTGATGGTGGCGTAGGCGAGATTGATCCTCGCCGCTTCGGCGGCGGCGCGCAGCTGGGCCACCTGGGCGACGGCCTGCTTATAGGCCGCCTCGGCATCGTCGTAATCCTGCTTGGCGACGCCGTTGATCTTGACCAGTTCGCCGTAGCGCTGGGCCTTGAGCTGGGTGGTCATGAGGTTGGCCTGGGCGCTCGCCACCTGCGCCTTGGCCTGATCGTAGGCGGCGCGATAGGGCGCGGGATCGATCTGGTAGAGCACCTGGCCGGCCCGGACGTTGGCTCCCTCGGTAAACGGCCGGGCGATGATTATGCCGGCGACCTGCGGGCGGACGTCCGAGGATTCAAAGGGCGTGGCGCGTCCGGCGAGCTCCGTCGTCAGGGTGACCGTAGAGGGCTCGAGGGTGACGACGCCGACCTCCGGCGGTCCCTGGTTTCGCATGCCGGCCTGGCCGCCGCCGCGCGCGCAGCCAGACACGGCGCCGGCGATGATGAGGGCGCAAAGCGCGCCGGCCAGCCTTTTCGCGATCACAACTACCCCGTCGGCAACGCGCCCAGCTGGCGCGGGCGACAGGGAGTCGTTGCCGGCCGGCCGCAAGTCAAGCGTCGAGGCGCCCTCTTACAAAAGCTTAACCCCGGAAATCGTCAGTCCGCGCCTACGAGATCGCGCCTGGCCTTCTCCAGTTCCTCCGCGTAGCGGCGGGTGGCATAGGCCTCCGAAACCACGCCAAGCACGTCGTGATCGTCGTCGAGCACCGCCAACTCGTCGCTCTCGGTCTGGTCGAACACGCCCATGATCTCCTTGATGGCCATGTCCGCCGTCAGCCATCGGTGAGTGTTGATCATCACCTCGCTTACCGGCCGCGAGGCGTCGCCCAGAGCGTGGACGGCGGAGACCGGAATTACGCCGGCGTAGTGACCGAACGAATCGAGCCCGACCACCCGACGCGTCGAGCCCAGGGGGAAGCGCGCGCGGAAGGCCGCCGCGGAGGTATCGGCCGGGATTACCGGCGCGTCCGCCCGCATCATCCGGCCGGCGGTCAAGGTGCGCAACCAGCTCACGTCGTGCGCGCTGCGAATGGTCTCGCCGCGCAGGTGCAGGCGCCAGGTGGAGAAGGAGTAGCCGAAAGTCTCGCGCACCAGCAGGCTGGCGACGATGGAGGCGGTCAGGGTCGCCGCGGTGAGACCGAAATCGCCGGTCGTCTCGAGCACCAGGAAGGTCATGGTGAACGGTCCGCCGATGATGGCCGTGGCCAGCGCGCCCATGCCGACCAGCGCACCGGCCATGGGGTCGATGCCGGCGTGCACGCCGCTCGCCTCCAGCGCCATCACATAGAACTTGCCGACCAGGGAGCCCAGGTAGAGGGAGGCGAAGAACAGGCCGCCGCGAAAGCCGAAGCCCAGGGCGACGATGGAGGCGCTGGCCTTGGCCAGGATCAGGAAGGCCAGGGTGGCCAGGGAGAACTCGACGGCCGCCTGCGCGCCCATCGCCCCATGGCCGGCGGAAAGCGCGTGCGGATCGGCCACCACGAGGAAGGCCAGGATCGCCCCGCCGACGGCCGGGCGGATCCACTTCGGCCCGGGAAGCTTCTGTGCCCGACCTTCGATGAAGGCCACCAGACGCATGATGACCACGCCCAGGCCGGCGCAGACCATGCCGAGCGCGCCAAAGAGCAGGTAGTGGCTGACGACCAGCGAGTCGCTGACCTGCGTGTGGAGCACGATCGGCTGGCTATGCAGCACCTTGGTGACCAGGGTGGCGGCGATGGCGGCGGCCACCACGGGGGCGATGTTGACCACGGCGTAGGAGCCGATGATGATTTCGAAGGCGTAGAAGGCGCCGGTCAGCGGCGCGCTGAAGGCGGCGGCGATGCCCGCGCCGGCGCCGGCGCCAACGAAGGCGCGCATATCGCTGCGCCTGAGGTTGAGCGCGCGACCGACCAAAGAACCGAATCCGCCGCCCAGCTGGGCGTACGCCGCCTCCAGACCGACCGAGCCGCCCGAGCCGTTGGAGATCACGCTCTGGATGCCGACGAAGATGCTGTCCCTGGCCGACAAGCGCCCGCCGTGAAGGGCGTTGGCCTCCACCGGGTCGACGGGCGTGCCTGGCCGCCGTTTGGTCCACGCCCAGGTGACGAGGCCGAGCGCAAGGCCACCGGCCGGCAAGGCCAGGGCGCGCCATGGCGACAGATGGTCGATCGCCGACAATCGCTCGCCCGGCGCCAGCCCAAAGAGCAAGGTTTGCAGGCCATGAGCGGACCAGCTGACGGCGGCGCTGAGCAGGCCAGCCGCGGCGCCGACGAAGATGGCCACGACCACCAGCCACAGCTCGCTGGCCCGAATGCGTCCACGAAGATAGGCGGCGAGGCGACCGCGGGACAGCGGCGAGCGGCGCCAGCCCGTCTTGAGCCGAGGTTCGATGTGCTCCGGCGCCGTCAAAGGCCGGCCAGCCCCGCCAGCTTGAGCACGGTGTTCCAGTTGCGCGCCGTGCCGCGCGCGCCGAGCGCTCGATCGAGCGCGGCGCCCATGACTTTGGTGTCGGCCTGGCCGTCCGGATAATAGATGAACGCCTCGCGACCGATCACCCGTGCCCGTTCCGGCCCTTCGATGGCGCCCAGCGCCGCTTCGGCGTCGGCCGCCGGCGCGGTCTTCATGACCACGACCACCAGGCGGCCAGGGTCAGTCCTGGCCTCTTCGACAAACGGATTGGCTTGTATCATCGCCCGCCACGCGCCGGCCGAACGAACGACGACCTCGGTCCTGAGGCCCAGCGCGGCCAGGAACGCCGCCTCGAGCTTCGCCGCGATCTCGCCCTCCTCGCCGACCCGCGTCTCGAGCAAAAGGTTGCCGCTCTGCAGCAGGCTGCGAACGCCGGCAAAGCCTGCCTCCTCCGCCGCGCGCCTCACGTCGGCCATGGCCACGCGGCGGGCCGCGCCCAGGTTGACGCCGCGCAAGAGGGCGATGACGAGGCTGGTCTTCAATAGATGATCACCGAGCGGATGCTCTCGCCGGCGCGCATAAGATCGAATCCGCGGTTGATGTCCTCGAGCGGCAGGGTGTGGGTGACCAGGCTGTCGATGTCGAGCTTTCCCTCCATGTACCAATCGACGATGCGTGGCACGTCGGTTCGCCCGCGGGCGCCGCCGAAGGCCGTCCCGCGCCACACCCGGCCGGTAACCAGCTGGAATGGGCGGGTGGCGATCTCCTGGCCGGCGCCTGCGACGCCGATGATCACGCTCTCGCCCCAGCCGCGATGACAGCACTCCAGCGCCTGGCGCATGGTGGCTGTATTGCCGATACACTCGAAGGAAAAGTCGGCGCCGCCGCCGGTCAGATCGACGATCGCTTGGACGACTTTATCGCGTCCCACATGGTCCGGATTGATCATGTGGGTCATGCCGAAGCGCCGGCCGATGGCCTCTCGCGCGGGATTGAGATCGACGCCGATGATCTTGTCGGCCCCGGCCATGCGCGCGCCCTGGATGACATTGAGGCCGATGCCACCCAGCCCGAAGACGGCGACGTTGGCCCCCGGCCAGACCTTGGCCGTCCATATCACCGCGCCAACGCCGGTGGTGACGCCGCAGCCGATGTAGCAGATCTTGTCGAACGGCGCGTCCTCCCGCACCTTGGCCACGGCGATCTCGGGCAGCACCGTGTGGTTGGCGAAGGTCGAGCAGCCCATGTAGTGGTGGATCTTCGTGCCGCCGAGGGAGAACCGGCTGGTCCCGTCGGGCATGACCCCCTTCCCCTGCGTGGCGCGGATCGCCGTGCAGAGGTTGGTCTTGCGCGAGAGGCACGATTTGCAGGCGCGACACTCCGGCGTGTAGAGC
>JBOHLC010000160.1:0-4019 GCA_050729395.1 Caulobacteraceae bacterium
GTTCACCGTGGCCAACGGCCGGGTGGGCTATTCGATCCTGGGCCTGGTGGTGGCTTTCGCGCCGCTGGCGGTGCTGCTGTTCACGGGCTTCGCCCGCAAGGTGACTCCGAAGTCGGCCAACATCACCTACTGGACGGTGGTCAGCCTGATCGGCGCCTCGCTGGGCGTCGTCGTGCTGCGCTACACCGGCGCCTCGATCGGCGAGACGTTCCTCCTGACCGCGACCTCGTTCGGCGCGCTCAGCCTGGTGGGCTACACCACCAAGAAGGACCTGACCGCTTTCGGCAGCTTCCTGATCATGGGCCTGTGGGGCCTGATCGTGGCCATGCTGGCCAGCTTCTTCTTCCACTCGGCGGCGATGGTTTTCGCCATCAACGCCATCGGCGTGCTGATCTTCGCCGGCCTCATCGCCTACGACACCCAGCGCCTGAAGCTGATGTACTATCAGCTCGGCGGCGACCAGGCCGGCATGAGCGTCGCCACCAGCTACGGGGCGCTCAGCCTCTATCTGGACTTCGTCAACCTGTTCCGCTTCCTGCTCTATTTCATGGGCGGCAGCCGCAGGTAGGCGAGCCAACGATCCGAAAAGTCAGAGCCCCGGCCTCATCCGCCGGGGCTTTTTCTATTCCACCACCGCGAACAGGGCGCGGTCGAAGACGCGTAGGACGTGGCCGAGGTCGTGGCCTCGCCGCAGCACCAGCCCGCCATGGGCGGTGACCGACCAGACCCCTTGGCGGCCGCCCAGCGCCGGGCGCTTCTCGATGCGGTAGATCGGCGTCTCGCTCGAACGGCGGAAGACCGAGAACACCGCCGCGTCGCGCAGTGTGTCGATGGCATAGTCGCGCCAATGGCCGGCGCCGACCATGCGTCCGTAGAGTCTCAGCAGTTGGTCGAGTTCGCGGCGGTCGAAAAAGACGGAGGCGTTTGGCTGCGCGGCGATGGAATCGAAGGCCATGTGACGCAAACTTTAGCCAAGGAATCGCGCTTTGGCGAGCCTTGGCGCCGCGCCGCGAAATGACCTTGTTTCAGCCCATGCGGAGCCTGCTTGAGCTCCCTATATGCGTCCCGTCGGTCGGCCCGGACCCTGCGGTTCTGGACCCTGAACAGCCCCCCAGCCCCCCGGGATCGTGGGCGGGTCGACCGGCGACCTCCCTCTAATTCGGTGAGATGTGCGTGGCCGCGGTGCTTGCGACTGTTGCACGCTGGCTGCCTTTGGCGGCCACGGGTCGAATGCGACCGTTCCGCGTTTACCCCCCGTTAACGAAAAAAACCTGTGACGGAGGCCCGGCGCCCGTTGACGGTCTATCAACCTTGTGACCCCATATGCTGGGGTTAAAGGGCCTAGGGCCCACTATATATAGCCTTGAGGTGGGCCTTGCGACTCACCCACGGGCGGGGTGAGAACAGGGGGCGGCGGAAAGCGGATGACGGCTCGTCAAGCAGTGAGAAACGTGGACGGCGCTTCCGGGCGCCGGATCGGAGCGGCCACGGCGGCGAGGCCCAGGCTGCAACTGGTGCGCAAGGTCGAGATCGACCGTTCGCGCGACGCCCTGTTGACCGATTTCGGCCGGACCACGCTCGAGGACCGCTATCTGCTGGCCGGCGAGAGCTATCAGGACATGTTCGCCCGCGTGGCCACCGCCTTCGCCGACGACGCCGACCACGCCCAGCGCATCTACGACTACATCTCGAAGCTGTGGTTCATGCCGGCCACGCCGGTGCTCTCCAACGGCGGGGCCAATCGCGGCCTGCCGATCTCCTGCTTCCTCAATTCGGTCGGCGATTCGCTGGAAAGCATCGTCGGCACCTGGAACCAGAACGTGTGGCTGGCGGCCAACGGCGGCGGCATCGGCACCTATTGGGGCGGCGTGCGCTCGATCGGCGAGAAGGTGAAGGGCTCGTGCCAGACGAGCGGCATCATCCCGTTCATCCGCGTCATGGACAGCCTGACCCTGGCCATCAGCCAGGGCAGTCTGCGGCGTGGCTCGGCCGCGGTCTATGTCGACATCCACCATCCAGAGATCGAGGAGTTCCTCGAGATCCGCAAGCCGTCGGGCGATTTCAATCGCAAGTCGCTCAATCTGCACCACGGCATTTCGATCACCGACGAGTTCATGCACGCGGTGCGGGACGGCGCGCCCTTCGCCCTGCGCTCGCCCAAGACCGGCGAGGCGGTGCGCGAAGTCGACGCGCGCTCGCTATGGCAGAAGGTGCTCGAGCTGCGCCTGCAGACGGGCGAGCCGTACCTGATCTTCTCCGACACGGTGAACCGGGCCATGCCCCGCCACCAGCGCGAGCTGGGCCTGAAGGTGCGCCAGTCCAACCTGTGCTCGGAGATCGTTCTGCCGTCCGGCGTCGATCACCTGGGCAATGAGCGCACGGCGGTGTGCTGTCTTTCCAGTGTCAACGCCGAGACCTTCCTCGAATGGCGCGACCATCCGAGCTTCATCGCCGACATCATGCGCTTCCTCGACAATGTGCTGCAGGACTTCATCGACCGGGCCCCGGCGGAAATGGCCCCGGCGGCCTATGCGGCGGCGCGCGAGCGCTCGGTCGGCCTGGGGCTGATGGGCTTCCACTCCTTCCTGCAGAGCCAGAACGTGCCGTTCGAGAGCGCGCTGGCCAAGTCGTGGAACATGCGCCTGTTCAAGCACCTGCGCCGCGCCTGCGACGGGGCCAGCATGGCGCTGGCCGAAGAGCGCGGTCCTTGCCCGGACGCGGCCGAGCGCGGGGTGATGGAGCGCTTCTCGCACAAGCTGGCCATCGCGCCGACGGCGTCGATCTCGATCATCTGCGGCGGCACGAGCGCGGGCATCGAGCCGATCCCGGCCAATATCTACACGCACAAGACCCTGTCGGGTTCGTTCGCGGTCAAGAATCCCTATCTCGAGCGCCTGCTCGAGGCGCGCGGCGAGAACACCTCGGCGGTGTGGGGTTCGATCCTCGAGAACGAAGGCTCGGTCCAACATCTCGATTGCCTGACCGATGATGAGAAGGACGTGTTCAAGACCGCCTTCGAGATCGACCAGCGCTGGGTGATCGACCTCGCCGCCGACCGCACGCCGGAGATCTGCCAGTCGCAGTCGGTCAATATCTTCCTGCCCGGCGACGTGGCTAAATGGGATCTGCATATGCTTCATTGGCAGGCGTGGGAGCGGGGCGTGAAGAGCCTCTACTATCTGCGCTCGAAGTCGGTGCAGCGGGCGGCGTTCGCCGGGGCCGACATGGCGGCGGATAGCGCCGCCCGCGCCGACGAGGCGCGCACCGACTACGACGAGTGCCTCGCCTGCCAGTAGGCCTCAGCGCCCGTCGACGAAGGCCAGCATGGCCGCATTGAACCGGGCCGGGTCCTGCAGCATGGCGAAGTGGCTGACCCCCTTCATGATGATCAGCCTCGCGCCCGGAATTGCCCTGGCCAGATATTCGGTGTGCGCGCGCTTGATGGCCTCGTCGTGGTCGCCGTCGACGATGGCCACGGGCGTGGCGATGCGCGCCAGATCGGCGGCGGCATAGTTCGGCTCAGTGTCCCACATGCGCTCGATGGCGGCGGTGAAGGCGGCGTAGCCGCCCGGGGTCGGAGACAATTCGGCATAGCTTGCCGCCGCCTGGCGGATGAAGCGGGCGAAAGTCGGGTTGGTCTCGGTGTCCGGCTTGACGCCGCTCGGGTCCATGTTGGCGGCGAAGGCGAAGACGCGGGTCAGACGCTGAGGATCCTCGAGCGCCATGACCAGGCCGATGATCGCCCCGTCGCTCCAGCCGACGACCGCCGCGCGCCTCACCTCGAGCGCGTCCATGACCGCGACCACGTCGGAGGCCATCAGCTCGTAGGTGAAGGGCCGCGCGTCGCGGCTGCTGCGGCCATGGCCGCGGCTGTCGATCAGGATGACGCGATGATGGTCGGCGACGAGTGGGGCGACCTGGTTTCCCCAGTAGCGCTGGTTGGCCAGGCCGCCATGCAGCAGGATCACCGGCGCGCCGGCGCCATAGGTCGAATAGTAGATGCGCGCGCCGTCATGGGC
>JBOHLC010000161.1:0-12331 GCA_050729395.1 Caulobacteraceae bacterium
TCGGGCGTGGATCGCGGAGCGGTAGGACTGGATCACACGCGCGGAGAGCGACGACGCGCGCGCCTCAGGGTAATCTCGCGCGTCTCCGACTCGGCGAATGGCGATCGTGGCTCGCGCAAAAAATAAGGCAGTCCCCAAGAGCCAACTCAGGTTCGAGCGGGCCGCGCTGCGCGAGCGCGCCGGTGAGAAGGTGTTCGCGCGCGGTGTCGCCTACGCCGACGAGGGAAGGGTTCGAATTCTGTCGATCGGTCGCGGCGGGATCGCCGCGCGGGTCGTGGGCTCGGAACCTTACAGCGTCACCCTGACCGGATCGGGCCGGAAGTTCGGCGGCGGCTGCTCGTGCCCCGCCTTCGAGGATTGGGGCTTCTGCAAGCACCTGGTCGCGCTGGCTTTGACCATGAACGAGACCGAAGCCGTCGCCGATTTCGAGCAAAACGAGACGCGCTTGCGCGCTTACCTCACGCGCCAGACGGCCGAGCAACTCTCTGAGCGGATCATGACGCTGGCGGCGCGAGACGAGGATCTCTGGCGCCAGCTCGACTCCGAGGCGGCATTCGCCGTCGGCGACGACGAGACCGTCGTGGCCTTGCTGGACGATGCGATCGACCAGGCCATGGATACCGGCGGCGGCTTCAACTGGCGCGGCGCCGGCGATTGGGCCGACGGCGTGCGGCAAGTCGTCGGTCAGATCGAAAAGCTGTTGGCCGGCGGTCGCCACGTCGTCGCTCTGCGGGCGCTCGATCGTCTGTTCGAGCTCGCCGAGGAGGCGTGCGAGGAAATCGACGATTCCGAGGGGGAGGCGGCGACGGTTCTTGGCGAGGCGCAAGAGTTGCACCTGGCCGCGTGCGTTGCCGCCAAGCCAGATCCCGTCCTGCTTGCCCAGACACTCTTCGAGCGCGAGGTCGAATCGTTCACCGACCTCTGGCCGGGTGCGTGGGCGACCTACGCCAAGCCCTTGGGAAAGCGCGGCAAGGCGGAATATCGCCGCCTGGCCGAGGCGGCCTGGCGCGAGAGCGGCGACAGGGGCGACCGGTCGGCGGCCATGAGAATTCTAGACGCCATCGCCCAGGACGCCGGAGACATCGACGCGCGCATCGCCTTGAGGGCGCCGGACGCCACGGAAGCGCGGGATTTCACCAACCTCGCCCAGCTCTGTATCGAGGCCGGCAGGAAGGACGCCGCACTCGCCTGGGCGGAGGAGGGCGTCTGGCGCCTGGAAGATCGACCGGATCGCCATCTGACCACCCTCGCCGCCAGCCTGATGCGCGGGGCCGGAAGATCGGCGGAGGCCGAGGCGTTGCTGTGGAAGGCCTTCGAGCGCGATCCGGACATGCGGCTCTACCAGGAGCTCAAGCGGACCTCCGCCGACCCCTCCTCGGTGGGCGAGCGCTGCGCGCGCCAGATCGAAAGGCGCATCGTCCCGACCAGCGGCAGGATTTGGCTCCCGCTGCCGGATTTGTTGGTGGAGGTGCTTCTCGAGGAAGGCCTCGCGGACCAGGCCTGGCGGGCCAGGCACGCTCACGGCTGCGGCGAACGCCTGCTCGAAACCCTCGCGCGCGCCACCGAGGATTCGCACCCCGACGAGGCGGTTCAGGCCTATGCCAACATGGTCGAGCGGAATATCGCCAGCGCCAACAACGGCGGCTATGGGGCGGCGTGCCGGCTTGTCGGCCACCTCGAGGATCTGCGCGCGCGGCAAGGACAGTCGGCCGCGCACGCCGCGCATCTGCAAGAGTTGAGATCGCGCCACAAAGCCAAGCGCAACTTCATCCGCTTGCTCGACGATCGCAGAGCGTGGCCGAAGTTCTGACGCGGTGACTTGGTTGGGCTAAGCGTTCGTCTGTTCGACCGAGGCGCCGTGGTGGCAGCCGGCCGGCCGACGGTCAGGTCGCGCGATGGCGAAGGCGCCGCTCGGCCCCATCGAAGCAACCGGTCCCGGCGGGGCGTGGTTTCATAGTCAAGACGGCGCGATGGCCGGCTTGCGGAATTGCCATGGCGATTGAGGCGCACAGTATGATCGCGGACCACACCTGGGACTGGGTGGTGAGCGGCGCGTGGGAGCCGTTCGCCGCGCGTCTCGGGGGCGCCATTGTTGTCCTGGTTCTGGCTTTCGCGCTGGCCCGATTGGCCTCGACGGCTTTTCGCCGCCTGCGGGTTCGTTCGGCCCACGGCGCGCCATCGATCTACATAGTCGAGAGGCTGGTCGGCTATGCCTTGGTGCTCGCCGGCGCCTTCCTGGCCCTGGCTACCCTCGGCATCAATCTGACCTCATTGGCGGTGTTCGTCGGCGCGATCGGCGTCGGCGTCGGCCTTGGTCTGCAAGGCATCGTGCGCGAGTTCGTCTCCGGGCTCGTCCTGATCTTCGATCCCCAGGTCAATGTCGGTGATTATGTCGAGATCGAAGGCGGAAACCGGGGGGAGATTCTCGAGGTCGGCCCGCGGGCGACACGGCTGAAAACCAGCGACGAGATCAACGTCATCATTCCCAATTCCAAGCTCATCGAGGGACAGGTCGTCAACTGGACCCTCAAGGGCGGCACGCGCCGGCTGCACGTGCCGTTCTCCGTCGCCTACGGTGAGGACAAGGCCCGCGTTCGCGAGGCGGTGATCGCGGGCGCTCGCGCCGTGCCATTCACCCTGCCGGAGACCGATCGGCGACGAACCCAGGTATGGCTCGTCGGCTTCGGTGCATCGGCCCTGAACTTCGAGCTTGTCGTCTGGCCGGCGCTCGAGGCGGTCAAGCGCCCCGCGTCGGCTCACGCCGCCTACACCTGGGCGATCGAAGAGGCCTTGAGAAGCGCCGGAATCGAGGTGCCCTTTCCCCAGACCGACCTGCGCGTGCGCAGTCTCTTTGGCCGCGAGGGCGACGCGGCGCTCGACGCGCTCGGCCTGCCGCCTTCCTCCCCCGGTGCGAAACCGATATCGCCGGCGCCCCCGAATGACGCCGCCGAGGACCTCATCCGTGAGCGCCAGGGCGATGGCGCCGAGCCGGCCAATGAGCCGCCTGGAGGGGACTGAGGGGCCCCCGTTGGCCCGCGACAACCCGATTCAGCCGATTTTCCCCTTACCCGCTTTCCGCTCCGCCTTCTGGCCCAGAGCGATAAGTTGCTCGACACGTCTCTCTGTGGCGTTTCGTTGCTTGAGTTCCTCGACCGAGTAGACGTCCCTGCCCAGCAGTGATTGGAACTGTGGCGCCAGCAGCAGATAGCCCAGTCGGGCGACCGCGCTGCGCGTGGAATCGTACATCCAGGGCTCTTGGCCCGGTGCAATATGCGCCTTGATGTTAGCTTCGGTGGCGGCGAGCAGACGCCTGATGAAGTCGGACGCCATAGGTCGCTCCTCCATGATCGCACGGCGAAGGAACCGCGCGTCCCCCGACAGGCCGGCGGTCTGCGCCTCGATGATCTCCTCCAGTTCCTCGGCGCTGCCGGTTCTGGCCGCGGCATCAACGCGATCGAGATAACTGGCGGCGACCCGTTCCTCGGCGGCCTCGCGCAGTCCCTCTTTCGAGCCGAAGTAGAATCGGACCAGACCCCAGGAGACGTCGGCTTCATCGGCCAGCGCCCGTACCGACGTGGCGTCGAAGCCGTCGCGACCGAACAAACGCACCGCCGCCCCGATCAGACGCTCACGGCCATTCTGCGGTTCGGGCGAGGGAGTGGGCCGAGCCTTTCTCATGAAGTTGGCGCTAGGCCATCTCCGCGCTCAATTCAAACCTTTGCTGGCATCAAGGTTGGGCGCCCCTTGGTGGCTTGCATCGCCCTGCTGTCGCGCCACCCCGCTATCGGAGAGCCGTCGAGACGGCATTGGCCGCGGACGCGGCCGAATCAGTCGACGTCCTACACGAATGTGTAGCAAGAATGCCACGGTTCGACGAAAATCGGCGCTGTTCGTGACTTCAGGCGAGCCCGATCTCGAACGTTCATCTACACAAACGTGTAGTAGTTTTTCGGGAGGCGAGTCATGAGAGCTAACCGCGTTTCGCTACTTTCCGGGCTCGCCCTGGCGACCAGCTCGATTACCTGCGGCGCTTGGGGTCAGACGGCCGGGCCGACCACCCAAATCGGAGAGGTTGTGGTCACCGCCGAGAAACGGACCGAGCGGCTCCAGGAGGTGCCGGCTGCCGTGTCCGTCGTTACGAACTCGACCATCCAGGCGCTCGACGCGCACTCGTTTTCCGACATCGTCAACTTCGTCCCAGGCCTCACGCTGGAGACGGACGGACGGAGCAACACGCTTATTATCCGCGGTATCAACGCCGGGACAGTCTCAACGCCGCTAGTTGGGATAGTGGTTGACGGGGTTCCCTACGGATCGAGTTCCGCCGAAGCGTTCGGCGGAACGACGGCTCCCAACCTCAACCTCTCGGACATGGAGAGGGTTGAGGTGCTGAAAGGGCCGCAAGGGACGCTATACGGCGCGAGCGCTATGGGCGGACTGATTTCCTACGTCAGCAAGACAGCGGTTCCGACGAAGCTCGAGGGGAATCTGGATGTCGAGGGGTACGGCACGGCGCATGGCGACGGCAGCATCCTCGCGGATGGCAGCGTGGCCATGCCGTTGGTGGCTGACAAAGTCGGGCTGAGGGTGAGCGGCTTCTATGACGACCTGGGCGGTTATCTCAACAACGCCCAAACCCACCAGTCCGACGTCAACAGCTCAGTCGTCGACGGGGGGCGTGGCGCATTGGACATTAGACTTTCCGACACCCTAAAGGTCGATCTCTCCGCCTTCTTCCAACAGAACGATCTACGTTCCGCTGATTCCGTGGCCTACAACCTGGCTACCCACCAGCCGCTTGTGGGTTCGTATGATGTGGGCCATGCTCTGCTAGAGCCCTTTACCCAAGAGTTCCAGCAGTATGCGGCGCGCGTCACCGATGATCTTGGCTGGGGTAGTCTGACCTCAATCACTGGCTGGTCGAGGATCCAGACATCCGAGCGCGAGGACCAAACGGACGGCGCGTTCGGCCAGATTTTCAACGCTTACTTCGGGGCGGCCACGGCCTATGTCCAAAACGACGTAGCTACCGACAAGGTCACTGAGGAAGTCCGGCTCACCTCTCCCACCAGCCAAGGCGTTCGTTGGCTGGCCGGACTCTTTTATGACCACGAGCAGAGCGGCGTGGACCAAACCATTTGGGGCGCCGGTCCGCAAGGCCACGGCCCGATCGCCTCACTGGACCCAGCCATCTACATCCTGGTCCCCAGCACCTATCAGGAATATGCTGGTTTCGGCAATCTGACCGTGCCGGTGGGCGGCCGGATTGAGGTCACCGGCGGCCTTCGCGTCAGCCACAATGACCAAACCTTCTTTCAGCACAACGGCGGGCCGCTAGCAGCTCTGTTCGGTCTTAGCGCGGGCGGCGGCGGCGACAGCAGCGACACCCGCGTCGATTACCTTGGCGACATCAAGTACCAGATCGATGCGCATGCCATGGCCTATTTCAGGGTGGCCACCGGCTATCGCGCTGGCGGTCCCAACACCGCCTTCCCGGGCGTGCCGCCGACCTTCGGGCCAGACTCGTTGATAAGCTATGAGGTGGGATCGAAGTCGAGCTTCTACGGCGGGCGCGTCGCCATCGACGCCTCGGCCTTCTACATTGACTGGTCAAGGATTCAGCTTACCGCCGCGACCCCCGGCGGCGAAGGCTACTTCACCAACGGCGGCAAGGCTCGCAGCCAGGGCCTGGAGGCGTCGCTGATCCTGACGCCGATCGCTGGACTCAGCATCACATCCAACATTTCCTACGTGGACGCCGAGCTGTTGCAGGACGTGCCACAACTCAGCGCGGTTAAGGGCGAGCGACTGCCGAACTCCCCTCGTTTCAGCGGCTCGGTGATCGCGGAATACCGCTGGCGCCTGTGGGATGGGTTCGACGCCATCGTCGGCGGCAACTATCGCCACGTGGGATCGCGGACGACTTCGTTCGCCGCCAGCATCAACCCACCTGAGTATCTGCTCGACGCCTACAGCCAAGTCGACCTCAACGTCGGTATCGAGAACACACGCTACCGGGTAACCGCATTCGTGCGCAATCTCACGGACGCACGTGGCTTCCTCTCGGACAACTACTACAACAACGCCGCCAACCTCACCCTGATCCGGCCGCGGCAGGTTGGCGTCCGGCTTTCGCTGAAGTTTTAAATGAGTTGCCAGCCACGGCCAGGCGCCGGCCCGGTCGGTCGCACGCTACTCTCGTATTTTCTGGTGAGTTCATGACTGTCCCGCCTCCAGTCGCGCGGCTGCAGACCATGCTCGACGACCATGTCGACAACTTCGGCGCGGTGGGCGTCCTGGTCGGAATCGACGTTCCGCGGACTCCGCCCATATACGTCGCTGCTGGGCATCGAGTAATCGGCGGCGAGCCCCTGACGGCAAAGCATATGTATCAGATTGGCAGCCAGACCAAGACTTTCGTCGCGGTGGCGATCCTGCAGTTGTGCCGCGAGGGGGTGATCGCGCTAGATGATCCGGTGGTGCGGTGCCTGGACTTGCCGTTGGATCCAAGGATCACCGTCCGCCACCTGATCACCAACACATCGGGCGTGCCGGAGTTTCTGGGGAGGATGCCCGAAACCTCGCTCAGGGAGTTCATCGCGCCCCGCCAAATCTTGGCTTCGGTCCTGGGGGCGGAGCCGCTGTTTACGCCAGGCGAGCGTTTCGACTATTCAAACTCAGGTTGGGTGCTAGCGGCGCTAGTTCTCGACGCGAAGGCGCCTGGCGGATATGCGGGTTTCGTCCGGGACCGGATTTTCAAGCCGGCGGGCCTCGACCACTCTTACGTGGCCCAAGGCTTCCCGCGGGGCAGGCTCGCTATGGGTTACGTCCGCGGGCCGGGCGCCGCGACGCCGGAGCCCGCCGACGCCGGCTTCTCCATGTCATGGGCCTACGGCGCGGGCGATATCGTATCGAGCGCCGACGACATGCTTGCCTTCTTCCGAACCTTGGCGACCCCCGACAATCCGCTAGGCTTCACGCTCGACCAACTGACGGCTGAACGGTTCGGCGCGGGGCCGAAACCCGTCCACCCATCGAGCCTCGGCGGCGAATACGCGTTCGGCCTCGAGCGTCGGGTCTGGGGTGGGCTTGAGGTCTGGGGACACCCCGGGCGAACTCCGGGGTATGGCGCCTCGACCTGGATCGCCCCTTTGAACGGCGTGATCGTCACGACCGCCTACATGTATGTGGCCGACGTGTCGGAGGCGCCGGCCGTCGCATTGCAGCGGTACGATCCTCCACTGGTCTTCACGCAGGCGCTGGCCACCGCCCATGCGCTCGCGGACCGTTTGGCAGCATGACACTCCACCTAGCCGCCGAATTGTACGAGCGCGCGGCGGCCATCACGCCCCCCAAGATCGCCTCGAAGCTGACCGGCCTCGTGGGCGATGGCTATTGGATCGACGATCGCCATTACTTCTTCTGCCAGGTCGCGGCCCTCGTCGAGGGCATGACGGGCTTCATGCCGAGGATCGTCGACGCGACTACCGGAGTGGTGAGGGCCGTTCTGGAGCTCGAGGCGATCACGGCCATCCTCTCCGGCCACAGCGAAGCGAAGATCGCGCCGGCGGATCTCGCCGCCGCGCAATATGACATGCCCGCGGCCGGCGAGCTGGTCATCACCCTGAGGCCGAACGCCTATCACATCGCCCTCGAAGGCCCGACGCTGCTGAAGGTCGAGGCGCTAGACCCGGTCCCGGCGCTACATTCGCCTGACGGCCGCCACGCCTGTTTCCTCAAGGAACACGCGGTCTGGCTGAAGGACCGCGCGAACGGAACCGCCGAACAGCTGACCCCAGACGGCGAGCGGTACGCCGCCTATGGCACGGTGCCGGAGTCGGGCGTCGCTCCTGTTTCGGGCCGCAAGTTCCCCATTCCCGTCGGCCTCTGGTCGGCAGGCTCGGATTGGTTCGTCACCCACCGGATCGATGAGCGCCACCTGCCCGAGAGCGGCCTGGTCGAGAACACGCCGGCGGGCGGCAAGCGCGCGATCCCCCATGTTTTCAAAGTCTCCAGCCTGAGCGCCGACCTGCCGAAGGCGGAGTTCGTCGCCTATCACCCGGCGAGCGGACGCTCGGTCAGTTCGGCGGAGCGTCCGGTCGGCGTCCACGTCATGTCGCCATTCACCCTCCGCCAGTGCTGGTTCACGGGCGACCGCTTCTTCTTCCTCGATTGGGGGCGGTATTCGTCTGAGGTTGCGCTCGTCGAGATGAATCTCACCACCAGCGCGCTCCGGACGGTTCTGTCCGAGACGGCAGACAGTGGCTGGATCGACGTCCATCCGCTGATCAACGGTCAACCGATCGTGCGGCCGCTGCCCGCCTCGGGCGAGGTCATCTGGTATTCGCAGCGCGACGGTTCGGGGCGCCTCTATCTGCATGACCTCGCTGACGGCGCGCTGAAGAGCCGGATTACCCAGGGCGACTGGGTCGTCCGCGACATCGTTCATGTCGACGAAGCGAAGCGGCGGATCCTGTTCCTGGCCAGCGGTTTCGAGGGCGATGGTGATCTCGGCTATCGCCGGCTGTGCGCGGTCGACTTCGATGGTGGGGGCTTTCAAACCGTGCTCGCCCTAGAGGGCGACCTCGCGGCCAAGGCCGATCCGGTCTCAGGCGTAGATCAGCTGAATCCCTACCGCCCATCCTATGCGCCGAGCGGCGCGTCGCCGGATGGCCGTTATGTCGTCGCCAGCATCGGCGCGGTCGACCAAGCGACGCGGTTCGTGCTGATCGGCACGCAGACTGGAAGGGTGGCCGAACTGTCGAGGATCGATATCGACAGCCGTTGGACGGCGCCGCGGCCAGAGCCGTTCAAGGTGCTGGCGGCCGACGGCGTCACCCCGTTGTTCGGGGCCCTGTACTTTCCGACGAATTTCGACCCAAAGGATTCTTACCCCTTGGTCGACTACGTCTATCCCGGGCCGCAGGCGAACTGGTTCATGCGGCGTTTTCCGAATTGGATCGCACTGTCCCTTCAGTCGGTGGTCGAAATCGGCATGGTCGGCATCGTGCTGGAGACCCGTGGCATGCCCAACCGCAACCGCGCCTTCCACCAGGCGGGGAATGGACATTTGCTGGAACCCCAGCTCAGCGACCATGTTGCGGCGATCGAACAGCTTTGCCAGCGGAACGCCTTTCTTGATCGGAAACGGGTCGGCATGTTCGGCATGTCGGGCGGGGGGGCCGCCACAGCCCGCGCCCTGTTCGACTATCCCGAGATGTTCAAGGTGGGCGTTTCGGTCTGCGGCAACCACGACAATCGCAACTATATCGCCCACTGGATGGACAAATACGGAGGGCGGCCGGGTACGGTCGAACGCGACAGCCAATCCAATGTCGAGGCGGCCCATAAGCTGCAGGGCAAGCTCCTCCTGATGCATGGAGACATGGACGACAACGTCCACCCCGGCCACACCCTCGCGGTCTCCGCGGCACTGATCGCCGCCGGCAAGGATTTCGAACAGCTGATCCTACCGGGGGCCACCCACGCGGTGATGATGGAGAGTCCCTATGCGGTCCAGAAGCTCTGGAGCTTTTTCGCGCGCCATTTGCTGGGGGTTGAACCGCGGGACGATTTCATCCTCCGCTGGACACCCGCGGAAGCGGCGGCCGGCATACTCATGATGGCCGACAACACGTGAGTCGCGGACCACCTCAACATTGGTAGGCCCGGCCGCGGGTCGGTCCAGCCTCGGCCGCCGTCGTTTACGGTGATTGACGGTCACATTCCGACTCGAATCGGCTCCGTCGTCGTGACCGACTCGTCACCGGACCTCAAAACGCGGCCGCGACCTGCTGGATGGCCCCGAAGATCGAGTGGCGGTCAGCTCCCAGCATCTCGATCCGCACCGTATCCCCCGCGCTCATGAACGGCGTCTTCGGCGCGCCCCCGGCGATCTACGTGCCGCGCGGCCCATCGCGCTTCCTTGGGTAGCTTGATCCAACTCTTATGGCGAGCGCCCCCCGGCCCCAGCCAAATCCCGGCGCCGGCGCCGGAATGCCGCTCTGCCGCCCTCTTTCAGGCGTGCTTGCGGGCGCAATCGACCGGTCACAAGCTGGCGCCCAGCCGAATCAAATAGCGGGGAAGGAGCGATGAAGCCTAGAGCGCTGTGCTGGCTCGCCGGCCTGATCATTGTCTTCGCCTGCGCTGGCGCCGGCGCCGGCGCGCCCAGGCCGCCGCTCGTGGTCGTTTCGATCGATGGCTTCCGGGCCGATTATCTCGATCGGAGCCTGACCCCCAATCTAGCCGCCATCGGCCGCGAAGGTGTCCGCGCGGTCGCCATGAGGCCGGCGTTTCCCACGCTCACCGAGCCCAATCACTACACGCTCATGACCGGCCTCTATCCGGACATTCACGGGATCGTGGACAACACCATGATCGACAGGAAGATGCCCGGCATGGCGTTCGGCGCTCCACACCATCACGCCGACGATATGGATCCGCGCTGGTGGAACGAAGCGACGCCCCTGTGGGTGACCGCGGAGCGTCATCACTTGAAGACGGCCACGTCGCTATGGCCGGACGACGACGCCGTCATTCACGGGGTCTCGCCGACCTACCGACAGTCCCTGCCCGCCGGCGGCGGCAGCGTGTCGATGGACCAGCAGGTGGATACGGTGCTAGGCTGGCTCGACCTTCCCCCATCCCAGCGCCCCGCGCTCATCCGCGTCAATTTCGACGTGGTCGACCTCATGGGGCGCGTCGCCGGACCCGACAGCCGCCGGGTCGACGTCGCGATCGGGCAAGCCGACGCCGCGATCGGCCGGCTCGTCCAGGGTCTCAAGGCGCGCGGGCTCTATGACAAGGTCAACCTCGTGATCGTATCCGATCACGGGATGGCGGCCATCTCGCCCGATCGCGTGATCTACCTGGACGATCTCATCGATTTGAATTTCGCGGTCGTGCCTTCAGTTGGCGCCGTGGCGGGGATCGATCCGGCGCCTGGGCACGAGGCCGCGATCGACGCCGCCCTGCTGCCACGCCACGACCACATGACGTGCTGGCGCAAGGACGAGATTCCCGCGCGGCTGCACGACGGAACGAATGCCCGCGTTCCCCGCATCGTATGCCTGGCCCAGGTCGGCTGGTCGATCGTGACGCGCGCCCAGTCAGCGCTTTATTCGCACCTGCTGGGCAATGACGGCTATGACCCGGGCGAGCCCACCATGGCGGCCATCTTTCTTGCCCACGGACCCGGCTTCCGCCCCGGCGTGGTGCTACCCGTGTTCGACAACATCGCCGTATACCCGATGTTCCTGGGGCTGATGGGGTTTTTGGGGCTCAATCCGCGCTACAGCGACGAGAACGTGACTCCCCTCGTGCCGGCGCTTCGACACCCCTGACGCGTTCGGCGGCTGGAAGTTGGAGGGCGCGGCGGCGCGGCCGCGCGGTCAGCGGGGCGCCACGCTCTGCTCTATCGCCCCGAAGATCGAGTGGCGCTCAGCGCCCAGCATCTCGATGCGCACGGTGTCGCCAGCGCTCATGAACGGGGTCTTCGGCGCGCCGGTGGCGATCGTCTCCACCGTGCGCAGTTCGGCGATGCAGCTGTAGCCCGCGCCGCCTTCGCTCACCGGCTTGCCAGGGCCGCCGTCCGCGCCGCGATTTGAGACGGTGCCGGAGCCGACGATCGAGCCGGCGGCGAGCGAGCGCGTCCTGGCCGCGTGGGCGATCAGCTGGCCGAAGTCGAAGGTCATGTCGACGCCGGCGTCGGCCCGGCCGAACAGGGCGCCGTTCAGCTCCACGCGCATCTCGCCGTTCAGCTTGCCGTCCCGCCAGGCGCCGCCAAGTTCGTCCGGCGTCACCGCGACCGGCGAGAACGCGCCGGCCGGCTTGGACTGGAAGAAGCCGAAGCTCTTGGCCAGTTCGGCCGGGATCAGGTTCCTGAGCGAGACATCGTTGGCCAGCATGACGAGGCGCGCGGCGGCCAGGCCCGCCTCGCGGCTCGCGCCCGCCGCCACGTCGCCGGTGATCACGGCCACCTCGGCCTCGAAGTCGCAGCCCCAGGCGGGATCGGCCAATGGGATCGGATCACGGGGCCCGAGAAAGCCGTCCGAACCCCCCTGATACATCAGGGGATCGGTCCAGAAGCTGTCCGGCATCGGGGCGCCCCGCGCCTGGCGAACGAGCGCGACGTGGTTCACATAGGCCGAACCGTCCGCCCACTGATAGGCGCGTGGCAGGGGGCTGGCCGCCTCGTGCTCGCGAAAGCGGGTCCGCGCCACCGACCCGTGCTCGAGGCTTTCGGCGAGGCCACGCAGCAGAGGTTCGCACCGTTCCCAATCGTCGAGCGCGGCTTGCAGGACGGGGGCGATTGGCGAGGCGTCCACGCACC
>JBOHLC010000162.1:0-11558 GCA_050729395.1 Caulobacteraceae bacterium
GGGCCAGGGCGCGCGCGAGGGGCATCGCGGTCGGGCCCCGCTGGACGGCGGCGGCGACCGGCGCGTGGGCCTGGGCGGCGGCGTGTTCCGCCGCCAGCCGCTTGGCCTGTGGCCCGACGATGAACATCTGGTAGGCCAACAGGATAAGCCCGGCCACGATGACGAAGGCGACGAGGTTGCGGTGTTCGGTCGGCATCTAGCGGGGTTCGGCCCAAAGTCCCTAGCGGAGGAAGAGGCGTCTGCTCGCCCAGGCTCACAGGTCGGCGGCGAGCCTTATCAATGTGGCTTTCATATCGTCAAGCAGGCGCGCCCAGGGCCGGCTGACCGTCCCCTGGCGCGCGATGAACACATAGTCGCAACCGGGCCTGGCATGAAGGGGGGCCAGCAGCCGGGCCGCCTCGCGCAGGCGCCGCTTGGCCCGATTGCGCACAACCGCGCCGCCGATCCGCCGCGTGGCGGTGAAGCCCAGCCGGACGGTCGGCGCCCCGTCGGACCGGTCCCGCGCCTGGGCCCCGACCGCGCCCGCCGCGCTGGCCTTGCCCTTGGCCGCGGCCAGGAAGTCGCGGCGCTTCCTCAGGCGTTCGATTTGAGGCGGAGGGGTCGTTGGCCCTAGGCTGTCAGGCGCTTGCGGCCACGCGCGCGGCGGCGGGCGATGACCTTCTGGCCGTTCCTGGTCGCCATGCGCGAGCGGAAGCCGTGACGGCGCTTGCGCACGAGTCGGGACGGTTGGAAGGTCCGCTTCACTTCGAAGCTCCAGGGGAGAAATGAGCGCGCGGGCATAGGCGAGCGCGCCGCCGGTGTCAATTCTTGGCCGGGGCCTCGATGAGAGACGCCGACCTGATCTGCCTAGAACCAGCCCTTCATCTTGAACCAGATCAGGGGCAGCACGGTGGTAAGCGCGATCATCGCCAATCCATATTGATAGCCGAACACCCAGTTATATTCCGGCATGTTCTTGAAATTCATACCATAGATGCCAGCCACGAGGGTGGGGGGAATGCCCACGATGGAAACAATGGTGAGCACCTTGAAAATGTCGTTCTGGGCGATGCCGATCAGCCCGACGATGGCGTCGAGAATGAACTGCACCTTGTTGGACAGATGCTCGTCATAGTCGCCAATCGAGCTCAGGTCCTGGCGCAGGACGGCCAAGCGCGTCTTGACCTTCGCCTCGGCCGCGCCGCAGCCCACCTGCTCGGTGAAGGCGACGATGCGGCCCAGCCCGACCAGGCTGTCGCGCGCCTCGGACAGCCGATCACCGAGCTGGCCAACCTGCCGTAGCTGCGTGCGCAGAAGCCGGTTGGAGCGCACCGCGTGGCGCCCTTCGGAGTCGTCGGTGTGGAATGCCGCCAGAGACAGCCGGCCGATCTCCTCGGCGATGCGCTCGAGGATGTCAGCGATGCGATCGACAATCTCTTCGCAGAGTTCGGTGAACACTTCGAAGCCGCCGGACGGCTGGGCGTGGGCCGCTTCCAACCGCTTGCGCACGGCATCGAAAGCGGGCAGGGCCATGTAGCGGATCGTGACCAGCCGCTCAGGCGACAGCACAAAGCCGGCGGGAGCGACACTTGGATCGTCCGGCGACTTGTGCAGCGCGGTCGGCATGCTCATCGTGAGCACGCCGTCCGTCTCCCGCAATCGGCTCGACGCTTCTATTTCGCTGAGCGAATCGAATGTCGGCAGCGGTCGGCCGATCAGCTTTTCAACCTTGGCTATCTCGGCCTCGGTGGGCTCCAGAAGATCGAGCCAGATAACGCCACCCGCGCTCAGGTCCCCGTCGCCGGGATTGGGAAACAAGCTCAACATGCGTCGCGCGCCTAAGGTTGATGAGGCGATGTTCGACTGCGTTTCTCTCATTCCGGGCGGGAAATCGAGGACGAATCACGCCGGCTTTCGACTGGGGACACGAAGCTGGGGCGAGGAAGTCCCGCCCCGACCAAGCGAGCCACGCCCCACCGGCGCGGTTGCAAAACCCGCCAAAGCCGGATCAAACGGCGCCCCATGCGCCTTGCCCTCCTCGCCGTGATCGCCACTCTGACCCTCCCCGCAATCGCCTCCGCCCAGTCTCCGCCGCCCGACCCCTACGTCTGGCTGGAGAGCGTCTCCTCGCCCCGGGCCATGGCCTGGGTCGAGGCGCACAATGAGAGCGCCAAGAAGCTGGAGGCCGATCCGCGCTACCGGGGTTTCTATGACGAGGCCCTGGCGCTGGCCGCCGCCGAGGACCGCATCCCCGCGCCGAATTTCATCCACGGCGAGATCTACAACTTCTGGCAGGATGGCGGGCACCTGCGCGGCTACTGGCGCAAGACTTCGCTCGCCGACTACCGCGCCGCGGCGCCGAAGTGGACCACGGTCCTCGACATCGACGCCTTGGGCAAGGCCGAGGGCAAGAGCTGGGTGTTCAAGGGCATGGACTGCCTGCGCCCGGCCGAGCGCCTGTGCCTGGTCTCGCTGTCGGACGGCGGCGAGGACGCGGTCGAGGTGCGCGAGTTCGACCTGGACAAGGACGCCTTCGTCGCCGGGGGTTTCCACCTGCCGCGCGGCAAGCATCGCGTGGCCTGGGAGGACGCCAACCATCTGCTGGTGGCCAGCGAGTGGACCCCAGGCGATGTCACGCCGTCCGGCTATCCCTACATCGTCAAGCGCCTGACGCGCGGCCAGCCGCCAGGCGCCGCGGCCGAAGTCTATCGCGGCGCGAAGTCAGACGGCGGCTATGGGGTCAGCCCCGAGGTGCTTATGGACGGCCAGGGCCGCGTGCTGGAAGCCATGGCGCGGCCGCTCGACACCTTCCGCCATGAGACCTGGGTGCTGACGCCCAAGGGGGCCGAGCGCGTGGCCATCCCGGCCAAGGCCAGCATCGAGGATCTGGTCGAAGGGCGGGTGATCGTGCGGCTGGACGATGCATGGAGCGTGGCCGGAGAGAGCTTCGCGCCCGGCTCGCTGGTCCAGCTCGACCTCGCCGCGGTGAAGGCTGATCCCGGCCATCCGCGGCCGAAGCTCATCTGGGCCCCTGGACCGCGCGAGTCCCTGGGCGAGGTGGCCGCCACGCGCGACAAGCTCATCGTCACCACGCTGGACAATGTGCGCGGCCGCGCCTTCGTCTTCACGCCGACGGCCGACGGAAGCTGGACGCGCGCGCGCCTCGCCCTGCCGGACAACCTCTCGATCGGCATCGCCGACACCGACCACCGCTCGGACCTCGCCTTCATCAGCGCCAGCGGCTTCCTCGATCCGAATGGTCTCTATCTGGCCGACGGCGCGAGCGGCTCGCTAAAGCTGGCCAAGTTCATGCCGGCGAAGTTCGACGCCTCGCGGGATGTGGTCGAGCAGCTCGAGGCGACCTCCTCGGACGGGACCAGGATCCCCTATTTCGTCGTCCATCGACGCGACATCCGCCTTGACGGCTCGACCCCGACGCTGATGACCGCCTATGGCGGCTTTCAGATCAGCATGACGCCCTACTACTCGCCGGCCATCGGCAAGCTGTGGCTGGAGCGCGGCGGGGCCTATGTCCTGGCCAATATCCGCGGCGGCGGCGAGTTCGGTCCGGCCTGGCACGAGGCCGGCCTCGGAGTGAAGCGCCAGATCGTCTATGACGACTTCGCCGCCGTGGCCAAGGACCTGATCGCGCGCAAGATCACCAGCCCCCGGCGCCTGGGCATCATCGGCGGCTCCAACGGCGGCTTGCTGATGGGGGTGGAGTTCACCCAGCACCAGGAACTCTACCGCGCCGTGGTCATCGAAGTGCCGCTGCTGGACATGATCCGCATCTCCAATATCGCCGCCGGCGCATCGTGGGAAGGTGAGTACGGCGACGTCAACACCGATCCCGCGGTAATGGCCTTCTGGCTCAAGACCTCGCCCTACCAGAACCTCAAGCCCGGCGTCGCCTATCCCGAGCCGTTCATCTTCACCACCACCAAGGACGACCGCGTCGGGCCACAGCACGCGCGCAAGTTCGCCGCCCGCATGGAGGCGATGGGCCTGCCGTTCTACTACTGGGAGAACACCGAGGGCGGCCACGCCGCCGGGGCCGATCTCAAGCAGGCCGCCCACACCACGGCCCTGACCATGAGCTATCTGACCATGAAGCTGATGGACTAACGCTCGCCGGGTCCGAGGTCGGCCAGGCACGTCTCGAGCTCGCGCAGCGTGGCGCGAAGGTCGGCGACGAGCTGGCGGCTCAGGGGCGTGAAATCCCGCCCACGCGCGGGATTGCGCAAGATCTCGATCTGCCGGCGCACCGTCTCGCGCGCCTCGATCAGCTCTTCGCGCCGGGATTTCTTGCGCGGCCGCATGGCGCTGAGAATAGCAGAGGCGCATGGAAATCCGACGCCTGACGCGCATCGCGCGTCGTTTGACGAGCGCCTGGTCGGTGATTGCCCTGGCCGCTTGCATGGGGCTAGGCTCCGAAACCAACCGGGAGAGACGGCCATGACGGCGGTGACGGACCTCTATGCGCTGGCGACCGAGGGCTCGACCTGGTCGGTTCCGCAAGACTTCGAAGTGACCTTCAACTGGGACTACGACGACGGCCGCGCGGGGATGATGGGCCTCTACGCCAAGGGCAAGGAGATGCAGTGGGACGCGGCCACGCGCATCGACTGGTCCCAGGAGCTCGACGAGGAAAACCCCGAGCAGATGCCCGAGGAGTCGCTGCCAATCCACATGGCCGGCTGCTATCTCAAGATGAGCGCCAGGGAGAAGGCGCATGTGCGCCGCCACTTCCAGGCCTGGCAGCTGTCGCAGTTCATGCAGGGCGAACAGGGCGCGCTGATCTGCGCGGCCAAGATCGTGACCCAGGTTCCGGACGTCGACTCCAAGTTCTACGCCGCCACCCAGACGATCGACGAGGCCCGGCATGTGGAGGCCTACAAGCGCCTGCTGACCAAGTTCGGCGTGGCCTATCCGATGACCGCGCCGCTCAAGGAGCTGATCGACCAGACGCTCAGGGATTCGCGCTGGGATATGACCTATCTCGGCATGCAGGTGGTGATCGAGGGCCTGGCGCTGGCCGCCTTCGGCCAGATCCGCGACAACGCCCAGAACGAGCTGTGCGCGCAGGTGAACGCCTATGTGATGCAGGATGAGTCGCGCCACGTGGCGTTCGGTCGCCTCGCTCTGCGCGACTACTATCCCCAGCTCAGCCAGAAGGAGCGCGACGAGCGCGAGGAGTTCCTGCTGGAAGCATCCTACCTGATGCGCGACCGGTTCGACGCGGTGGAGCTGTGGCAAAATCTCGGCCTGCCGATCGAGGAGTGCGCCACGGCCATGTACGAGAGCGGCTTCATGGAGAAGTTCCGCAATTCGCTCTTCACCCGCATCGTGCCGATCGTGAAGGACATCGGCCTGTGGGGCGAGCGCATCCGCGACGGCTACACCGAGATGGGCGTGATCGACTACGCCAAGACCGACGTGCAGGCGCTGCAGGACAGCGACCAGGACATCGCCACGCAATTCGACGCCCGCCGCCGGAACATCGAGCGCGTGATCGAACGCGCGAACCAGGTCGCGTGAAACTCGGATCGACGATGGTGTTCACGCCCGACCTCGACGAGGCAGAGCGCTTCTACCGGGATGTGCTGGCGTTGGAGCTGACGGAAAAGACGGCGAACGCGTTGACGTTCGATCTGGGCGGGACCGAGTTTCGCGTCTTCCAGTGCGAAGACGAGGCGCCGCGGGGGCACAAACACGGCGGCACGGCCGGGACCGCGTGCGCTTTCGAAGTTCCGTCGGTGGAGGCCGCGATGCGCCGGCTCAAAGCGCGGGGGGTCACATTCCTTCACGAAGCGCCGGCGCAAGACGCGCGCAGCGGCGTCCGGTATGCGGCGTTCCACGCGCCCGGCGGCAACGTGCATGAAATCATGGAACGAGACCGCGGTCAGAGGCGGCGGAACGATGCCAAGCTTCGTCCCTAACACCGGCGGCGAGTTCGAGGATGAGGATGTTGTCCGCGCTTACGCCCATCGCACCAAGTATCCGCCCGCGCTGCTTCAACGCCTGCTCGACCTGACCTCTGGCAGGAACTGCGCGCTCGATCTCGGCTGCGGACTTGGTCAGTTCGCGTGCGCGTTCGCCCCGCGTTTCGGGGAGGTCCTCGCGGTCGATCCATCCGCGGCGATGCTGAGGCTCGGCCGAAGTCTCGACGCTGGCGCGCACCCCAACATTCGTTGGATCGAGGCGACGGCGGAGGAGGTGAGACTTAACGCGGTCCTTGACCTCGCGGTGGCGGGCGCCAGCGTCCATTGGATGAACTGCGCGCGCGTCATGCCAAAGCTCGCGGCCGCCCTCGCGCCGGATGGCTATCTGGCCCTGATCGGCGGCGATGGGCCGGCCGATGCGCCATGGATCGATGACTGGAAGGCGATCATCATGGAATGGGTCGGTCGGCTCGGGGGAGTATGGGACGATGCCGAATTTCGCGCGCGCGCCGCCGCGCGCGAGCCGTGGATCGATATCGCCGGGGCCGAGAGCTTCACCTATCAAGTCAGGCAAAGCGTCGAAGACCTGATCGAGGCCGAACACTCTCGCGCCACCTGGGCGCGATCAAAGGTGGGCAACGCCGCTCAGAATTTCGATGCGGACCTGCGAGCCATCGTGGCTCCTTTCGCCGAAGGCGGAGAGGTCGAATTCATGGTCACGTCGAAAGTGAAATGGGGCCGGCCGAGGTCCACACACCGAGAGGCGCCCGACGCTAAAGTCTGAGTCTCACAGATCCGGGCGGATCACGGCCTTGCCGATGACCTGGCGGTCGGCCAGGAGGTCGAACGCGTCTCGCCATCGCGCCAGCGGCAACTCGGCGTGGACGCGGGGATGGGTGCGTCCCTCCTCGGCCAGGCGCCAGATGGCGGCTTGGTTCTCCGCCCCGCGCTTTGGGAACCTGCGGCCATATTCGCCGGCGCGTACACCCATGACCGAAAAGCCCTTGATCAGCGGCATGTTGACGCCGATCGACGGAATCCGGCCGGAGGTGAAGCCGATCACCAGCAGGCGGCCGTCGAAAGCGATGCAGCGCACGCTTTCGTCGAACACGTCGCCGCCGACCGGATCGAAGACGATGTCCGCGCCGTGTCCCCCGGTCAACGCCTTGACCTTCTCGCGGAAGCCGCCGGCGATGTTGAGCACCGTGTCCGGCCCATAGTCGCGCGCCACGACCGCCAGCTTGTCGTCCGAGGCCGAGGCGGCGATGACTCTCAGGCCCAGCATCTTGGCCAGGTCGACGCAGGCGAGACCCACGCCGCCGGCCGCGCCGTGAACCAGGACCCATTCGCCCGCCTCGGCCCGCGCCCGACGAACCAGGGCGACGTAGGCGGTGAGATAGGCGGCGCCATAGGCCGCGGCCTGGGCGAAGGAGAAGTTGGCCGGCTTGGCGCGCACGCTGGCGGCTGGGGCGACCGCATATTCGGCGAAGGCGCGTCCGCCGCCGACGACCGCGTCGCCGATCCGCCAGCGATCGACGCCCTCGCCCAGCGCCTCGACCTCGCCCGACCACTCCAGGCCCGGAACAAACGGCAGGTCCGGCTTGTGCTGGTATTCCCCCCGCGTCATCAGCAGGTCGGGGAAATTGACCGCCGCGGCGCGGAGGCGGACGCGGACCTCGTCGGGGCCAGGCGCCGGCGTCTCGATCTCCCTCACCGCGCAGCCAGCATAGTCCGCCGCCAAGCGCTCGACCACCAGCGCGCGCATCAGGCCGGCGCGCCCATCATCATTTCGCGCGTCAGGGCGGCGATCTCGCGGCAGGCCGCGTCGGCGGCCGGGACCACGCCGGTCATGGCCGTAAAGGCGTGCGCCAGGGCGTCGTAGCGGCGATAGCGGCAGGCGCCGCCAGCCTCGTTCAGGCGGCGGGCATAGGCCTCGCCCTGATCGAGCAGCGGGTCGAAGCCGGCGGCGGCGATGACCGCCGGGGCCAGGCCCGAGAGGTCGGCCGCCTTCACCGGCGAGAGGCGCGGATCGAGCGGCGAGTCCTCCGGACCCATGTAGTGGCCCATGAACCATTCCATGGTGTCGCGCGACAGCGGCCAGGCGTCGGCATAGGTCTCCATCGAGGCCCCTTCACCGGCCACGTCCAGCGCGGGGTAGATGAGCAGCTGCAGGGCCGGTTGGGCCTCGCCCAGGCGCTTCATCTCCTGGCAGATCACGGCGGCGAAATTGCCGCCCATGGAATCGCCGCCGACGGCGACCTTGGCTACGGGCGCGCCGAAGCGGTCCGTCTTGTCGCGCGCCCAGCGGTAGGCGGCCAGCATGTCGTCGAGGCCATCGGGAAAGCGGTATTCCGGGGCCAGGCGATAGGCGACCGACAGCACCGCGCAGCGCGCGACCTTGGCCAGGATCGAGCAGAACGCCTCGCAGGTATCGAGATCGCCGATCACCCCGCCGCCGAAATGGGCGAACAGCATCAGGGGCGCGTCGGAATCCTGATTGTCCGGACGATAGGCGCGCGCCTCGATCGCCTCCTCGGCCCCGGGGACGGTCAATGCCTCGACCTTGACTCCAGGCTCCAGCCTGCCGCCTAGGACGGCGATCATGCCGGCGGCCGCGCCGCGCGCCTGTTCCGGCGTCAGCGACGACATCGGCGGCGCGCCCTGGCTCTGGCTGGCCAGGAACTGCAGGCGCGGATCGAGAGTGCGGCCGCCCTTGTAGACCACTCCGCCGCCGGCCAGCGCGCGCAGGATCGGGGCCGGCAGGGAAAGGAGCAGGCGGAGCTGCAAGCGCCGCGGCGCGGGATCGGCCATCCGCGAAACGTCAGCCGCCCGTGCGCGGCAGGGCCGGCAGGCCGCCCAGGATCAGGCGCACGACGAACTCGCTGGCCCCCTCAACGTCGGCCGGCTCGCGCCTCAGCATCAGATCGCCGATTTCGCGCGCCACGGCGATGCAGCTCGCGGCGAGATAATCGAGGTCGACCTTGGGCGCGAGGCCGCGCTCCATGACGTCGGCGAACACCTGGCGCACCTCCTCGAACACGGCCAGCATCTCCGGGGTGTTGCGCGCGTGGGGCATGTCCTCCCGGGCCAGGCCCTCGCCCGGCCAGGTCTTCTGCTCGTCGGCCATGAAGTCGAAATAGGCCCGGACGGCCGCGCGCAGATAGGATTCGAAGTCGGTGGCCTTGGCCGCCTGGGCGTGGAGGATCGGCCGGAAGCGGCGGGCTCCGTCATCGGCCAGGGCCTCGAACACCTCCTCCTTGGAGCGGTAGTAGTTGTAGAAGGCGCCGACCGAGAGGTTGGTCCGGCGGATGATGTCGCGCACCGTGCAGGCGTCGAAGCCGAGCTCGCCGAAGACTTCCCTGGCCGCCTGGAGGATGGTGTGGCGGTTGGCCGCCTTGGTCAGCTCGCGCTTGCCGGGATGGAGATAGGCGATCTGGCTCATTGTTCCGGTGTGTAAAGCATGGCGCGGCAAAGTTGAACCGTGGCGCGGCGAGGCGCGTTGGCCGGCCGCCTTCTCCCGCTCAGCGCCTGGCGCCACGAGCGCCCTTTGAGCCCAGCGCGATAGGCGGACCTACCGCCGATGACTGGGCGCGGCCAGCGCTTCGCGCAGGCCGGCGACGATCTCGGCGCCCTCGGGGACCTGGATCGAGGCGCCGACGAGGTCGTCGCCGATCGGCTCGGCGGCGCCGCCGAGGTTGGCGGCGAGGAAACCCTCGGCCACGGCGTTGAACGAGAGGTTGTTCTCCGGGCGGGCGAAGCCGTGGCCCTCGTCGGGGTAAAGGACGTAGGTGACCGGGATCGATTTCGCCTTCATCGCCGCGACGATCTGGTCGGACTCGCGCTGGTTCACCCTCGGATCATTGGCCCCCTGGCCGATGAGGAGCGGGACCTCGATGGCGTCGACGTAGGTGATTGGCGAGCGCTCTTTCAAGAGGGCCCTTCCCGCCTCCGTGCGCGGGTCGCCCATCCGGCGGGCGAACTGCTCGAAGATCGCCGCCCAGTAAGGCGGGATGGTCTCCAGCAGGGTGAAGAGGTTGGAGGGGCCGACGATGTCCACCCCGCAACGGAACACATCGGGGGTCATGGCCACGCCGACCAGAGTCGCGTAGCCGCCGTAGGAGCCGCCCATGATGGCGACCATGTCTCGGCTGGTGACGCCGCCGGCCACCGCGTGATCGACGGCATCGATGAGGTCGTCGTGCATCTTGCGGCCCCACTGAAGATCGCCGGCGGAGATGTAGCTTTTGCCGAAGCCGGTCGAGCCCCGGTAGTTCACCGACAGAACCGCGTAGCCGCGGTTGGCGAGCCACTGGTGATAGGGGTGATAGCCCCACACGTCCCTGGCCCAGGGGCCGCCGTGGACGAAGAGGATCAGCGGCAGCGGCTGGTCGGGCCTGCCGTCGCCGTCGGCGTCCGAGCCCGGAGGCAGGCTGAGGTAGGAGACCATGGTGAGGCCGTCGCGGGTCTTGATCTCCAGCGGCCGCATGGGCGCCAGGGCCTGGCCCTCGAGCTCCGGCCGGGTGGTGAAGAGGTCGGTGATGACGCCCTTGTCGCGGTCGTAGAGGCAGTTGACGACGGGCGCGCCGGCGCGCTCCACCGCCACGGTCCACACCCGGTCGTCGTGGGTGTGGCTGAGCGGCGACCACTGGCCGCCGGCATGGGCGTCGAGGAAGGCGACAGCCGCCTTCGCGTCCTCCGTCAGGCCCACCCATTGGCGGGTGAGATATTCCGCCTGGTAGGCTGTCACCTCGCCGTTGGCCGGATCGTGGATCACGCCGCGCACGTCGGCCTTCGGATCCTCGGCGATGACGCGGGTCTCGCCGGTCCGCGCGTCCAGCAGCACGAGCGCGGCCTTGTCGCGGCCACGGCTGTCCAGCATGTAGACGTGGCCGGCGTCGCTGGCCTGGATGACGCCGGTGGTCTGTGAGTCGTCCAGGCCATATCGGAACAGGGGCTCGAGCGCGCCGCCCGGCGCGAACCGGAACACCTCGCCGCCGCCGTCCGGCAGGGTCTTCTGCGCCAGCACCAGGCCCAGCTGCCGGTCGGCGGTGACGCTGGCGTAGCCCCCTTCGTTGCGCCAGACCTCCTCGAGCCTGCCGGTGGAAAGCTCCAGCCGCCAGGCGTCGTGCCAGCTCGGGTCGCGGTTGTTGAGGCCGATGAGGATCTCGCCCGGAACGTCAGGGCTGACGCGGACGACCTGGACGCGGGTCTTCTCGAACGGCGTATAGGCGAGCGTCCGGCCATCGAGTTCGACGCCATAGAGGAGGTAGTCCTCGGTCCCGTCCTTGTCCTGCGGGTAGATCAGGCGCGAGCCGTCGCGCGCCCAGAAGAACATCAGCACCGGCCGCGAAGTCTCGGCGCTGAGCGGCCTGGCCGCGGCGAGGTCGCCGGCGGGCGCGACCCAGATGTTCATCACCCCCTCGCGCGGGGCCAGAAAGGCGAGGTGGCGCCCGTCGGGGCTGAGCTTGGCGGTCGAGCGACTGGGATTGCCGAAGAAGGCCCGGCGCGGGATCTGGACCCGCGCCGGCCGGGCGATGGCGGAGGAAGAGGGGACGGTGTTCATTCGCTCACACTCGCACGGCCGCCGGGTCGAACGAAAGCCGAGCCCCTACCTTCGGGGGTTACGGTAGCCTGACG